>NZ_CP045915.1:2544055-2862061 GCF_009650095.1 Gracilibacillus salitolerans | reverse complement strand
TGTAATAACGTTTGCTTTTTATACGTCATTACTCAGTACCTTTTCTATAGAGACATTTGAATCGATCGTATGGTTTATGTTGTTTGCTCCGGTGCTTTTATTAGGGATTGATCGGTTTGCAGGAGAATATGTGAAAGCTTTAAAAGTTTATTTCTTTTGGCTTGCTCATATCGTTCAATTGAGTGTTCTTATGTTAGTTATCTTAGATCAATTGTTAGGACAGTCAATTAACCCAATTGTATTATTAATTCCCTTTTTGATATACCTTTATTGTACGTTTACCAAGACAATAGAATGGCAGATAAATTTGTTTTTATATTTAGCATTGACAATGGTCATTTTGTTGGTGACAACCAATATTGCCTATTATGACTTGTTGGAATATATTCCATTTGCTTACTGTTTGATAGCCTCAAGCGTTTTGCTAGTGATTGTATGGTTCATAGTGAATTTTGGTTGGAAAAGAAGAATGGAATGGTATATTATTCCTTTTGCGAACTTTAGTCTGTTGATGGTAATTTCACTCGAAGAAATGACAACCATAGTGGAAGTACTTAGCGTAATAAGCTTTATAATTTTGAACCTTTACTTATTACACGTGCGTAACTGGTCGATTGCGACAGTGTTCCCGTTAACATTATCCATTTCCATGTGGGAACTTCAACATTTGGTGGTCGAGGATATAGCTTTATTTTTTATAAGCATAGGATGTTTTATTTTATTGTTATTTTCTGGAAAGTACTTATACAGACAACTTTTTCAAAGAGATGCACAACAACTGCTGATTGACTGGTATTCGGTAGTTGCTGTGATGTATGTAGGTTATTCTTTTCATTTTACGGATGCAACTGATATTGTTTGGATTCGGATTATCCCATATCTATTGCTTGCTTTATGGGCATTTCTACAAGTTAATCGTATCAGCCAAGAGCTAATGCGGAAAACCCTTGTCACATTAGGGGCGCTATGCTTTTTACCATCTTATTATCTTGTTTTGCAAGAATATCTGGTATATATATCTGATTTATTCCATGCAGAATTGAGGGTATTACCTGTTCTTGTACTATCTATCGTAATGGCAAGAAAGACGTGGAGAAATTATCAAAGCATAATGACACATATACAATCAGTCATTCTCGTTTTTATTACAATCTATTTAGTGGTTGATGCGATTCAAAGTAATACAGTATGGGATGCGCTTATTGTCGGTATTCTTTCATTAGTTGCATTGCTGACAGGTATGAAATTTCAAATTAAATCCTATTTTTTGGTCGGGCTTGGAACACTCCTTTTTAATGTAATCTATCAAACGAAACCATATTGGGGTAATATGCCATGGTGGGCGTATCTGTTAATGGCCGGTATAACATTAATTGCCATCGCTAGTTACAATGAGTGGAAGAAACAAGGACAATCAGAAGGAAAGCTAGAGAAGAAAATTAAAAAAATCGTTACTAGATTAAAAGAGTGGAATTAATAAGTGTGTTTTTTCGAATAGTTAAAGAATACTGACCTCCGGGATAAGGCCTATGTTTAAGTATGCGAGTTCTAAAGTGTTGATAGGTTTTGACACTTTTTAACTCGTTTTTTTTGCTTGATTATCATAACTATAGGTTTTCGAATAGAAAAAGCTTTTAGTGAAGAATGAATTGCATTTATCAAGCATAAGCTGTAATAAGGGGTTTTGGAAAAATTAGGGCATTGGAATATCGTTTGCACGGGAAAACTATCTTCTTTATTGGAGAGGTTGTGAATAAAGATGGAGAAAGAAGCACTTGTAATTTCGATCTTAGTAGGGGTTCTCCTGTCATTTATATTATTCGTGTATATCCAAAGCTTGCGGAGTTTTCATAATAAAGAGGATAATCGTTTTAATGAAAATTTATACCAGTATCGAAAAACACTTTATGTTTTGTTTGTATTATCAATAGGTACTTTGTGGTTAATCGAATTCATTTCTCTCGACGATTGGAAAAAGTTAGTAATACTAGCGGGGTTGGCTATCTTTATTGATATATTTGTATTTTCTACTCCAACAATAAAAAAGATTTGGAGAACTGAATTTCAAAACTATGATCCATTAAAAACATATATACAAGAGAATAGTTTAATAGAAGAAAAGCAACAAGATAAGTTAAATTATTTCTCACAATTGCTACAAATCGCCCCATTTATCAAATCCGATATTGAGAAAAAGCAGCTTGATTTTCCAAATTCACTAAATTTATTTCTCAGTTATTATGCAGATACTTTTGGTTTACGTGTTCATCTATATGAGGTAAAGCCTAAAGATATTGAAACCGAATACGAACCTATGGAAGTTTTTATAAAAACCATTCAAACCATTAAACAAACACATACATTGGACTGGGGAACTATGCCAGTTAACTTAGAATTAGACAATGAGGTTAATACTGATAGGCTTGTAATGGATACATTATGGAACGGAGATATTGTGGCATTGGATCGTGAAGAAAAACATGGGAACGGTATGGCTCATATTTGTCCTGTTTTTGTCGGGGAAAATCATACGTTTATTTTATTTATAGAAGAGATTCATCAAAGAGTTTATGAGATGGATGCGTTGTTTATCACCAATCTTGCTTGTCTTTACTGTTTTCTGGAAGATCAAAATTTAGTGAGAAATTAAATAAATTAGTAATAAATAGTGAGTTTTTCCCGTAAAATGATGAAGAGTATCTTAAAATCGAGGTATTTTAAGAAAAAAGATTTAAAGAAGTTGTGAGGAGGAGTTTTGTGATTAAGAAAGTGATGGAATCTAAGTCAAAAAGAGATAAAGGGAAGGAACTTAAATCGGATAATTCGAATACACTATATCAAGAAACAACTCCCTTAGGTGATATTCTAAATCGTAAAAAATCGCCAATAACACAAATAGCGGAGGTATCAAAAACCCGGTATACGAAAGATCTGGAGCAGCTACGGCAAAAAGCATTAAAAATGTTATAGTGTATAAGCGACCCCTTTTCTTTCTAAGTAGTGTGATAAGGGAGATGGGTTGTATTTTTTTTTGGTTAAAAAGTATGGAGATTGATGGGGAGAGATGGAAGACATGACGAAAATCAAAAAAGAAGGCACCGATCTCATCAAACGAAAAAAAACCCCTAAAATTACGCAATGGAAAGGAAAGACAAGAGAAGAGAAACGTCATCAGGCTATGTTAAATCAAATTAAGAAATTACAAAAAAATGATCGGACTTATTTATAATTTATCTGATTGAAAGTGATGAGTATTCGGTTACGCAGAATGGAATATAATGCTTGGATAAAGTTTTCACTTCAATCCAGGCGTTTTTTTATTGGACGAGTAATTAGAGCTCTAGGAAAGTTATAATGTACAGTAAAAAGTGATTTAATAAAGAGTAGACCTTATCATTTACATTAGTGTTATCTATTCCATTCGCTTACGAAACAATCGTTCAAGAAAAACAAGCCAAATTAGTGTGATTAAAAAACCAGCAAAGAGGTTCCACCAATAACTCCCACTATCTGATTCTAAAAATACTTTCACTGGCCAGTAAACAGGGAAAAGCATTGTAATATTAATGAGAGGGTGATTAATTAAGTAATGGAGCAATGGTGCGAGAAGCATAAGATTTACCACTTTAGTAAGTGCTAGTCCCTCTACTTTATTGGAAGCAAGGCTTGCCAACAACATCGTCACGATAGGTGATTGTAATGCGAATAACACAGCTATAGGGAGGAAAGTAAAAAAGTCCCACATAACAATTCCCTGTAATAATACTACAGCAAAAGACATCAGAAACGTAACGATTATGGGAGCAAGTATTCTTGCAAAAAGGTAACCTGTTTTTGTGACTGGTGTAACAGCATAAAAGAGTAAAACACCTTCATCACGTTCATCTAAGATAATAAATCCATAGAGGATCCCAATCATAAAAGGTGCCATTAGTAATGCCAGGCTGACAATGATCCGAAAATGCGGCTGTAATGGAAAAGATGTGTAGGACAGAAGGGTGTTGTGTAATTCCGGCAAAGCGAAACGGATAACTGCTATTAATAGGAATATACCAAATAAAGAGAATAATAATAATGGTTCACGTTGAATATTTTTCATATCACCTATCGATAGTAATAACATTTTTTTCATCAAAGTTTCTCACCTCCATATTACGAAAAGCATTTTGTTCGTAAAAATCGTTGAAATGAATGATAGCTTAAGACGTAAGAAAAACTGAGCCATGGCATAAAGACAGCAATCGCATAGATATAATCCTGCACAGTAAGATTATCCAACGCTCCTTCTAAAAGAACGAGAACTGCTTGAGTTGGCAGTAAGTAGAACAATACCGAATCTGTTATGTTAAAAAAACTCAGTAATGGCAAATAAAAAACGATAACAATGAGTGGTGATGTATATAAAAACATGTTTACGGAATCAACACGGGCTGCTAATAAAATGCCTAATAATGTAAAAAATATCGAACAAAACATGACCGCTATTAAAAATGGTAGGTAATCAACATGGTGTTGATGAACAACAAAAAAGATAATCGAACTTGACACCATTGCCAGTAACGTTAAAGATAAGACCTTACTGATTAAATAGTCATGAATGCGTATTGGACTAACAAATAACGTATTAAAAATCGATTGATCCTTTTCCAGTAAAACTAATCCCCCAACAAAGAAAAAACCTAAAACAGATGGATCGGTAAATATGATAAGGACTGATGTTTGTTCGACATAGGAAGCAGGTACTAATAATAACAAGCCGATATATATGACGCTTACAAGAGCATAGGCAGCATAAAAACCATGACGAAATTGAAAACGAACATCAAATGTAAAAAGTTCAAGATTTTTCATAATAACTTCCTTCCTGTCACCTTCATAAATATATCTTCCAATGATGCTTCTTGTGTATGCATGGTGAGGATCTCATGCTGAGCTAGTATATGTTGAAATTGCTGGTTGTTATGAAGCGTTTTTAGTGAAAAAAGCTCTTGTTTGATACCTGATGGACAACGATATTCAACTTGTAATGCTTTTTCTCCATAAGCTACTTTTAATTGTTTCGGTTGATCAATCAATGCTATTTCTCCATCCACCATAAAGGCGACACGATCACAAATTTTATCAGCCGTATCCATGTTATGAGTCGTGAGGATCACCGTTTTTCCTTTTTCTTTTTCCAATAAAATAAGTTCGCGTAGATTCTTGGCATTGGCTGGATCTAATCCTGAAGTGGGTTCATCTAAAAATAAAATATCAGGGTTGTTTAACAATACACGGCAAAAATTCAAACGCATTTTCATCCCTTTAGAATAATGGCTGAATCTTACATTTGCAGCATCTGCCAATCCTACTTTTTCTAAAAGTTCTTGTGGATTTTGTGTCTCACTTTTATATAATTTGCTGAAAAAATCTAGATTTTCTAATCCGGTGAACTTTTGATAAAAATTAGGGAACTCAAAACCGACACCGATATGTTCATAATAATCAGCGTTTAATTGATGAAGTTCTTGTTGATTGATGTGGACGTTTCCCTGATATCCTTTTAAAATACCGATTAAAATTTTTTGTGTAGTACTTTTTCCTGCACCAGATGGACCTAAAAAGCCGAAAATTTCCCCTTTTGCTACTTCAAAAGAAATATCGTGAATGGTATTATTTGTTTCACCTGGATAACGATAGGTTACATCTTTAACATTGATCATCCTCATTCGCCTCCTGAATCAGACCTGCCGCCAGACACTCTGCAAGTAAATCTACAGCGTCTTGGTACACATCCTCGCCAATTTCTTTCTTGTGAAGCAGAATAGTATAAAATCCTCTTAGTGCTGCAGTGATCGTTGGCGTGGAGCGGTTCACCATACAGTTATTTTCCTGCCATTTATTAATTAATGGGGATAGTACCCATTCGTCTTGTTCCGCATGTTGTTGCAATCTTTCTGGAGGAAGTTTCCTGACGAGATGTTCTATACTTTCTCCTTGAAAGATTCTTTTAATAAATGGATTCTGATCAATCAATTCTATACCATAAAGCAGCATCTCTTTGAAAGCTTGCCGTGTCATATTTTGATTATCGACCTTATTTAGGATTTTTTGTTTGATGTTGGCTTCTTCGATTTCCAGAATATCAAAGAAAAGTACTTCCTTTGAGTCAAAAAATTGATAAAAAGAACCTTGTGCAATGCCGACAGCTGAAGTCAATTGTGTAATACTTGTTTTTTTGACACCGAATTCTGAAAATAACTGTTTGCCAACATTGATTAACTGTTGCCGAATTGTGGTTTTTTCATGTTCCGTGAATCCCTTTACCATTAAAATTCCACCCTATTGAATATATGAATATTTTATATTTTTATTCATGTTAAATGTATACCAGTTAGTAGGTTTTGTAAATAAAAACTTCATCGTAATTAATAGAACGCCATGCTGTACTCAAATAGTGAATAAAAATCAACCCGAAAAATATTACGAACTTTTTACATAAGTTTACTAGTATTTTACTTTAGATTAACACTCAACTTGTATAGTAAAAGAGTATCGAATAAAAGGAGGGAATGACGAATAATGAGACAGAAATGGACAAGCAGACTGTCACTTCTTGTTATCTTTTTGTTAATCTTCACTAATGTATTTACATATGTTCCTATTGCATATGCCAATACTGATAAAGAGTTGGAACAAGAAGGAGTTACAGTTGAGGAAAATGGTGAAGCTGATTCCAGTGAAAAACAGTATCAAGTATCAACTGAAGAAAGTTTAGAAAACGAGACATCTGAAGAAGATCCATCTTCAACACAAGAAGAACAAGTACATAACGAAGAAACAGGAGAAGAAAATCAGCAAGCTGAAAAACAAGAAGAGACCAATGGCGAAGAAGTAAATGCGGAAGACAGTGAAGAAAATTCTGAGGAGGGCGCTGATTCGTCACAAGAAGAAACAAACACCGATGAGAATACTGAAACTACTGGAGAAGAAATAGAAGCACAATCCACGATCGACTATCAAGCACTTCCAACGCTTTTGCTAACTGAAATAATGCCAAATAATGATGGTGCAGACAACTTTGAATACTTTGAGGTATACAACAACAGCAATCATACTGTTTTATTAGACTATTATACCATTGCATTACGTTATACGGATGGCAGCGGTAATGATACAGCTTTCAAATTTCCTGAAGTATCGATTCCAGCAGGGGAAATACTTGTTTTTTGGCACAATACAGAGCAATTAAGTGTAGATGATTTTAATACTCATTACTCAACCGAATTAACAGAAGATCAAATTGTTTCCTATCAAGGAACTGGCTTTTATAATAGCGGTAATCGCGGGGTTGTTATTAAAGATGACAACGAGGAAGTCGTAACCAATAGTTATCTTGAAGAGGATATTGCTTCTGGAAAAGTTATTACATATCAATACCCAGCTGAATCAATAGAAATGGAACCATATCAAACGATGGCTGAGCCAACTCCTGGTATGGTGGAAGAAGATCAAATACCTGAAGAAAAAGTAATGACTGAAGAAATCGATAAACCTGTAATCCAACATACTCCAGTAACAGAAGCAAAGGAGGGTAAAACGATCACAATGGAAGCAGAATTATCGAGTGAAGAGGATAAAGTAAGAGGAACCTTACATTATCTTTCAGATGAAGGGTCATTTGAACAAGTTAACATGGACTTGGTTGAGAACAATATGTTTGAGGCAACCATTAGTAGTGACAACGTTAAGGCCGGTGAACTGGAATATTTTATAACAGCAACTAATCCACTACAGCGTGCGCGTTATCCAGAGCCTGACAGCCAAACGTTTACCATTGACGTAACAACAATAAATAAGTTAGAAGAGAACTTTCAACAGTATCCTCATTTACTTATCACCGAAATTTCACCGAACACGGCAGGTGGAGGAACAGACTACTTCGAATATTTTGAGATCTATAATAACACCGATCAGACCTTATCCTTTAATCAATATGCTCATATTTACTATTACACGGATTCTGGACGAGAGATACAATTCCAAGTTCCGGCAATAGAAATTGAATCTCAGGAAACACTTGTTTTCTGGTATAACAATGGAAACAATACATTAGCGGATTTTAATGCTCATTTTTCTACCAATCTATCAAGTGAACAGGTGGTAGAAGTAACCGATTCTACATTTCCTGGTTTTGCAAATGGAGGAAATCGTGCATTAATCCTAAAAGATGCTTCACAAGAGCAAGTAATTTATGCAGATTATGATGGGGCAGATAATGATAATACGGGTGCAGTAGTTCAATATAAATACCCGTATGAAGGAACAGAAATGACTAAATTAGCAACCTTAGCAACTCCTACACCGGGAGCGATTACAGACGAACAGGTTCCTGCTGAGGTGGTCATTATTGAAGAGCAAGAAGAAGATACAACTGCTCCAGTAATAACGCATCAATCAGTATCGTCAGCAGATGCTTTTTCACCAGTTACTATAGAAGCAGAAGTAACAGATGATCTGGCGATTCCTGATGCAACCCTTTTTGTAAAAAATAAAGATTCAGAGTATCGTAGTTTATCAATGACCTCTGATTCAGATGATCCTGGTAAATATACCGTGGAAATTCCAGGCATATATGTGTCATCTGACTTGACCTATTATATAGAAGCAACAGATGGTGTAAATACTGAAAAAACAGAGGAATTCACCATTTCTGTTTCGCAAAATGAAGTGGATACTCAAAGCTTACCACCATTATTAGTAACGGAAATTGTCCCGGATTCTACCAATGTTGGCTCAGCAGATGGCTACGAATTTATCGAAATCTATAATAATACGGATCAAGACATACCTTTTGAGCATTACAAAATGCAATACCGTTATGGCAGTGATCCGGCAAGTGATGTCATTTGGCCTTCTATTCCAGACAATGTTGTGATCCCTGCAAACGAAACCTTAGTATTCTGGATTATTAATGGGCAAAACAATGATAAGAAGGTAGAAGATTTTAATGCGAACTATGGATCTGATTTAATAGAAGATGAAAATATCGTGAGAATTGAGTCAGCAGGTATGGCAAACGGTAGTATGCGTGGGTTAATTGTTGCTTCCAATGTTGGTCACGAATATTCGGTTGCTTATTACAATGATCTTGATACTACAGATGATACGATGCCAAATAAAGGAATTGTATATAAATATCCATCAGATGATTCGAATGTAATGGAAAAGGTAAGTGCCGGTACACTTGATGCTACGCCAGGTGTCGTGGAAGAATTTCAGGTGCCATCAGAATCTGTTCAGGTAGAAGCAGATGAGACTTCACCAGTTATTGAAGATGTGACGAATATTGATGCTATTAACCAGACAGATGACTTAGATGTTATCGCCGAAGCGTCTGATCAGAAAGAATTAAAAACGGTTGCTTTATATTACCGTACAAATGATAATCAAACATATCGGAAAGCTTTTATTGAAGAAGGAGAAGAGGAAGGAGTGTTTTCTTATCGTATCTATGCTCCTGAGATGATTGGAAATAAAGAAGTTGAATACTATTTTGAAGCTTCAGATGGCGTAAACACAATAACGACAAGTCCAGAGGCGGTAACGATTGAAAGTAATTTAGATGACAGTCCGTTACGCTTAAATGTTGAAGAAGACCAAGTTTTAAATGAAATTTTTGTACTGAAAGGAACGTCCAATATTGATCAACCAACTGATATGGAAATGCTTATTGATGGAACACAAGTACCATCAAGTTATGCAGCATTGGAGCATGAAGCCTATTTTGCTTTTGAAGTAAGTGGAATTAATACGTATTTCCAAAACGGTGTGACAATTGGAGACGACGTCATTCATATTTTTGATGACTGGATGGCTCAATGGGAAACGATCACAGTACCGGTAGATCCTGATTATTTAGCTATTGGTGAAAATACGATCACCATTCGTGCAGGGAACAAAGCAACTCCATGGGAAGGTGATCCTGGTGAAAACCGTGATGACTATAATCTACGCAATGTACGTTTAGTTCTGGCAGATGGTACGATCTTGATGGATCCAAATCATCAAGACCCTGACAATGTATTAGATATGGGGGATGATGGTACATATCGGATTGCAGAAGAATTTACGTTTACCATCTCAGAAGACCATACAACCTCCATTGCTTATACATGGGACACGACAGAAGCAACAGATGGTCAGCACACGGTAGAGCTAACTGATTCAGAGCAAACAATCCAAGAAGAGGTACTTGTTGATAATACAGCTCCAAATATTGAAGCAACAGTTGAAAATGGACAAACATACAAAGGTGCCTTTACGATTGATGCGGTGATTAATGATGAAGTTTCTGGGATGGACTCTCACTTTGTTGAATTGGATGGAGAAGAGATAGAGATACCTTATGATACATCATCAGGCGAGCTTTCTAGTGGTGAGCATACGGTAATCATTACAGCTACAGATCAAGTTGGAAACCAAGGAAGAGAAGAAATTACTTTTTATACTGTTGAAGAAAATCCGGAAGTACCTGAAAATCTATCAGATATAAAAGACGGCGAACCAACGTTGAAAGTTCGTGTGGATGATCCGATGGGAGATAAGGTTGATGTTGGTTTTTATCAAGGATTCCAGTATAAACCTTCTGATATAGATTCCGTAGTATCTTATCAAGGTGCTTCACCTGTTGAACCACCAAATACAAATGAAGTTGACCATTCAACCTTAATGGAGGAGCAGGACATTTCGCTTGTCTCTGAAAAAGACGGCGAGTACTTAGTGAATGACGCTACAACGGAATTTCCATATCATCGTTTTGACGTAACACTGGATGACACAGTCGATGAAGATGATATGGTTGAATTAGAATGGAATGGAAATTCTTTAGCAGGCAGAAAAGTCACCATGTATGCCTGGAATGTTGAATCATCGAAGTGGGATATTGTTGATTATCAAATTGCCGAAGAAGAGGATTTTATACTGAAAGGTAATGTGGACGTTGCTTCGTATCGTAACGATAATCAAATTCAGGTTATGATTCAAGATGAAATACCTGCTAATCGCGATGAATATGACTATACTTTTGTCTGGATGTCAGATACACAATACTATTCAGAGAGCTATCCTTATATTTATGAGCGCCAAACAGAATGGATTGTGGAGCAGCAAGAAGAATTGAAAATTGAGTATGTTTTTCATAGTGGGGATTTAGTAGATGAAGCGGATCAGGAATATCAATGGGACCACGCTGATGAATACATGAGAACATTAGATGATGCAGAAGTACCTTATGGTGTGCTTGCTGGAAACCATGATGTATTACAAAAAACAGAAGACTATAGCGAGTACTATAAATATTTCGGCGAAGATCGTTTCGCAGACAAGCCTTATTATGGCGGGTCATATCTCAATAACCGTGGTCACTATGATTTAATTTCTGTTAATGGAAATGACTATATTATGGTTTATTTAGGATGGGGTATCGATGATGAAGGGATCGCATGGATGAACGAAGTATTAAGTCAACATCCGGACCGTACTGCGATCTTAACATTTCATGAGTATCTCCAGGCGACTGGAACACGTCATCCGCTTGGTGAAAAGCTATATGAGGAAGTAGTGCTGCCAAATGAAAATGTTATAGCTGTTTTATCTGGTCATTATCATGAAGCACAAACGTTAGTTGACGAAATCGATGATGATGGGGATGGTAATCCTGACCGGACTGTCTATCAAATGTTATCAGACTATCAGGCGGGTCCAGAAGGGGGACAGGGCTATATGCGTCTGTTACATTTTGATACGGAAAATAATCGAATTTTCGTGAACACTTATTCACCATATATGGACGATTATAATTACTATGATACAGATGAACATCCAAATAAAGATGAATTTATTATCGACTTAGATTTAACAGCCAAAGAAAAGCGTGTTGCAACAGATAGTTTTGCAGTTAATGTGTATACAAGCAATGAAATTGGTATGGTAGAGGATGTAGCAAGTGGAGATACTGCTGAAGCAATATGGACCGGCCTTACCGAAGGAGAACAGTATTTCTGGTATACTACGGTGACTGATGACTACACAGGTGAGACTAGATCACCAATCTGGTCTTTTGTAAAAGGTGAGGATGATATACCAGATCAAGAGACTGGAAATGGTGATAAAGATAAGGAAAAGGACAAAGATAAGGACAAAGACAAAAACAAAAATAAATCTGAGAAAGATCCAGGATCTAAGCCTGACTCGAACTCTAAATCAGATTCAGAAAAAGAAGACGATTCAGGTGATAATCTAAAACCTGAGAGTGATGAAGTACAGAAAAAGAAAGGTACAGAGAACGAAGGCGATCAACAAGATGAGAGTAGAGATGAACAATCAATCTCTATTAGTAACGATAATTTTAATCTTCCAGATACAGCAACAAATGTGTATCAATATATAGCATTAAGTATCATTTTATTTATCGTTGGAACCATTTTATATATCAGAACTAGAAAACAAATACAAATAAATTAAATGATTTAGAAGAGATGCAGTCAAATGTTGCATCTCTTTTTTCTGTTTTCTACGAATAAGCTGAATAGCGTATTTTGCAAAAAAAACAGGGTCAACAGTGTACAACGAGGCTAAAGGTAGCGGCTCTAAATTGATGTTACTGCAGATTCGTCTAGGATTAATCATCAAATATTTTTATTTGGATTAACTGGGAGTTATGGGGAGCATTATTCTTTTAATAAATTGGGGTCATTCATTTTGAGTCTAATCTTGATGAACAATCAACCTAAACTTTTCCAAAAAATAGGGTTGTATTTTCCAATCGGATATTGTATGATGAATTCATGGTAAAAATTGCATATATTCTTATCCAGAGAGACGGAGGGATTTGGCCTAATGATGTCTCAGCAACCAGTCATTTGTGACACGGTGCTAATTCCAATAGATAAGAGGATTGACTTTCGTTCATGGTAAAGGCCTTCTTCTTAGAAGGTCTTTTTTTACTGGGTAAGATATGCTGACCAAATTTATTTCATTATAAGGAGAGGTAGTATGGCAACAAAAACAGTAACAGCACCATTTCGAGCAGATCATGTGGGGAGCTTATTACGCCCGGAGAATTTATTGAAGGCGAGAAAGGATTTTCAGGAAGGTCATATTACAAGAGAGCAGTTACGTGATGTGGAAAATAAGGAAATTACTCACATCGTTGACAAGCAAATTGAAGTAGGGTTGGAACTTGTATCAGATGGTGAATTCCGTCGTCGTTTCTGGCACACAGACTTTTTAGAGCATTTGAATGGGATTGAAGGCTATGTTCCAGAAGTAGGATATATTTTTAACGGAAATGAAGAAACGGAACGATATAACATTAGAAACACTGGTAAAATTTCATTTAATTCCGATCATCCTTTTATCCAGGATTTTAAAGAGTTTAATGCAATAGTAAATGGTCGTGCAGTAGCAAAACAAACGATTCCAAGTCCTAATCAGCTTTTCAATGAAGGGATTCGTGATGTTAGCATTTATCCGGATATTGAAGAGTTTGCCGAAGATGTTATTCAAGCCTATCGTGATGCGGTTAAATCATTTTATAATGCCGGTGTACGTTATTTACAGTTTGATGATGTTTATATAGCAGGGTTGTCTTCACCTGATATTCCATTTAATGATGGAGACTTTTCGCGGGAATTTTTAATTGATCTGGCATTAAGAGTAGTCAATGGTGTGTTAGAAGATAAACCAAGTGATCTTGTTGTCACTACCCATTTATGCCGAGGAAACTATCGCTCGAATTGGGCTTTTGAAGGAAGTTATGATTTAATTGCTCCAACCCTTTTTGCTAAGGAAAAAGTAGACGGCTTCTTCCTTGAATATGATGATGAACGTTCAGGTGGTTTCAAGCCGCTGGAACATATCCCAAATGATGGAGCGCGTGTTGTTCTTGGGCTGATCACATCGAAAATAGGTGAACTGGAAGACAAAGAACAAATTAAAGCACGGGTGGAGGAAGCATCAAAATACGTACCACTCGAACAACTATGTCTAAGCCCACAATGCGGCTTTGCATCTACCCACCACGGGAACAAACTAACCGAACAAGATCAATGGAATAAACTCCAACACATTGTTCAAATTACGAAAGAAATCTGGGGTTAATGAGGTTGAGAGTGTCCCGTTTTTCAAGTTGATTACTTTAAAAATTGTAAGGTGTTTACACGAGATAAAGAACCTTTGTTGCTTTTAGGGCAATGAAGGTTCTTTTCTTATAAGGTAGGAAAGCATATAACCGTTGGTATCACAGCATTTTGGTATCCTATTCACGTTTAAAATGTGTAATAAATAAAGATTTAGTAGACTAGTCATGTTGTTTATTATGAAAGTTATCGTGTGCAAGGAAATCGCTTCGGCTGCCCACTTCCCTTTCCACGGGGTTTTCTCCGAAGCTAACTTTTCCAAGCAAAGATCTCTTGAAAAAGTGGATCTTCGGAGAAAACCGTCCCGTAGGAGTTGAAGCGGGCGGCCTCCGCTGTATAGTTCGCTCTACAATGGTAATGACCGTTATCTTTTGGAACTTTCTAAAAGGATGGTACCATATATAGCAAGAAATAAGAGTCGAACTGCTACCACTCGCATCCATTGTAGCATTTTATGTAGCGCAGGCGTCCACTTCGACTCCTGGGGGATCAGCGCGATCTGAAGATCCACTTTGCGAAGTGATCTTCTTTGCAAAGTTAGCTGAAGACGCGCCCCCTGGAAAGCGAAGTGGGCTAGCCGGAGCGGTTGTAAAGTCTATTATTCCTTTCAAAATGACCACTTTGATTCATCGTTATACATTTATTGCGTATCATCCCCCCCTATGTGTCAACAACTAATCTTTGTCTGCTAAAAGGACCGGGCGAGCTTTCCCGTTTTTCATATGTGCCTATTAACAAATAGATCAGCTTTGTACTGAAAGTTTTTCCTTAAAAATAGAAAAATGTAGAAATTAGTAGTTTATTTTTTCTCTAACAGGTTATTAGAAGTATGTAACAAAAAATAGATAGAAAGGAAGTTGCACAAATGTCAGAATTTATGAATCCATTTAACAACATGCTAAGCGAATTGATTCATGCGATCCCAAATGTTATTGCTGCGCTTTTATTACTTGTTTTAGCATGGATTGTCGCAGCAATCGCTAAAGGAATTGTGGAAAAAGTTTTTGTTAAATTAGGGGTACACAAAGGGCTGATAAAAACAAAAATCGCAAATGATGAGGAGCATGGAAAAAGTATACTTGCTGCAGCTGGGAAAGTCATCTACTTATTAGTATTTATTCTGTTCTTACCTGCTATATTAGATGCTCTGGAAATGAACTCTGTTTCAGCTCCGATTTCCAATATGATGAATAAATTATTAGGATTTATTCCGAATATAATTGCAGCAGCCGTTATTCTTATAATTGGTTATATTATCGCCAAATTAGTGAAGGATCTATTAGAGAAATTTCTAGTTAGTTTAAATGTAGACAGATGGTTTCGGAAAGTAAAACCGGCAGGAAATCAACAAGGTTCTGATTCGATTACGATTTCTTCCGTTTTAGCTAATATTGTGTTTGTACTTATTTTAATACCAATTGTCACTATTGCATTAGATACATTGGAAATGCAAGCTATTGCGAATCCAATTACATCTGTGTTAAACCAAGTACTAGCGATTATTCCGAACATATTTGTAGCGATTATATTAGTAATAGCAGGTTACTATCTTGCTAACTTACTAGGCAATTTATTAACCAATCTGTTGAAAGGGACAGGAATTAATAATATCTATTCAACTTTAAACATGAAAACGGAAGACAAAGGTATACCTTTTGACTTAGCAAAAGTGTTAGGTACAGCTGTAAAAGTATTGATCCTATTATTCTTTACCGTAGAGGCGTTAAATCTCTTACAATTAGATGTTTTGAATAATATTGGCGCAGCAGTCATTACTTATATACCTTTCCTTGTTAGTGGTTTACTAATTTTAGGCGGAGGATTATTATTAGGACACTTCTTAGCGAACGTGATCAAGAAGTATACAAATAGTGGCTTATCAGCTACCATCGTAAAATATATTGTGATTGTGTTCGCAGTATTTATGACACTAGATCAATTACAGTTTGCGACATCCATCGTTAATCTAGCATTTGTCTTAATATTAGGTGGTTTAATGGTAGCATTTGCGATTTCATTCGGTATCGGCGGACGTGATTTTGCAAAAAATCAATTAACAAAATTAGATTCAAAAATGAATCAAGGAGAATGAGGTAAAAGCCATTGGCCACCGTGCTGATGGCTTTTTTATCATCCTTCGTAAAACCCCCACTAAGGGAAGTCTCACTTTATAACATCGAATCGATTACACAATTACATTTCTATCCAGTTATGTTAGAATGGGAATACATAATAAATATAAAAGAGGTTGTAAGATGAGGCGTGGTCGCTTGTATTTTGTGCTATTTTTGTTTTTGGTTGTATCAGGGATAATGGCGAAAATATATTATGATACAAATATTTTTAAGGTTGAGGAGTTGGAGATAACTACTTCAAAGTTGGAAACGGATCAATCTTTTACTGTATTGCAATTAACGGATTTACATAATAAACAGTTTGGTGATAATAATGAGAAGTTATTGCATGAAATAGAACAGTTAGATGTCGATATTATCGTTATTACAGGTGATTTAATCGACCGGCGAACAGATGATTTACAATTTGTTTTGGAGTTTGCAGACAAATTAACAACGATTAATTCCAATATCTATTTTGTATCAGGTAACCATGAATGGGAAAACCCACTGAGAGAGTCATTTATTCAGGGACTTTCTAAAAGAGGCATTCAACTGATCGATAATCAAAACCGCATCATAGAAATCAGAGAGATATCATTTCAATTGGCAGGAGTTGCTGATCCATCAACTAATCATGACAACCTGGAACTTGCAATAAAGGGGCTGAACCAGGATGATGTGACGGTACTGTTATCACACGCACCTGATTTATCCCATACAGAGTATTCAGAGCCGGTGAATTTTGTATTAAGTGGTCATACTCATGGAGGGCAAATACGCTTTCCATTAATCGGTGCTATTGTCGCACCTGATCAAGGGTTTTTTCCGAAATATGATCAGGGTTTATTTGACTTGAATGAACGTCAACAATTATACATAGATAGTGGCCTTGGTACGAGTGTGATCGATTTAAGAATGTTTAATCAAAGTCAGATGACGCTAATTACAGTAAAGGGTGTAGGTAAATGAAGCGATTAATGTTATTCGTTGTGCTTGCATGTATTGCGATGGCAGCAATTGAACTGTACATTGCTCCAAACTATCTGGTCAAATCAATATGTAAGTTGTTTCTTTTTTTGTTGATTCCTTATATATATATTCGATTTGTAGCCCATTTATCGTTTAAAGAATTATTCTCATTTAAAATGAAATATTTGAAATTACCGATGATTCTCGCAAGCTGCCTATCCATTATTATTTTATCTACGTATTGGATCATTGGTGGTTTTTTTGACTTTTCCAATGTAACAGTTATGTTGGAAGATAACATGGCTGTTGATAAAAGTAATTTCCTTTTTGTTGCGATCTATATTGCACTCGTTAATTCCTTATTAGAGGAATTTTTCTTTCGAGGTTTTGCTTTTTTAGCTTTATTAAAAATGACAACGAGACGAGTAGCATATCTATTTAGTGCGGGGATCTTCGCTCTTTATCATATTGCGATGATGACAGAATGGTTTTCTATTTCCTTATTTGCCCTCATTCTATTTAGCTTATTTGTGGCTGGTCTCCTATTTAATAAACTGGATGAAAAGGCGGATAGTATACTGCCATCCTGGCTCGTTCACATCAGTGCAAATCTTTCTATTAACTTGATTGGAATGATGTTATTTGGAATCATTTAAATTACAGTTGTTAGTAAGCAAAGGGAGTGATATGGTTATTGCTTTAATATTTCTAATTGCCTGCCTGTCAAACAGATATCGAAAAATATGATTGAAGATCAAACAGATGAAGCTTTCGTCGCTGATCAGCCAGATTACTTCCATTATGTTATTGAAGAAGTCCAAATATCTATCATCGTGATAGCACCATTAGCTGTAGATCTCGATTCATCATAAGCAACGGTTGAACTCCAACTCACTGATCAAACACAGATAGAAGGAAAGGAACCATTAGAAAAAGCTGACAAAGTGGATCTGAAGGTTAAGGGTAATGACAAGATTGAACAGATTAAAATCAAATGATCAAGTTAAACGGACAACCTTTTTCTTTAACCCTTGTTGGTACAGTATGAATCGTAAACTTTTTCGGATCTAATGTTTCATTTACTTCATTCCAAAATAATGGCGTAGCGACAGTTGCTTCATCCGTGGCTCTTGTGGAATAAGGAGCAATGATTGTCTTTCCAGGTGCGTGTTGTACATAATCGATATAAAGCCTATTGCCACGATTTTTCTTTAGCCGCTCTATCGTAAAATGTTCAGGATCAGATTCTACTAATACTTTCGCAGTAGCTTCCATCAATGTTCTTGTCTCATTATAGGTCATATCGTGAATCGGGATATGAATTTGCAAGCCAGTTCTTCCTGATGTTTTAACAAAAGGGGTGAAGCCCTGATGCTCCATCATTTCTTTAATCAAGCGAGCAGCACGTACAGCAACATAAAACTGATCTAATGACGGTGGATCAAGATCAAAGACTATTTCTTCGGGATCTGTCTTATTTATTTTATTAAAAGGAACATGAAACTCCAATCCTCCATGATTACCAAACCAGATTAAACTTTGAAGATCTTGGCAGAGTATATCCATTTCTTTATCGTCATCTGGGATTGTTTGAATGAAGGAAGGCGCATAATCCGGTAGATGTTTTTGATAAAAAGAATGTTCATGAACGCCGTCCGGATAGCGAATTAATGTCAGTCTACGATCCTTTAAGCTTGGTAGCATTAAAGGTGCGATCCATCTCAGATAATACAAGTAATCCAGTTTCGATACAGCAGGAAATAATTCTTTTTCTAACCGGGATAAACTAACCGTTGATGGAAATTGTGCCAAACCCTGATCAATCGTATGTTGATTGCAATCTGTCGGTTCGATATCAAATCGAAATTGGTGAAATACTGGTTCGCGAAGTTCTTGATCTTTAGCACTCAGACAATTTATATCCATGCAAATCGAAGGGTCTACCTTCCAGGTTGTTCCATTTACCTTCTGACCATAGCGTTTAAAAAAAGTGGCCAAGGTTTCTTTTTCTTGTTGCTCTAATCCATTCTTACATTTGCCAAGAATAAAAAGCGTTTCGTTCTGATAATATTTTAATGTAAAATAATTATTTTCCGTATTCCAATTTGTAACGATTCCTGGAATGGTTCGGAAATTTTTGACTTTTAGCCATGATTTACTGCGCTTTCCTTCTGCATAAGTAGCTTTTTTTTGTTTGGCAACCATTCCTTCTGCCTGGTGGAAGTCGACCACTTTGAGGATGACTTCCAGTTTCTTGAAAGTAGGCGCTTTTCGAATTCTCCCCGTCATACCATCCAACATGGAGGACAATAGTTGATCACGTTTAGAAAAGCTTTTTTGGCGTAAGTTTTGAGCTTTTGATTCTAATAGATCAAAGGCAACAAAAGTAGCAGGACGCTTTTGACTGTATTTCTGTATATTTGTTTTCATTCTGGAACGTGATTGAATTTGTTCAAAGTTTGTTCGATAGTCTGTGATCGAAATGATCAGTTCACCATCAAGAAATAGCGGTAAATAGGCTTGGAATGATGAGGTGTGTTGTTGACACCATAAAATGATTTCAGGAAACGATGTGCTCAGGTCATGACCGTTACGACTCCATAATTTGACTTCCTCATCGGTCCATTGTAAACCACAGCGAAATCCATCATATTTCACTTGATATATCCACTCATTCCCATATGGCGCTTCGTGTACAAGTGTGGGCAACATTGGTTTCCACATGGCATAGACTCCTTTTCTACATTGTTAATCAGAAATATTTTTGACAAATTATTGCATGATTATGTTATAAAAAGAAAAACTACCATAAAAGAGGTGATAAATATGCATACGATGTGGAAAGGGAGCATAAGTTTCGGTTTGGTTAATATTCCAGTCAAACTTCATTCAGCAACGGAAAATAAAGATATTAAACTCAGAAATTTGCATAAAGAATGTCAATCCCCAGTGAAGTATGAGAAAGTGTGCCCTGTCTGTGAAAAGGAAGTAGGACAAGACGATATTGTGAAAGGATTTGAATATACGAAGAATAAATTTGTTATTCTCGAGGATGAAGATTTAGAAGCAATTAAAGAAGAAAAAGAAGATAAAGCGGTCGATATTGTTGATTTTGTTAAATTAGAAGAAATTGATCCGATTTATTTTGACCGCAGTTATTATTTATCGCCAAATGATGGAGGGGCAAAAGCATATGGCTTATTACGTAAAGCGCTGGAGGATACGGGAAAAATAGGGTTGGCAAAAATTACAATCCGTTCAAAGGAACATTTAGCAGTAGTACGGATTTATCAAAATACATTAGTGATGGAGACGATCTACTATCCTGATGAAGTCAGAGACTTTCAAGAAGTGCCAAATGTACCAGAGGAATCAAATATTGTTGAAAAAGAACTGGAAACGGCAAAATTGTTAATTGAACAATTGTCGACAGCATTTGAACCGGAAAAGTATCATGATGAGTATCGTACGGCGTTATTGGAGCTTATTGAACAGAAGAAAAATGGGGAAGAGGTCTCCACAGCAAAAGAGCCTGCGAAAAAAGACAATGTTACAGACCTGATGGAAGCTCTCGAAAAATCATTAAACAAAACGCAAAAAGGGAAAAAGAAAACGACATCGAAACGGAAGAAAACAACAAAGAAAACAGCCTCCCAAAAAGCAAAGGCAAACTAGCAACCCGGACTCTGGTCCGGGTTTTCCTATATATGTTCATCTTTCCCCGCGAATTTTCCTTGCGGGTAATGGGAAGGATTAACTCTTCCTGTTGGTAAGTATGATTACATGATATCATGTTAATGAGATATCAAATTAAAAAGGAGATCCTGTTATGAGTATGAAACGAATGATTTTCATGGAAATCATTTACTCGGTTATTTTAGGTTTTGTTTTCGGAATCGTATTTAATAATTTTTTGATAGGTATGCTTGCTGGTTTTGCCGTGGGAGCAATAATGATCGGGATCATGAGTGTGATTATTAAGAAGAACAATCATAAGCAAGAAAATAATTCCACGCAAAACGGTACATAATTTACTGTCAGTTATAGAACACTATCCTCAATAAATAGGTAAGGAGGATAGAAAAATGGATGCACAGCGCGCACAAGAAATTTTGGATTCGCCAGATATGCGTAATGTAACGTACAATGGTAATAACGTATATATTGAACATGTCGATCAAGGTACAGGTCATTGCACAGTCCACCCAATTGAAAATCCTGAACAAAAATATATGGTGACAGTGGAACAATTACAAGAGAATCAATAAAAAGAGGCACCCCAATCATCAGATTATCTTATCAAATTGGGGTGCTGTTTGATTACATTTCTATTAAAAATAAAATTATCAAATTTTATTAATATTTTGCAGGAATTAGCCGATTCTTATCGAATAGTATATAGTGTAACGAGCAAAGAGCAAAATAGTGAAAAATATCCGCTTTATCATGGTGCAAATCATCCGCAAAAATCCCTTCTTCACGATTTGATGATACCAAATTGGGGATCAGGTGAGATAACACCCTGGTAAGTTTCGTTAATCCGCAGTGGGAAAAAATCCACTGAGGGAAGTCCCACTTTATCTGTATAGTAATATTATGTTAGTTTGAATTCAAAAGGTTAATTTCTACTCGGGGGATGCGTAATGCAATGGTTTGAACCTTATCCACTCTATATTTCAATAATGGCTTTTTTTATATTCTTTTTATCGATTGTACTTTTAAAAAAGCCCAACAATCTTGTACG
This sequence comes from Gracilibacillus salitolerans, assembly GCF_009650095.1. Classification (GTDB taxonomy): domain Bacteria; phylum Bacillota; class Bacilli; order Bacillales; family Amphibacillaceae; genus Gracilibacillus; species Gracilibacillus salitolerans. The sequence goes on along the minus strand of NZ_CP045915.1, from coordinate 2,840,051 downwards.
AATATTATTATCTGTTAGTTTAATCCTTTCAAGCTTATTTATGATCTCTACTGCCTTAGAATTATACATCGATGATTTTAATGCAATGCAATGGTTAAGGAATATCCAGCAAATTGCATTATTTTTATGTCCAGTTTTTCTCTTTGGATTTGCCAGGGAAATAGTTGAACCAAATGTTGAAAAGAATCTAAAGTATATGATTTATTTAGGAGTTCCAGCAGTTATTGGTGTTATTTTAGTTTTTACTAATCCCATTCACCACTGGATGAGATCCGATGTGACAATACATACTGTATGGGGTTTAACCGAAATCAGCATTACACCAACACCATTAGGGATTATTTTTATTGCTTATTTGCTATTTTTAACTCTGTTAACAGTTTTTACTTTTATAAGAAATATGCACGATTTGCCACCACACCTGAGAAATAGTCACCTCTTATCCTCGGTTGCTATTCTACTTCCATTAGTATCTTTATGTGTCTTACCATTTTTGTCTTTGAAAATTCCAGGACAGGTTGCTTTATCATTTTCGTTAATGAGTGTCTTGCTGATTTTTATTTTGAAACGGTATGATTTTAACTCGATCTGGCCTGTGTCCCGTAATAAAATTTTAGAATCACTGGATGAAGGAATTATTTTGTTTGGCCCTAAGTATAATCTTTTGGAAATCAATCAAGCTGGCTATAAGTTGTTGAACAAATGGATGCCGTATCTGCATAAGAATTTGATTATCGGACAGACAGTGGATCAATTATTTACGGATAAAAGGATTTTGGAGGGGGTTTATCACCATTCATCGACATCTTTTGAATGGAAGGTAGAGTTGGACGATGAAGACATTTATCTACAGGTTAATATTGTTCCAATTGGATATTATGGTCGGGATATAATGCTTGTTGTATTAACGAATATAACAGAGAAAAAATTAATAGAAAACCGTTTATATACATTAGCTCATTATGATTCATTGACCAATATATGTAATCGTCACTCTTTTATTGAAAAGTATAATACTATGCTGGAAAATAAGAAATTTCCTATTTCCTTTTTATTAATGGACATCGATCATTTTAAGCAATTTAATGATCAGTATGGGCATATCGTTGGTGATCAGGTGCTAAAAGAATTTGCTATTTCTTTAACTGACTTTTTTATGCCCACGAAATATTGTAGTATTGTTGGTAGGATTGGTGGAGAGGAGTTTGGTGTTTTGTTACGTAAGGATGCTGAACACGCAGGTGAACAAGCAAATCTCTTTCAACAAAAACTGACTGAACATTCTATTTTTATAAACGGGGAGCAACAAGAAAAAATCACTGTCAGTATTGGATTGACTACTACGGATGAGCCAATTAGTTTTGAAAAAATGTACAAAGAAGCAGATAAAGCATTGTACCAGGCAAAAAGAGCCGGGAGAGACCGAGTGGAAATGATTAATGCATAGAGGAGGATTTCTAGATGGCAGATATAAGTCATATTATGGAATGGACATTTTATGAGGAAGTAAGTGTACCTGATAACATACGAGAACTGCTCGTTGATGGAGAAAGAGCATACACTGCTTATAAAACGGTTCGTGACATTGCAGTGATAACGAATAAGCGATTCATCATTGCGGATCGCCAAGGGATTACTGGTAAAAAAGTGGAAATATATACGATCCCGTTTAAATCAATAGATATGTATTCTACGGAAAATGGTGGTAAGTTAGATTTGAACGCAGAGATTGAATTATGGACCAGATCTGGTCATTTCAAATTAAATCTCAATAAAAAAGTTGACATCCGAAAATTAGACAAAATTATTGCCGAACATATCTTATAGTCACTTAAATGGACTCTTTGCGACATAAGAAAGTAATGTAGAAGTCGTAATTTGCGGTTTCCCGGGTAATAATTCCGGGCACCGAATATAAATATTCGGTGCCCGGTCCATTATCCATTATTTAATTTATTTGTGATCATTTCTTTATCTTCTTTGAATTTATGATGTGTCTGGTTAATTAACTCTTTAAATAATCCATTCATATTTTCCTCAAGCGAAGCAATACCGACTCCGGTTATCCCACCTTTCACACAAACTTTTTCTATTAATTCTGTTAAGGTGAAATGATTTTCTGATAACAACTTTCCAAATCCAATAAACATTTTTTCCATTAGCTTTGTTGCTTGTTCTGTTGTGATTTCTGTTTGATTGGTAGCATCTTGAATATAGTTTTCCGCTAAAAAAGCAAAAAAGGCAGGCCCGCAAGACACGATATCAGATGTTATTCTCATAATGTTTTCCTCAATTTCCACTGGTTCTGAAAATTGTTGGCATCTTTTCATAAATAATTCTTTTCTGAATGAATCAACTCTTTCACCGAACGTTAATAGAGTTACACCTGCTAGAGCATGATTTGTAATACTAGGAACCATTCGTGCCACCTGGCAATCAACTAATGATTCAATTTCTTCCACGGACATGGCACTTGTTATCGATACTAATAGTTGTTTTTCATCCAATATTGGTCTAATTTCTCTTAATACATCTATCATGTCAACTGGTTTTACGCATAAAAAAATCGTATCGACATTTTCGATTAACTCAAATATATTCTCCTGTACATGAATCTGTGGATGTTTTTGCTGTATTGCATATGCTTTCTCTGCTGTACGATTAGAGATATAAAGACTTTCCTGATCAATTACCTTCGAATCAAGAAAGGCAGTTACTAAAACTGCTCCCATATTACCGGTTCCAATTAAACCCCATTTCATATCATCTCGCCTCCTGGATAGTTTCTAACACTATCCTATGAACAACTTTACTATTCTATGATAAAGGAATGATAAACATGTCTTGGATAATAAAAAATTGGTATTTAGTTTTAGTGGTTGCAGCAATCTTACTCTGGTTATTAATCGATCCGTCCAGAGAAGAACCAAACGAAGTAGCTGATCAGATAATGGAGGAAAATAATTCTGAGATGTTGGAGGAAGAAGAACTAGTTCCAACAGAATATAAGATCGATATTAAAGGTGAAATAAAAAATCCTGGAGTATATCAAGTTACAGAAAATGACCGGGTCGAAGATGTGATTCATTTAGCTGGAGGTTTCTCTAGCAATGCTGATAATCAAATGATTAATCTTGCGGAACGAGTGTATGATGAAATGGTAATATATGTACCAGCGAAAGGTGAAAATGCTGAAGAAAAACAACAAGTTATAGATACAGGGAACGACGATCAACAGGTAAAAGTGAATATCGCTTCGATTGAAGAAATGCAAACCATACCAGGAATAGGTGAGGTAAAGGCTAATGCTATCATAGAATACAGGGAAACCTATGGGCGATTCGAAAAATTGGAGGACTTAACTAAAGTGTCAGGAATTGGTGATAAGACAGTAGAGAAACTGGAGGAATATGTCCGAATTCCATAATGTTATTGACGCTTTACCGCTGGATCGGTACACTTCTATTATATGAGTAAAAAGAAAGGGTGTTTAGAATGGAAAGGATTTCGTGGCATCAATATTTTATGGCTCAAAGTCATTTGTTAGCTTTGCGCAGCACTTGTCAGCGGTTAATGGTAGGAGCGACAATTGTAAGGGATAAGCGTATTATCGCAGGAGGGTATAATGGAAGTGTTTCAGGAAGTGTACATTGTATTGATGAAGGGTGCTACGTGATTGAAGGTCATTGTGTACGTACTATTCATGCAGAAATGAATGCTCTTTTACAATGTGCTAAGTTTGGTGCCTCTACAGAAAATGCGGAGATTTATGTCACACATTTTCCTTGTTTGAATTGTTGTAAAGCAATTATTCAAAGTGGGATTAAAACGGTATATTATGCAGAAGATTATAAAAATCATCCATATGCTGTGGAATTGTTTCAGGAGGCTAATATCCATGTTGAAAAAGTGGAATTAGATCAACACTATATCACATTGAAACCATAACAGTATGTTTAAGTGAGGGAGGTGATGATTGCTTGTATCAGCGATTACATTGGTTTGTGTTATTATATGTTATCAGTTTTGTGATGAAAGATATGAGTGCTAAATGGTTTGTAGTAATTTTAGGTTTTATTACTTGTTATTTGATTTACTTGCATCGATTTCCTAAACTGCTTATTTCCTCTCTCATCATTTTTGGGCTTTTTTCTTATTATTATATACCTTCCTTAACTCCTAATGACACCATAGAAAACTCAAGTACCAATATCCAAGGAAATATTCAATCCTCAGTAGAACAAAACAACCAATTTTTCCGCTTTGCTTTCCAAACTTCTAATCAAGAGCTTATCCAAGTGTATTACTTTATCGAGCCTAAAGATTATCCAGAAAAGTTCTCTTCATTTCTCACCGGTGCTTCGTGTACATTGAATGGTGCCTTTCAAAATATCCCCACTGCACGTAACCCTGGACAATTTGATTATAAGAATTACTTGGCTTCACAAGGCATTATGAAGCAATTTGTGATTGAATCAATCAATCAAAGCAAATGTGAAGGAAAATCGTCTTGGCAAAAGATCTATGATGTACGTCAACATATATTAGATCATATCGAAAATAATGTGAATTCTTTTACATATGCCTGGTTTGCTGCATTACTGTTTGGGGATCGGGACCATTTAGAAGATGATGTCGTAACATTATTCCAAAATTGGAATCTTACCCATTTACTAGCTATTTCAGGTTTACATGTAGGATTAATTCTCGCAATTGTCTACTTTTTATTGTTGTTTGTAAGTCGTATAACCATCGAAAAAGCACAAGTATTAATAGTATGTTTATTATTTTTCTATCCAGCAATGGCAGGAGGAGCACCTTCGGTTTGGCGAGCCAGTTTGTTAGCGATCGTTATAATTATACTTTCCAAGGTACCTATTCGACTGGCTACAACGGATATGTTAAGTATAGTTTTTATCATTATGGTGATATTGGATAAATTTGTGATTTATTCGATTGCCTTCCAATTTAGTTTCATTGTTACGTTTGGGATTGTGTTATCAAGAAAATTATTGAACAATGATGTAGGATACATATGGGTTGTACTTAGAATTTCACTCATAAGTATGCTTATAATCTTACCAATTCAGCTTTATTATTTTTACCAATTTCAACCATTATCTATATTCTTGAATGTGATTGTGATTCCTTATTTCACATTAGTTGTGTTGCCGCTTTTATTAATGATACTACTCGCTTCCTTTATGCCTCCAGTTTTAGCGATGTTAGATTACATTTTTGAACACCTCCATACAGCGGCAATCACGGCTTTGACAGCAATTGATCATTTTATACAAACTCCGTGGCTGACTGGTGAATTTCCGATTTATTTTTTTCTGCCTTTTTATATTATATTATGGTTATTTCTTTATTATTTTGAAAAGAAACAATTGCGAAAAGCGCTTCAATTTGGTTCGTTAATAGTTATGTTACTTATATTTATTTGTATCAGACCATATTTAGATCCTCATGGGTATATAACGATGCTGGATATCGGTCAAGGGGATGCAATTATTGTCGAATTACCATACAGAAAGGGGGTTTTTATGTTTGATGCAGGTGGGGGAATGACAGCAGACTTTTCCGAGACTTCGTCTGAAACTTTTGAACAGGTAATCGATCCATTTATGAAAGCTAAGGGTATTAATAAAATTGATGCTGTCTTATTGTCACATGCTGATCATGATCACGTAGGTAGTCTACCATATATTTTAGCCAATTATCAGATCGATTATTTGATCACGAGTCCTTATTTCGATACCTCGTTAATCGAACAATATAAGAACGTAGATACGGAAGTTCAATACTTAAATGTGAAGGCAGGCGATACGTTCAATTTAAATCAGCAAACGTTTGAAGTTTATTATCCGATGCGGAATCAATCTGATAAAAATGAAAACTCACTTGTTATTAGTAGTTCATTTGGTAAGGATACATGGTTATTCACAGGTGATTTAGGAGAAGAAGGAGAAATAGAAATAGTTAATACGTATCCAGCATTAAAAGCAGATGTGTTGAAAGTTGCCCATCATGGCAGTGATACTTCAAGTTCTGCAACTTTTTTAGAAGCTGTAGAAGCTGATTTAGCATTGATATCGGTTGGTGAATATAATCGTTATGGTCATCCGCATACAGAGGTGTTGGATAATCTGGAAAGGTATAAAATAAATGTTTTAAGAACCGATCAATCTGGTGCAATAATTTATAAATTCTCTGACGAAAGAGGAACAGTTTTTCCTTATTTACCATAATATACAGTAGAATATAAAAAAACGAGACTAAATGATTAGCCTCGTGAGGTTTTTATGAAGCAATTGCATCGAAAATAACTCCAATAAAGAATATAATCATAAAGAATAAAAACGAGAAAACAAAACCAAAACCAGCATCAAAAATGTCGTGTCGTTTCGACTGAACATCCTTTTCAAATTCATTCATTGTTATTACCTCCTTAAGAAATTATCGAGTTGAAGTGAATTTACCCTACTCCCATTAATAAGTAATATCAACGATTCGTCGTTGTCATTACTTAAATTTTTTCATCCATATCTCAGGATTCCCTTACTTAGCAAGAGTTAACACCTATATATTTTGGGGTATCAGGTCAATCTATATATAAGAAAATATCGCAGCTTGATTAGATGCCTAGGACTAATGAAGTTGCGTTGATATAGATTGCAGAGGGAAGGATGATAATGCCTCCCTCTTTTTCATTAATATGTATTATATAGGTATTTGCATTCAGACTTCTTTTCATCAGTTAAATCTTATTATACAATAAAACATATTCAGTTTTTTTTCAACTTTTTATGATGATTGACACATTTTTTTTTAAGAAATAAGATACATATTTGGAGATGAGTAAATGAGTTATCTAGCTTGTATTGAAGAAATGAAGAAGCGGAAATTCGCGCCTGTTTATTATTTTCATGGAACTGAAACTTATATGATCGAAGCGTTAAAGCAGGCTTTAATTACAAATGGCATGGACGAGGATGAACAGGATACGAATTTGTCTATCTATGATTTGGAGGAAACGCCAATACAGGAAGTAGTTACCGATGCAGAAACGTTTCCCTTTCTTGGGGAACGAAAGATTATTATGGCTACCAATGCAGATTTTTTAAGGGCAAAACCAGTAAAGACGGAAATTGAGCATATGCCAGAAGTGTTAATTGATTACATACAAAATCCTGCTCCTTATTCAATTTTGGTGATGATAGCTCCTTATGAAAAGGTGGATGAACGCAAAAAAGTAGTCAAACAACTTAAAAAAGTCGCAAAGACAGTTCCATGTGAACCATTAAAAGAATGGAATATGCACGAAGTGATTGGTACAATTGCGAAAGAGCATGGAGTATCCATTTCTGACGAAGTGACGACCTATTTTATTAATGAAATTGGAACTAATTTAATGATCATCCATTCTGAAATGGAAAAACTTGCATTATATGTAGGGGAAGGAAATGAAATTAGAGTAGAAGATGCGGAATTATTATTATCCAGTCCAGTGAACAGTTCTGCATTAAAATTGATGGATGCTATCATGTTGAATGATTTGGCCAAAGCAATTGATATTACAAAAGATTTAGAAAAAATGAATGAGGATCCGATTGCTTTAATTGCACTTGTGGCATCGCAATTCAGGACATTGCTGCATGTAAAATTACTGAAACAGAAAGGCTATACACAACAACAAATGGTTAGTCAGTTAAAGATTCATCCTTATGTTGCAAAGCTTTCAATTCAACGTCAAAGTAAATTCCAGGTGAAAGAGTTGAAAGAAGCGATGGATCTTTTAACCGAAACAGATGCTCAAATAAAATCCGGCAAAATGGATAAGTCACTGGCCTTTGAGTTGTTATTATATCGATTAATTTCAAAGCGGAAGAGTGTGTCTTAGAGAGAGGGGCTTCAGACTGTTCCTATTCCCACTGGAGTCTCGCATTTTTTGCGCAACTTGTATGGTGTTCTGGTATAATGACAGTTGAAGCGTGCCCACGGAAAGCGGAGTATTCTGCCGGAGCGGTATTCCAACACTCTTTATGAAAAGTATGGAAGAAAGCAAATTCACAAGAGAGTAACTTCGCAGTTTATTTATGTTGTCCACCATTTTATACTTTTCTTTTTGATAAAATAAACAAAAAACCACAACAGCTTTGGTCTGTTGTGGTTTTTTATTATGCGCTTAGTCCGTTTACTTTCTGTGCTAAGCGAGATTTTTGACGGTTACCTTTGTTTTGGTGAATAAGTCCTTTTTGTACGGCTTTGTCAATTTTTTTCACTGCAGTTTCAAGTGCAGTTTTCGCATTTTCAACGTCATTGTTCGCTACTAATGCTTCCACTTTCTTAATATGTGAACGCATATCTGTTTTTACGGTTTGATTTTGTTGACGGTGATCTTCATTCACACGAACGCGTTTAATTGCTGATTTAATATTTGCCAATGTCTTCACCTCCATCTTGCTTCTTACCCTATCTGTAAGTTAGGTCAAATGACATTTTACCAAAGCTTTAACAAGTTTTCAATAAAAATTGTTGTTTCAATAGAAATATGCCTCGGTGTATCTTTTCGAATTACTCGGTAAAACTATAAAAAATGTGTGAGGAGGATGATACTGTGAAAGATCAATCATTTGAAGTAAGAACAGATTTAGCAGTGGAAGCAAAAGATATGTATGTCGAAAAAGATGAAAACAAAGAACAACAAATAGCCGGTGTCAAAATAAGCGAGAAGAAAATCGGCAATATAGAAGTAACACATGTGGAAGTGGACGAGCAAGGCGCCAAAAATATTGGGAAAAATCCGGGTTCTTATCACACGGTTTATTCCAATGCAATAAAAAAGCAAGATACAAAATCCCAGGAAGAAACAGCAAAGGTAGTAACCAAGCAACTACAGGAATTAATGGATAAAAATCAAGTGGCAAAAGACGCTTCCGGATTAATAGTTGGTTTAGGAAATCGAAACGTGACACCCGATGCTTTAGGGCCATTGGCAATTGATAAAGTCCTTGTCACCAACCATCTATTTATTCACGAACCTCAGTATGTACAAGATGGTTATCGTAAAGTAGCGACGATTAACCCTGGCGTAATGGGTGTTACCGGTATCGAAACCAGCGATATTATTAAGGGAGTAATTGAGAAGTATAAACCAGGCTTCGTGATTGCTATCGATGCACTTGCCTCCCGTTCTATTGATCGAGTGAATGCAACCATACAGCTATCAGATTCTGGCATTCATCCCGGATCAGGTGTTGGTAATAAACGAAAAGAATTGAGTAAAGAAACTTTAGGTGTACCTGTATTCGCTATTGGTGTGCCTACAGTAGTAGACGCAGTTACGATTACAAGTGATGCGATTGATTATGTGTTGAAACATATCGGTAAAGAATGGCGTGAAAAAGATAAACCTTCTAAATCTTTGACACCTGCAGGCTTAAATTTCGGCGATCATTCTCTATCGGAAGATGATTTACCATCCGTTGAAAAGAGAGAGAAAATATTTGGAATGATTGGCGCATTAGATGATCAAGAAAAGCGTGCGCTAATGCAAGAAGTACTTACACCTCTTGGGCATAATTTAATGGTAACACCTAAGGAAATTGATGGATACATTACAGATATGGCTCACTTATTAGCAGAATCGCTGAATGCGGCAATGCACGAAAACGTTGATATTAAAAATTTCGCTCAATATACAAGATAAAAACAGGTTCTACTTTCTATTGAATCATCATAGTATCTACTAGATATGATAGAGGAGATAGAAAGGAGAACACTATGCGCCGTCCTAACCGAATAGAAAAACGTGTCTTTTTGTTTTCAAAACATAAATTACTATTAATTATATCAGGGTTTGTTGCAGCGTTTTTTGCGATGTTTATTTTAGTGGGCATCTTAACAAGTATTGACCCCAATTATCGAGTTGCTTCAAATACGGTTAAGAAATGGACAAATAATGTAACCGAAGTCCATTTCTTATCATTAATGATGATGGAAAACCGTACTTTTAAAGAAGCTCTTCCGGAAGATCAGACTCCAATTGATATGTGGAAGGTAGTTTTTGAATTAGGAACGAATGTCAGAATGCATGATGTCAGAAGTTTATTGGGAAGAGAACTTCCAGGATTCGAAATGTATGATCGTCAAATACTAATTGCAGGTGAAGGGACAGATTATACAAATCTAACTGTAGAGTCAACACCACCACTCGATATCGTGTTAGAAGAAAGAGAAGCAACAACACCAGAAGAGAAAGATGAGGGAAAACCAGTTGAGGAACAAGAAAAAACAACAGGTGACAAGAATGTAGTTTATTTATATAACACACATAATCGTGAATCTTTTTTACCTTATTTACCTGAGACAGATGAACCGAATGATGCTTTTCATCATGAAGTGAATATTACGAATGTCAGTGAACAGCTTGCAAAAGATTTAAAACGTCACGGTATTGGTGCGGAAGTGGAGGATACCGATATTGGATCCATCTTAAGTGAAAAAGGATGGGATTACTCATCAGATTCTTATACAGCCTCTAAAGAAGTAGTCGAAGCTGCACTTACAAATAATAAGGATGTTAATTTTGTGTTCGATCTACACCGTGACAGTATTCGCAAAGATTCAACGACAATTGAGATCGATGGTAAATCTTATGCCAAAATTATGTTCGTGATCGGTGGAGATAATCCGAATTATGAGAAAAATTATGCCTTAGCAGAAAAATTACAGGCCCTATTTGATGAAAAATATTTAGGTTTAAGTCGTGGTGTAGAAATGTATGGCGGTGCAGGCAGAAATGGTGTCTACAACCAAGACATCTCCGAAAATGCCTTAACCATTGAATTTGGTGGAGTTGATAACACAATGGAAGAGTTGTATAACACCACAGAAGTTTTTGCGGAGATATTCAGTGAATATTACTGGAATGCAGAAAAAGTCTCAGGAACTAATGAGGAGGATGAATAAGGTGAAGTACTTCTTTTATCTATTGTTGTTAACACTTGTTTTTTCATTAGGAATGTATATTGGTATAGATCGCTCTGATGAGCGTGTTGCAGTTGGATACTCTCAAGAACCAGTGGTTAGCGAATCAGCGGAAGTAGACGATGTTGACATAGTAAACCGAGAAAAGATTATAGAAGAAGTTGAAAGAGAAGTAAGGGTAAATGATGAGATAGAACCTACCTTTTTACATTCGATTGCAGGTGAAGGTGAAAAAATCGCCAAAGTTATTTTCGATCAGATTGTGGACGTTACGTATTCAGTAGTGGATGGTATTTTTTAGATAAAGACGACTGGAGGAATAGATAACGTATATTTCTGTTGAACATCTACGTTTTCACTGCTATAATCAATGCTAGTATTGTGGTCGAATATAGGAGTTGAAATGACATTGACGAACATTAGAAATCAAAGCAACGTACGTAATTTTTCAATAATTGCACATATTGATCATGGTAAATCAACGTTAGCGGATCGAATATTGGAAAAAACAAAAGCGTTGACAACCCGTGAGATGAAAGAACAATTTCTAGATGCGATGGATTTAGAGAGGGAACGTGGAATTACCATTAAATTGAATGCTGTTCAATTGAAATATGATCGCGGTGGTGGGGATGAATACCTTTTTCACTTGATAGACACACCTGGGCATGTCGATTTTACATACGAAGTTTCGCGAAGCCTTGCAGCCTGTGAGGGTGCTATTTTAGTTGTAGATGCGGCACAAGGGATTGAAGCACAAACACTTGCAAATGTTTATTTGGCACTGGATAATGATTTGGAAATTATTCCGGTTATTAATAAAATTGACTTGCCAAGTGCAGATCCGGAACGAGTGAAACAAGAGATTACCGATGTGATTGGAATTGATGGAGAAGAAGCTATTTTAGCAAGTGCGAAGTCTGGCATTGGTATTGACGAAATATTAGATCAGATTGTCGAAAGAATCCCCGCGCCTGAAGGGAACCCTGATGAACCATTAAAAGCACTTATTTTTGATTCATTATATGATCCGTATCGTGGTGTTGTCGCTTATGTTTGTGTCAAGGAAGGATCGGTAAAAGTAGGCGATAAAATTAAAATGATGGCAACAGGTAAAGAATTTGAAGTAAATGAAGTTGGGGTTTTTAATCCTAAACCGATTGCACAAGATGAATTAACCGTTGGTGATGTTGGTTACTTAACTGCATCGATTAAAAATGTTGGTGATACTCGCGTTGGTGATACCATTACATTAGTAAAAAACCCGGCAATAGAGCCATTACCTGGTTATCGTAGATTAAATCCAATGGTATTTTGTGGTCTTTACCCAGTAGATGCAGATAGGTATAATGATTTGCGTGAAGCACTTGAACGTCTTGAGTTAAATGATTCTTCATTACAATATGAAGCAGAAACTTCTCAAGCATTAGGATTTGGTTTTCGTTGTGGCTTCTTAGGGTTGTTACATATGGAAATTATCCAAGAACGTATTGAACGTGAGTTTGGTATTGACTTAATCACAACAGCGCCAAGTGTTATTTATCAAGTAGTAAAAACAGATGGGGAAGAAGTCAATATCGATAATCCGTCATTTATGCCGGACAATCAATCGATTCAAGAAGTCCAGGAGCCATATGTTCGAGCAACGATCATGGTGCCGAATGACTTTGTTGGTCCAGTAATGGAAATCTGTCAGAAAAAACGTGGCGATTTTCTGGATATGCAATATTTGGATGATAACCGTGTGAATGTTGTTTATGAAATTCCATTATCCGAAATTGTTTACGACTTTTTTGATCAATTAAAGTCACAGACGAAGGGCTATGCTTCCTTCGATTATGAAATGATAGGCTATAAGACATCGGATCTTGTGAAAATGGATATATTATTGAATAATGACACAATTGATGCGTTGTCCTTTATTGTTCACCGTGATTTTGCTTTTGAGCGTGGTAAGCAAATAGCCGATAAATTAAAGACGTTAATACCTAGACAGCAGTTCGAAGTACCGATTCAAGCGGCAATCGGTAACAAGATTGTTGCAAGAACGAATATTAAAGCAATGCGTAAGAACGTGTTGAGTAAATGTTACGGTGGGGATATCTCCCGTAAACGTAAGCTTTTAGAGAAACAAAAAGAAGGTAAGAAACGTATGAAAATGGTTGGTTCTGTTGAAGTTCCTCAGGAAGCTTTTATGGCAGTCCTTAAAATGGATGATGACTAGAACTGTGAAAAACCCTTGTCAAATGGCAAGGGTTTTGCCGTACGTTGAAGGAGGAGAAGGAATGGTATCGTCTGTCTATATTCACATTCCTTTTTGTGAAAAGATTTGCCATTATTGTGATTTTACCAAGTTCTTTTATGAAGAAAAGATGGCAGATGATTACTTAATTGCATTAGAGAATGAGATAAAAACAAATATACAAGAACCGAACCAGCAAATGAAAACTATTTTTGTTGGTGGGGGGACGCCAACTGCATTAAATAACCGGCAATTAACGAAGTTGGTAAAATTGATCGACCATTATTTTGATGTTGATAGTGTAGAAGAATATTCATTCGAAGCGAATCCTGGTGATTTAACGGAAGATAAAATACGCATCTTAAAAGAGTATGGTGTCAACCGAATTTCGATGGGGGTCCAAGTGTTTGATGATGAGATGTTGGAACAATTAGGAAGATTGCACCGAGTGAAAGATGTCTACCAAAATGTAAATGACTTAGTGAAGGCTGGAATCGACAATATTAGTATCGATTTAATGTATAGCCTACCAAATCAGACGATAGAGCTATTTGAGAAAACGTTGGATGAGGCATTACAGTTTGATCTGCCACACTATTCTGCTTATTCATTGCAGATTGAACCGAAAACAATCTTTTATCAACGTTATAAGAAAGGAACGTTAACCAAGCCGCCGGAAGAAACCGAAGCGGATATGTATCAATTGCTGCGCAGAGAAATGAAAAATAAAGGCATTCAACAGTATGAGATCAGTAATTTTGCCAAACCAGGCTTTGAAAGTAAACACAACTTAACCTATTGGAACAATGATTACTATTATGGTTTTGGTGCCGGTTCACATGGCTATTTGCCTGGAGAACGGATTATTAATATTCGTCCATATCCTAAATATGTAGAAGCAGCAAACGAAACAGGTAAGCCTGTCCTTCATATTGAAAAAATCGGTCGAAAGGAACAAATCGAAGAAGAAATGTTTCTGGGATTGAGAAAAAGTGAAGGCGTATCGATTCCGCGGTTTGAGGAAAAATATCAAGTGAAGCTGGAGGCATTGTACAGAAAAGAATTAACCCTCCTTGAAAAAAGGGGTTGGATTGATCGTAATTCGCAGTTTGTTAAATTGACCGAAGAAGGAAAGCCTTTCGGTAATGAAGTATTTCAGTCCTTCTTATTGGACAAGGATCTATAATATTATTGGCTATTTGATAGGGACAGGGAACAAATAGAGTGTTCCCTGTCCCTATGGTTAAATTAATCTGTGTTTCTTGATTGACATTTTGTAATGGATTTGATAATTTATTATTAGATTTAGCACTCAAGGTTTCAGAGTGCTAACAGAGGTGATCATCATGCTTACAGAGAGACAGATTCAAGTTATGCAGGTTATTATTGATGAGTTCATCCAGACGGCACAACCGATTGGATCGAGGGCTATCGCAAAAAAAGAAGACATATCATTTAGTCCTGCCACAATTCGGAATGAAATGGCAGACCTAGAGGAATTAGGTTTTATTGAAAAGACGCATACTTCCTCAGGACGTGTTCCTTCCGAGAAAGGATACCGCTTTTATGTTGATAACATAATGTCTCCATTTCGTTTATCGAATCAAGATATGGGCATTATACAAAAGACATTTGAGCGGGAAATGATTGAATTTGAAAAAGTAGTTCAAAAATCTGCGCGTGTTTTATCAGAGTTAACGAACTATACATCAATCATTTTGGGACCAGAAGTGTTTGAAACAACATTAAAGCAAATCCAGATTATCAGTTTATCTGAACATACGGCAGTTGCAATACTCGTAACCAGTACAGGTCATGTGGAACACCGCTATTTCAATGTACCAACGACAATGCAAACCGCTGATTTGGAAAAACTGGTGAATATTTTAAATGATCGTTTGGTTGACGTACCAATCATTCACCTGCAGCAGAAACTTTATGGTGAAGTTGCACAAATGCTGCAACGCTATAGTTCTGATTTCGAAACAACTTATGCTTATTTAAAAGATGCTTTATTAGAGAAACAACCTGTGAAGCTTTACATGGATGGAAAAACCAATATCATGTTACAACCAGAGTTTAATGACATTCACAAGATTCAATCTCTTTATTCCGTGATGGAAAAAGAAGATGAGATTGCAAATCTGCTCAGAACATCAGGTAAAGGTATCAAAGTGTCGATTGGACAGGAAAATGAGTTGGACGCGATGCAGGATTGTAGCCTCATTACCGCAACTTACTCGCTAAGCGATGAACAGCTCGGAACAATTGCATTACTAGGACCGACAAGGATGGAATATTCAAGAGTTGTGACGATATTGAATGTTTTGTCAAACAGATTAACTAATAAATTTAATTCATGGTACTAATACGAGAAGGGTATGGTGTAATCCCCGTACTCTTTTTGTGAGGTAATAAAGCAAAAACAGAGATGTCTAGCTTCGAGCGCCAGAAACTAAGTGACTTGCCGATAGCGCCCTATAAGTCATGATCGGTTCATAAATTTACCGTGATTCCTTGCTTCGGTCCAGCTGCTACATTTCTGTGCAGGCGCTCTACACTTTTCTTATGTGTATAACATTTGATTATTTCGTAAAAGTGTGTTTAGCTATACATTGGTTTTATTTAGGAGGTGACAGGGATGGAAGAAAAAGACGTACAACAACAAGAACAAGAAGATGTGAAAAAAGAAGTAGTTGATGATGCTGAACAGGAGCTTGTCACAGAAGAGGAATCAACTGAATCTATAGAAGAAGCAGTAAGTAATGAAGAATTAGAAAAACTGCAACAAGAGAAAAATGATCTTCAAGAACGCCTTCTTCGTGTGCAAGCAGAATATGATAACTTTAGAAAGCGTACGAAGAAAGAAAAAGAAGCAGATCTAAAATATAAATCACAATCGGTAGTAACAGAACTTTTACCGGTTTTAGATAATTTTGAGCGCGCTCTTCAAGTAGAAATAGAAGATAAAGCCGCAAAAGGTGTAGTCGAAGGTCTGGAAATGGTCCACCGACAACTGAAAACAGTTTTGGAAAACGAAGGTGTAACGGAGATTGAAACAGATGGTCAAACATTTGACCCCAATGTACACCAAGCAGTTATGCAAGTAGAAGAAGAAGGTTATGAATCCAACCAAATTGTTGAGACGATGCAAAAAGGGTACCAATTAAAGGATCGAGTAATCAGACCAGCAATGGTGAAAGTAAATCAGTAATTACATAAGTTGTGAAGGAGGATTTTGAAAATGGGAAAAATCATTGGTATTGACTTAGGTACAACTAATTCATGTGTGGCAGTAATGGAAGGTGGCGAATCAAAGGTAATTCCAAACCCTGAAGGAAACCGTACTACCCCTTCTGTTGTTTCATTTAAAAATGGCGAACGTCAAATAGGGGAAGTAGCAAAGCGTCAAGCTATTACAAACCCAAATACGATTCAATCTATCAAACGTCATATGGGTACAGATTATAAAGTGGAAATCGAAGGTAAAGAATATACACCGCAAGAAATATCTGCGATTATTTTACAACACTTGAAGTCTTATGCAGAAGATTATTTAGGCGATACAGTTGATAAAGCAGTTATCACTGTTCCTGCTTACTTTAATGATGCAGAGCGACAAGCGACAAAAGATGCTGGGAAAATTGCTGGACTTGAAGTAGAACGTATTATTAACGAGCCCACTGCAGCGGCATTAGCATATGGTATCGACAAAGCAGAACAAGATCAGACTGTTCTTGTATACGACCTTGGTGGTGGTACATTTGACGTATCTATCTTAGATATCGGTGAAGGTACATTTGAAGTAGTATCTACAGCAGGTGATAACCGTCTTGGTGGGGATGACTTTGATCAGGTATTAATTGACCACATGGTTGATGAGTTCAAAAAAGAAAATGGTATTGATCTTGCGCAGGATAAAATGGCACTTCAACGCTTGAAAGATGCCGCAGAAAAAGCGAAGAAAGATCTTTCGGGTGTAGCACAAACACAAGTATCTCTTCCATTCATTACTGCTGGAGATGCTGGTCCGTTACACTTAGAAATGAACATTACTCGTGCGAAATTTGATGAGTTATCTGCGGGTCTTGTGGAAAAAACAATGGGACCAACTCGACAAGCATTAAAAGATGCTGATCTTTCTGCAAGTGAAATTGATAAAGTATTACTTGTTGGTGGTTCAACACGTATTCCGGCAGTACAAGAAGCAATTAAGAAAGAAATTGGCAAAGACCCATCTAAAGGTGTAAACCCCGATGAGGTTGTAGCACTTGGTGCAGCAATCCAAGGTGGGGTATTACAAGGGGATGTAAAAGACGTTGTGTTACTAGATGTTACTCCATTATCATTAGGTATCGAAACTATGGGTGGTGTAACTACAAAACTTATCGAGCGTAATACAACAATCCCAACAAGTGCTCAACAAGTATTCTCAACTGCAGCTGATAATCAAACAGCTGTTGATATTCATGTACTGCAAGGTGAGCGTGAAATGGCACAAGATAACAAAACACTTGGTCGTTTCCAATTAGCTGATATTCCACCTGCACCACGTGGAGTACCTCAAATCGAAGTATCATTTGACATTGATGCCAATGGTATCGTAAATGTTCGTGCAAAAGATTTAGGTACGAATAAAGAGCAATCCATTACCATTAAATCTTCTTCTGGTCTATCTGATGAAGAGGTTGAAAAAATGGTTCAGGAAGCAGAGGAAAATGCAGAAGACGATAAGAAACGTCGTGAAGAAATTGAACTTCGAAATGAAGCAGATCAATTGGTTTTCCAAACGGATAAAACATTAAAAGATCTTGGCGACAATGTATCTGATGAAGAAAAACAAAAAGCAGAAGCTGCAAAAGACGAATTGAAAAAAGCGTTAGAAGATAATGACCAAGAACAAATTAAAGCGAAAAAAGAAGCGCTGGAACAAGAAGTTCAAGCTCTTTCCATGAAGCTTTATGAACAAGCACAACAACAAGCACAGGATAGCGGCGATGCTGCAGGTGCAGAAGAACAACAAGAAGACGATGTAGTAGACGCAGACTATGAAGAAGTGGATGACGAAGATAAAAAATAAGTAATAGATTTTTAATCTAAGTTTGGGAAGTCAAAGTCAGTAATACATGGCTTTGGCTTTTTCCATGAAATAGTCATTTTTGATTTATCACGGTGCTAATCGTCCGTAAAACCCCTACTTCAAGGTTCAAGTAAATCGAAGAAGCTAATTGGTGGATCAGGTGAGCTAACACCCTAATAAGTTTCACCGTGCATATGGGGATAAAAACCCTAATTGAGGAAAGTCTCATTTTATTTAGCCGACGAAATAAATGTACAACAGACGCTGGTTTAAGATACTCGGCGTTAGGTAAGTAATGTTTGCTTATCTTAATCAATCAATGTTATGATAGTGTTTATGCAATAAACGAGCGGGAGTGTGATCAGGCAGTGAGTAAACGAGATTATTATGAAATACTTGGTGTATCCAAAGATGCATCAAAAGAAGAGATAAAAAAAGCATACCGTAAACTTGCAAGAAAATATCACCCAGACGTTAATCAAGAAGAAGGAACGGACCAAAAATTTAAGGAAGTAAAAGAAGCTTATGAAGTATTAGGAAGCGAACAAAAAAGAGCACAATACGACCAATTTGGCCATGCAGGTCCACAGGGGCAAGGAGGCTTTGGTGGTTTTGGTGGTGCTGAAGACTTCGGTGGATTTGGAGATATCTTTGATATGTTCTTCGGAGGTGGCAGAAGACGAGATCCAAATGCTCCTCGACAAGGAAACGATCTTCAATATACCATGACATTAGATTTTGAAGATGCTATTTTTGGAAAAGAAACAGACATCCATATACCAAAAGAGGAAGACTGTACAACATGTAATGGGTCAGGTGCAAAACCAGGAACAACGCCGGAAACATGTAGCCATTGTCAAGGTAGCGGTCAGTTAAATGTTGAACAAAATACGCCTTTTGGAAGAGTTGTCAATAGACGAGTGTGTCACCATTGTCAAGGTAGCGGTAAAATGATTAAAGATAAATGTACAACTTGTGGTGGTCAAGGTAAGGTTAAGACCCGTAAGGAAATTCACATTAGCATTCCAGCAGGTATTGATGATGGTCAGCAAATTCGAGTTGCAGGTCAAGGTGAACCGGGCGTAAACGGTGGACCAGCAGGTGACTTATATGTTGTTATTCAGGTGAAGGAACATGAGTTCTATCAACGTGAAGGCGATCATATTTTCTGTGAAATGCCTATTACATTTGCTCAAGCTGCTTTAGGAGATGAAATTGAGGTGCCAACCCTGCATGGAAAAGTTAAGCTTAAAGTTCCGGCTGGTACACAAACCGGTAAAACATTCCGATTAAAAGGAAAAGGTGCACCAAATGTTAGAGGATATGGGCAAGGGGATCAACATATCAAGATCCGCGTTATTACACCGAATAATTTAAATGAGCGTCAGAAAGAATTACTAAGAGAATTCAATGATATTAGTGGTAACCAACCGACTGACGAGCATGAGAACTCTTTCTTTCAAAGAGTGAAGCGCGCATTTAAAGGAGAATAAGAAATCCTTTGTATGAAAATTTATAATAAAGTGAGTTGATCTGCGTGAAATGGACAGAGCTGTGTATCTATACCACAAATGAAGCGATTGAGCCTATCTCGAACATTATCCATGAAGCAGGTGCCAGTGGTGTAGTTATCGAAGATCGCCAGGATTTAGATAAAGAACGCGAAAGTATTTATGGAGAAATCTATGATCTTAATCCTGATGATTACCCAGAAGAAGGAGTACGTTTAAAAGCGTATCTACCTGTTAATAGTTTTTTAGGTGAAACAGTAACTGAGATTAAACAAGCGATTAATAACTTGCTCTTATACGATATTGATATTGGTTTAAACAAGATAACATTAAGCGAAGTTAATGAAGAGGAATGGGCAACAGCTTGGAAAAAATACTATAAACCTGCTAAAATTTCAGAACGTGTGACCATAACACCGACGTGGGAAGATTATCAGCCTGTCTCCACAGATGAACTCATCATAGAGCTAGATCCGGGTATGGCCTTTGGTACAGGCACACATCCAACAACTGTACTAAGCATTCAAGCACTTGAGAGATTCATTGAAAAAGCTGACACTGTACTCGATGTTGGATGTGGTTCAGGTGTCTTAAGTGTTGCTTCCGTATTATTGGGTGCAGAAAATGTATTTGCCTACGATTTAGATGAAGTTGCGATTCAAAGTACCAGGTTAAACGTCAAAGTAAATAAAGTGGATAACAAGGTCAAAGTTAAGCAAAATAATTTACTGGAGAATGTAAATGAAGAAGCTGATATTATAGTAGCGAATATCTTAGCTGAGATCATCTTACGTTTTGAAAACGATGCTTTTGAAAGACTAAAACCAGGAGGAATATTTATTACTTCTGGTATTATTCAAAAGAAAAAACGGGATGTTAAAGAAGGTTTAGAAAAAGCGGGATTTGACATTTTAGAAATCAATCAAATGGAAGATTGGATTTCAATTATTGCCCAAAAACCTGAAGAAAGTAGGTAATGGGATGCAGCGTTATTTTATAGAACAAGATAATTGGCAAGATGGTGAAATAAAAATCGTGGCTGATGATTACCACCATATTGTTCATGTCATGCGTATGGAAGAAGGAGATACGTTTATCGCTAATCGGCATGACGGACAATCAGCAATATGTCGCATTAAAATGATTCAAGATTCAATTGTAGAAGCTACTGTTGAAGGGTGGCTTCAGGAAGAATCGGAGTCACCAATTGATATTACAATTGTACAAGGCTTGCCAAAAGGTGATAAATGGGAGTTAATCCTGCAAAAAGGGACAGAACTTGGAGCGGCACATTTTATTCCTTTTCAAGCTGATCGTTCTGTCGTAAAATGGGATCACAAAAAGTTAAAGAAAAAACTACCTAGATGGCAAAAAATCGTGAAAGAAGCTAGTGAGCAATCCCATCGCACGAAAATTCCTAAAGTTGACTACGTTATTTCAATGGCTGAATTAATTAACAAAAGTGCGACGTATGATTGGAAATTCTTTGCTTACGAAGAAGCCACACGTGAATACCAATCATTAACATTACATAATTATTTCTCGCAAATAGAAGAAGGGCAATCAGTCATGATTTGTATTGGTCCAGAAGGTGGTTTTAGTGAGAAAGAAGCAATTGACCTAAGGACTGCGGGCTTTCAAGCGATTCGTCTCGGACCGAGGATTTTACGAACGGAAACAGCACCTTTATACGTGCTTGCTAACTTATCTTACTACTTTGAAGAAATGAGGTGTTGAAATGCATACAGTGGCTTTTCATACATTAGGCTGTAAAGTAAACCATTATGAAACAGAAGGAATATGGCAGAAATTTAAAAATGAAGGTTATGAACGAGTAGATTTCGATCATCATGCCGATGTTTATGTAATAAATACTTGTACTGTGACAAATACTGGTGATAAAAAAAGCCGACAAGTCATTCGTCGAGCAATTCGTAGTAATCCTGAAGCAGTGGTTTGTGTAACAGGTTGCTATGCCCAAACATCTCCTGGTGAGATTATGGAGATTCCAGGTGTTGACATCGTTGTAGGTACACAAGATCGTGGTAAGATGATTCAATATATTGAAGAACATCAGGAGCACCGTCAACCTATCAATGGTGTGTCTAATATTATGAAAAATCGTGTTTTTGAAGAGATGGATGTACCTCAATTCTCAGATCGTACTCGAGCATCGTTAAAAATCCAGGAAGGTTGCAATAATTTCTGCACATTCTGCATTATTCCATGGTCTCGAGGATTATTACGCTCTAGAGAACCGGAGAATGTATTGAAGCAAGCTCGACAGCTTGTAGATGCGGGTTATAAAGAAATTGTCCTAACAGGTATTCATACTGCTGGATATGGTGAAGACATGAAAGATTATAATTTCGCACAACTGTTACGGGATCTTGAATCAAAAGTAGACGGTTTAAAACGGATCCGTATTTCGTCGATTGAAGCGAGTCAGATTACTGATGAAGTGATCAAAGAATTGGATGCTTCTGAAAAAGTCGTACCGCATTTACATATCCCATTACAATCCGGATCAGATACGGTACTGGAAAGAATGCGCCGGAAGTATACAACAGATTTCTATAAAAAGCGAGTTGCAAAAATTCAAAAAGCCTTACCACATTTAGCGATAACCTCTGATGTGATTGTCGGTTTCCCTGGTGAAACAGAAGAAGAGTTTCAAGAAACAATGGATTTTGTTAAAGAAATAGGATACTCTGAATTACACGTGTTCCCTTTTTCAAGAAGGACTGGTACGCCGGCTGCACGGATGGATAACCAAGTAGACGATGAAGTGAAAAACCGTCGTGTACAAGCATTAATTGAACAATCAAATGAACAAGCATTAGCATATGCGAAAGCTTATGAAAATGAAGTAGTAGAGGTTATACCAGAGGAAACAATGGATGCTAACCAACCAAATATGCTGGTAGGTTACTCTGATAACTACTTGAAAGTAAAATTCGAAGGAACAAAAGATATGATAGGTGAGATCGTTCGCGTGAAAATCACGAAAGCAGGATATCCCTATAACGAAGCACAATTTGTTCGTATAATGGATGGCGCTGCACTATCTATTTAAGATGTAAACCATAGCATTTATTTTGTTATGGTTTTCTTTATGAAAAACTATCTATTATACGGAAAAATGGTTTTATAAAAGATGAAGAGATGGAATCATTATCTAGTTTTTCTCTTCAAACGGTTGACCTATTTTAACTGGTATATTATAATTGCAAAGAGACATATGTATGTATACATATGTTGGATCAATATATTGTTGTATGCTTCGGAGGGAGGGAAATTAGCATGTCTAACACAACTCGCGTTCGTAAAAACGAGTCACTTGAAGATGCTCTTCGTCGCTTTAAACGTAGTGTATCAAAATCTGGTACATTATCTGAATATCGTAAGCGTGAATTTTATGAAAAACCTAGTGTTCGCCGTAAGAAAAAATCGGAGGCGGCTAGAAAGCGTAAATTTTAAAGAGGGTGTAATGAAATAATGGCAATCGTTGAACTTTTGAACCAGGATATGAAACAGGCGATGAAGGACAAAGATAAAGTTAAATTAGGTGTAATTCGAATGGTCAAAGCATCGATGCAAAATGAAGCCATTAAATTACAGAAAGATGCATTATCTGAAGAAGAAGAAGTAACAGTTTTAGCGAGAGAGCTAAAACAAAGAAAAGATTCCCTCCACGAATTTAAAGAAGCTGAACGCGAAGATCTTGTAAGCAAATTAGAAGATGAAATTAAAATAATACAAGCTTATATGCCTGAGCAACTGTCTGATGAAGAGTTAGAAAAAATAGTTGTTCAGACGATCGAAGAAGTTCAAGCTCAATCAAAAAAAGATATGGGAAAAGTAATGAGTGCGCTTATGCCTAAAGTAAAAGGAAAAGCAGAAGGCTCAAGAGTGAATCAATTGGTTCAAAAAAACTTATCATAAACGAACAAAATGAATTCATTCATCTATAAGACCCTTGGCTTATCGAATAAGTCAAGGGTCTTTTTAACATTTTTTGGAGTTTGAAAAGGAGAAGAAAAGTGAGCTACCTTGAAAATACAACCCCTCTGTAATTTTTTCGGCAAGCATACTGGGAATATTGTTTTCTGAATCCGAAAGTACTATCAATCAATGGGGTATATCAAATAAAACTAAAAGGGTATTGCGACCAGTAAGTTTGAACATAATGAAAATACAACAGAGTTCAAAACTACCAAGAGATTCAGTCATTAATCAGGTATATGTATACAATATATAATAGTGAATACTTTTCCATGTAGATATAAGTATGATAAACTGAATGCGTTGACATAAGATATTAGTTCCATAAATGAAACTTTTTATACATAATAACCGTAGGAATGATTATATGTCAAAGCACTAGTGAAGGGAGGTCGGGATTTGAAAAAGCACGTAACTTTGTTGTTGCTCTCGATATCGATCATTACAGCTGTATTTTCTTTCACCACGGGTTCTCAGACGCAAGTTCTCGCAGAAGAGAATGGAGAAGGTAAACTTGTTTACGTTATACCGATAGAAAATGAGGTGGAACGAGGATTAGAAGCGTTTATTAGAAGGACAACAACTGAGGCAACTGAGGCAAATGCAGATCACATTATTTTCGAAATTAATACACCTGGTGGTCGTGTAGATGCTGCTGAATACATTGGTGAAATTTTGCAAGATCTAGAGATGGAAACAACATCATTTATTACTGTCAGAGCACTATCTGCAGGATCTTATATCGCTTTAAACACGGATAATATCTATATGAAGCCTCAAACAAGCATGGGAGCAAGTGGTGTCATTAATGCTGATGGGACAGCTGCGGAACAAAAAGCACAATCAGCATGGATTGCGAGTATGAGGGGAGCAGCTAGTTCTAAAGGCAGAGATCCGTTATATGCTGAAGCGATGGCCAATGCTGGAATTGATTTAGCAGAATATGGTGCTCCAGAAGGTGAGTTTCTCACTTTGGATGCTAATTACGCAGTAGATGTGGAGTATGCGCAGGGAATTGTGAGTCATCGGACAGAACTTTTAAATGAATTGTTGTTATCTGAAGCAGAAATTATTGAAACAGAACCAACTGCAGCAGAAGGAATAGCACGATTTTTGACGAATCCAGTTGTTGTTCCGATATTATTATCTTTAGCGAGTATCGGTTTAATAGTAGAATTATATTCACCTGGCTTTGGCATACCAGGCTCAATTGGAATAGCTTCTTTAGTTTTATATTTTTATGGACATATTGTAGCTGGTTTAGCTGGGTATGAAGCCATTGTCCTACTGCTACTAGGAATTGTTTTAATAATAATTGAAATATTTGCACCGGGGGGGATTCTTGGTTTCATTGGAATCGGTGCGATAGTAGGGGCGTTATTTATGTCAACGGATGATCCTGGACATATGGCCGTAAGCATAGCTATCGCACTTATTGCAAGTATTATTGTAGCTGTTATTTTATTCAAAACAATTGGTTTGGAAAAAGGAGTCTTCAGACATGTAATTCTAAATGACTCGACAACTACAGAGCAAGGCTATGTCTCATCCATAAACAGATCAGAGCTAATTGGTCAAGAAGGAATGACTGTTACACCACTAAGACCGTCAGGATCTGCAGAATTTGAAGAAGAAAGGTTAGATGTGGTGTCAGAAGGATCGTTTATTAACGTGAACACTCCGATTAAAATTATAAAAGTCGAAGGTTCGCGAATAGTAGTAAGAGAAGTAAAAAATATCTAGGAGGAATAGAATATGAATGAGTTTCAAACATTATTGCCCATTATTGGGATCGGGTTAATCGTCATTGCTGTAGCTATTTTATTTACCTTTATACCGGTAATGCTATGGATTAGCGCGCTTGCAGCAGGAGTAAAAGTAAGTATCTTTACCTTAATTGGGATGCGTTTGAGAAGGGTTGTACCTTCACGCGTTATTAATCCATTGATTAAAGCGCACAAAGCAGGTTTAGATGTAACGACAAATCAATTAGAGAGCCACTTTTTAGCTGGTGGTAATGTTGACCGTGTTGTCAATGCGTTAATTGCAGCACAACGAGCAAATATTGAATTAAGTTTTGAACGATGTGCAGCGATCGATTTAGCTGGTCGTGACGTATTAGAAGCGGTACAAATGAGTGTCAATCCGAAAGTAATTGAAACACCATTTATTGCTGGTATTTCGATGGACGGTATTGAAGTAAAAGCGAAAGCACGAATCACTGTTCGAGCAAACATTGATCGACTCGTTGGTGGTGCTGGTGAAGATACTGTTATTGCCCGTGTTGGTGAAGGTGTTGTAAGTACTATTGGTAGTTCAGAAGCACATACGAAAGTATTAGAAAATCCGGACTCCATTTCTCATAACGTTTTAAACCGTGGATTAGATGCTGGTACAGCTTTTGAAATCTTATCGATTGATATTGCTGATGTTGACATCGGTAAAAACATTGGTGCGATCTTACAAACGGATCAAGCTGAAGCAGATAAAAACATCGCCCAAGCAAAAGCAGAAGAACGTCGTGCAATGGCGGTTGCGCAGGAACAAGAAATGGTTGCAAAAGTTCAAGAAATGCGTGCCAAAGTGGTTGAAGCAGAAGCAGATGTACCAAAGGCACTTGCAGAAGCATTACGTTCGGGTAACATGGGTGTCATGGATTATATGAATTATAAAAATATTGATGCTGATACAGATATGCGTGATTCTATTGGTAAATTAACAGAAACAGACAACGATGAAGACGACAACAAATAAGAATCCTCATAGGGGCTTCTACAAATAGGTTAGATTAGGTTTTGTTCATAGTATAGCGATTGGTATAGGAAGTTTCTGCTAGAAACGTATTCCATTTGCAAATAATCAATAACTGTAGAATAGCCCCTGAAAGGAAGATGTAAATGGATGAATTGTTAAGTTTTATTGTTCCGATAATAGCAATTGTGTTTTGGCTTTTCGGTCTGTCAAAATCTAAAGATGAACAGCAAAAGCAGAAGAGACCACAAAGACCTGTCCAACAAACAACAGGCCATACGCAACAACCAAGAACCGAAAGAACTGTTCCTGATTTTCAAACAATCGGTACAAATACTGATTCTGGACATGAGACATTTGCTCAACAAAAGGAAAAGCAAATGGAAAAATTAAAGGACAAAATCCAGCGTGCTGAAAATATTCGTGATAAAACACAGGATCAAGAGCTTGGCAAGCACGATGCTATTAAAAATGGTCCGCCACCAAAAGCATATCGTAAAGATAATGAAGAAGAGGTTTCTTTATCTATTGAAAAAAACTTAACGTCAAAAGGAATTGCCCAAGGTATTATTATGGCAGAAGTGTTGGGGCCACCGCGCGCCTACCAAAAAAGAAAATACAATCGGAACTACCGATAAACAAAGCCGAATGGGAAACCATTCGGCTTTGTTAAATTATCAGAAAGCATAAAATTTGTGTGCTTGTCTAGCTCCAAGTTCCCAGAAACTAAGAGACTTCACGAATTGCCCTACGAAATGTCATCATAAACAATATATCTCTTCGCTATTTTTTCAACCATCATTCCTCTAATCTGATCGCACGTAAGTTTACGCATAACTGTTCTTATTTTCGTATATTTTCATAGAATGAAGTTGAGGGGAGGCATATGCACAGTGAAAAAGATAAAAGAAAAATTTATGACTGCCTTTACGCGTACATTTGATTTGCCTTCTGAAGTAACGCTCAAGTTACCGCGTATTACAACGATAGGATCCATTCATGCGTACATAGAAAATCATCAAGGCCTTGTCATCTTTTCTTCTACCGAATTACTTTTAAAGGTTCACCAAGGACATGTTCGAATAAAAGGAGAAAATTTTGTACTGAAAACAATGATAGATAAAGACATTTTATTAGAAGGTAATATAAAAGATGTTACCTTCGAGAAATCATAAAGTCTATATTCGGAGGGAAAGGCTTATGTTTTTCAATCGTAAAAATTGGTTATCAGGATATATTATTATTGAAATAAAAGGTCAATATCCAGAGCGATTTTTTGATTTGTGTGCAAAATACAATATTCCATCATGGGATATCAAAAAAAAGAATGAAACTATAGCAATAGGGAAAATAAAATTATCTGATTTGCCTAAACTAAGGATAGTAAAAAGAAAATCCATTTACAAAGTATATTTTAAAGGACGAAATGGACTACCTTTTTTCTTTCGTCACTTGATCTCTCAAAAACCATTGCTAATTGGATTTTTTATTGCCATAGCGGTAATTTTCTTTTTGTCTAATATCGTTTGGCGTATTGATGTATCAGGCTTAGATGAAGAAATGGAAATAAAAGTAATCCAACAATTAGAAGAGTATGGTATAGAAGAGGGTAGCTTTCAGTGGAATATAGACTCCCCAGCGATCATCCAAAAACAGCTATTAACTGATGTTCCAGAATTATTATGGATCGGTGTCAAAAAAAATGGATCCGCTTTTCATCTAGAAGGTGTCGAAAAGACTATAGTTGAAAAAGAAGAAGAAGAAGCTGCGGGACATCTTGTAGCCAAAAAGGAAGGTGTTATTGAAGATTTATTCGTTACAAGAGGACAACCTCTTGTAAGAACCAATGATGTCGTCTATCAAGGAGATATTCTAGTATCAGCTTATCTTAATGAATCGGAAGAAGATGATGAGGAGGATGAAGGTAAGCCTGTGGAAGCAGAAGGAGAGGTAATTGCAAAAGTATGGTATAAAAGCGAAGTAACCGTACCTTTGGACAACCAGTATCTTGTGCTTAATGGTAAAATGGAACAAAAACATTACTTGCATGCTTCGAAATTTCTAGTTCCGATTTGGAACTTTGAAAATCCAGAGTATGAACATTATCAAGTTGATGTAGAGGAAAAGAATTTTTATTTTCTAAAATGGAAAATTCCGATTAGTTATATAAACCAAACAATTTATGAAGCAGAATTAAAAGAGGAACAATTAAGTGAAGAAAATGCGAAGAAAATTGCATTAGAACAAGGTAAAAGAGAGTTAATGAGAGAAATTCCACATGATGCAGAAATTACGGATGAAAAAGCTTTGCACGAAAGTGTAGAGAGTGGTAAAGTAAAATTAACCTTGTATTATACTGTACTAGAAAATATTGCAAAGAAACAACCAATTACTCAAGGAGATTGATTATGTCAGAAGATCTAAAGATGATTGATTTACAATTAGAAAATCCTAATGAAGCTTTAACACTTTTCGGTACAGAAGATCGACATTTAAAGCAATTAGAAGAACAATTGCAAGTATCGATTACTTCTCGTGGTGAGCAAATAAGTGTTTCTGGTAGTGACACAGATGTAAAGGTAATTCAAGAAGTATTACATGGACTGTTGGCTATCATTAGAAAAGGAATAACGATTACAGAGCGAGATGTTATTTATGCAATAGACCTTGCGAGAAAAGGAAAAATTAATCAATTAGAAACCTTATTCGAAGATGAGATTACCAAGAATGCAAAAGGTAAGTCAATTCGTGTAAAAACACTTGGACAACGCCATTATTTACAGACAATGAAACAGAATGATCTTGTCTTCGGGATAGGACCAGCTGGTACTGGTAAAACATACTTAGCAGTGGTGATGGCTATCCATGCACTTAAAAATGGAAAAGTTAAGCGAATCATATTAACAAGACCAGCAGTAGAGGCAGGAGAAAGTTTAGGTTTCTTACCTGGAGACTTAAAAGAGAAAGTGGATCCTTATTTACGACCTCTATATGATGCATTACATGATGTACTGGGAACAGAACATACGATGCGTTTAATTGAGAGAGGCACTATCGAAATTGCTCCTCTTGCTTACATGCGCGGAAGAACATTAGACGATGCTTTTGTAATATTAGATGAAGCTCAAAATACAACCAATGCACAAATGAAGATGTTTTTAACTCGTTTAGGTTTTGGATCAAAAATGGTCATTACTGGTGATGTTACGCAAATTGACTTGCCTAAGGGTGTTCAATCAGGTTTAACCGAGGCAAAAGAAAAGTTAGCCAATATGAAAGGGATCGGCGTTGTCTATTTAACGCAATCTGATGTAGTCAGACACCCTATTGTTCAGAAAATTATTGAAGCGTATGAAAATTAAATAAAAAGCTTTGAATATACACTAGGGGTTGTCTTAAAAGTGATGTGAATTTTGCAACACGATGGTAATAAGTAAGACTATTTGGCAACTCTTTTCTGAATCATTTAATGTTAAAGGTTAGCCCGAGGAGTGGGGGAATCAAAATGGAAAAATTTTGGTTATTAAAACAAAAAATCGTTTCTTTTTTTCAAGATAATCTTATTCAATTAGTCACAGTATGTTTCGTTATTGTGGGTATCTTTTTTGTCGTAAGTTACCAAAATGTACATACTGAAACATATGATATTGAAAAATTTTCTGCAGCTAAAGAAACGATTCGTTCCCCTATTACGATCGAGAATACCAGAGAGACCGAGCGTAGACTAAGAGAAGTGATTCAATCAGTAGAGGACCATTTTGAAATTTCGGAAGAAGTGACAGAGGAGCAAATTACATATATAAATGAGGTCTTTGAAGCAGTTGACAAGATCGAAACAGGAAATATTGAATTAGAGTTAGAAGAAGAAAAACTCGTTTCCATTGCTGATAAAGTTGCCTACCTTGAAAATATAGTCCACGATGAACTACTGCTTGAAGTTGATACACAAACGTTTAGAGCATTATTTCAAGCTACAGATGAAGAGAGAGTATTAGCGAAAGAATTGATTACTACTGCGCTTTACGATGCATATTATAATGGCATTAAAGTAGAAGAAGTTGATCAAGCCATCCAAACAGCACAACAAAAGTTAACATACTCTACATTGGATGATTCTTTCGTCCAGGCACTACGTCCTCTAATAGCATTTAGTATACAACCTAATTCTTTTTTTTCTGCTGATCTAACAAATGAAGCGCAACAACAAGCACGAAATAGTGTAGAACCAGTCATGATACGAGCAGGTGAAGTAATTGTTGAAGAAGGTCAATTAATTACCAACGAAATTTATGAAGAGCTAGAGGTGACCGGTCTTTTAAATGAACAACGAAATTTTTACCCAACGATTGGTTTGTTGCTGCTCGTAACACTATTAGGCTTATTTCTATTTTTCGAATTACGTCACCATACTAAAAAATCCGAATTACATTTTCGCAAATTAATCGCAATTTGCGTGTTAAGTATTTTTATCGTTTTAATGATGAAAGTTGTAAGTTTTTATACGACATCGGTTAATCCGTTATATCTAGTTACTCCTGTAGCTACAGTATCTATGTTATTAAAAATTTTAGTTAACGAACGAATTGCTATTGTAATGTCGGTATTTTATGCCGTGATTGGCAGTGTCATTTTTAATGCGGATATTCCAGGACTGTTAAATATGGAAGCTGGGATTTTTATTATCTTTTCTCAATTAGCTAGTATTTTCTTCTTGTCGGTGATTAAAGACAGAGGTTCAATTATCAAGAGTGGTTTAGCTACATCCATCATTAATATGGTAACAATCTGTTTATTTTTATTCTTATCGTTTGAAAAATATTCATGGTTAGATTACTTATCTTTGAGTGGATACGGATTTCTTTCTGCTATTATTGCTACGGTTCTAACAATGGGGATGTTGCCTTTTTTTGAATCGGGCTTACGTATTTTATCTGATACAAAGCTTCTAGCTTTATCTAGTCCCAACCAGCCATTATTACGCAAATTGTTAATTGAAGCTCCAGGGACCTATCATCACAGTATTATGGTAGCTAATTTAAGTGAGGCATCCTGTGAAGCGATTGGTGCAAATGGTTTATTAGCTCGTGTAGCAGCCTATTATCATGATCTTGGGAAAACAGTCAGACCACATTATTTTATTGAAAATCAGATGAGGATGAAAAATCCACATGATTACCTTGATCCTTATCAGAGTGCAGAGATCATTTTGCAACATCCTGTAGATAGTGCGAAGTTACTAAAAAAAGAAAAATTACCTAATGAGATTATTGATATTGCTCTACAACATCACGGCACAACGTTACTTAAATACTTTTATTTTAAAGCGAAGGAACGTAATGATAAAGTGAATGAAGAGGATTTTCGATATGATGGTCCAAAACCCAAAACGAAAGAAGCGGCTGTTGTATCGATTTGTGATTCCATTGAAGCTGCTGCACGATCGTTGGCGACCCCTACTCAGGATGAGATTGAAAAAGTTGTATCTTCCATTTTGGAAGACCGATTATTAGATGGTCAGTTAAATGATAGTACTTTAACATTTAAGGAATTAGAACAAATGAAATTAGTTATTTGTGAGACATTAAAAGGTATCTACCACTCTCGAATTCAGTATCCAAAGGAAACCAACATGAAAGAGGCGAGATAGACATGGAACTAGATTTTTATGATGAAACTGAAAAAGTATCACAGGAACATTTTGATTTAATAACTCAATTGCTTTCGTACGCTGCGAAACACGAAAATATTGGATTAGATTCAGAATTGTCCATTTCATTCGTAGATAATGATGAAATACAATTGTTAAATAAGCAATATCGTGGGTTGGATAATCCCACAGATGTATTGTCATTTGCACTTGAAGAAGAAGCTGAAGAAGAGATTAGGATAACAGGAGCAGATATTCCTGTTGCGCTAGGAGACATCGTTATTTCGGTCGATAAAGCAAATGAACAAGCTTTTGAATACAATCATTCTTTTTCTAGGGAATTAGGTTTTTTAGCTTTGCATGGTTTTTTACATTTGCTTGGTTATGACCATATGAATGATGAGGATGAGAAGAAAATGTTTTCAAGACAAGAGGAGATATTAAATGGGTTCGGATTATCGCGGGAAAAATAAATTTCATTTTGGTTTGCGATATGCGCTGAAAGGTCTTAAGGTTGGCATTCTTACTGAACGGAATATAACCATTCATATGATTGCGGCAATGCTTGTATTTGCTGCAGGCATTTTCTATTCTATTTCAACGATAGAATGGGCAATTCTATCTCTGACAGTTGGTGCAGTTATAAGCATGGAAATGATGAATACAGCCTTAGAAAGAGCTTTAGACCATTTGGAACCGAAGCACCGACCAGCGATAGGAGTTGCGAAGGATATGGCTGCAGGTGCGGTCTTAGTCACTGCTATTGTGGCAATTCTTATCGCAATTCTCATTTTTATGCCAAAGATTTTATCATAAAAAAGAATAGGTTTACACATTTTTAAACTTTACCACTAGTTTTGTCGAAAGTATGAAATCTTAGAGAAGATATAGTATTATTATGTTATAGAGAAGCAACAGGATATAAAGCGGAGGAAAAGTTATGCATAACAATTTCAAATCAGGATTTATAGCCATTATTGGTAGACCAAATGTAGGAAAATCGACCTTCATGAATCATGTTATTGGTCAAAAAATTGCAATTATGAGTGACAAAGCGCAAACAACTAGAAATAAAATTCAAGGTGTATACACTGATAAGGATAAGCAAATTGTATTTATTGATACCCCTGGAATCCATAAGCCTAAGCACAAATTAGGAGATTTTATGGTCAAAATTGCAGAAAACACTTTAAATGAAGTAGATGCGATTATGTTTATGATTAATGCGGATGAAGGCTATGGTATGGGTGATCAGTATATCATGGATCGCTTAGAGTCGATCAAAAAGCCGGTTTTTTTAATAATCAATAAAATTGATCTTGTTCATCCAGATCAACTTTTGCCACTTATAGACCAATATAAGGACAAGTATCCATTTAAAGAAATTATTCCTATTTCAGCTCTGGAAGGAAATAATGTGAGTCATTTAATGGATGTCTTTACAGAACATCTTCCTGAGGGTCCCCAATATTATCCAGAGGATCAAGTTACCGATCATCCGGAGCGATTTATCATTGGTGAACTAATACGTGAAAAGGTTTTACAATTAACAAGAGAAGAAGTGCCACATTCAGTTGCTGTAATAATTGACGGTATTGATAATCGTGGTGAAGATGAGAAAGTTTTAGTACAGGCATCGATTGTGGTTGAAAGGAAATCACAAAAAGGCATTATTATTGGTAAACAAGGTAAAATGTTAAAAGAAATTGGGAAGCGAGCAAGACAGGATATTGAACGGTTATTAGGGTCGAAAGTGTATTTGGAATTGTGGGTAAAAGTTCAAGAAAATTGGCGGAATAAACCCCATCAATTAAACGAATTCGGTTTTAAACAGGATGAATATTAATGTGGTAGTAATACCTCAGCTGTAAATGTGATATAAGTTGTTATTTGCAGTTTGATACATGGTAAATATTTTAACTAATTGAATTAAGATTTCAGGAAAATCTAATATTGAACACAATGAAAGATTACCATAAGGAAAGGTGAGGTTTATTGTGATCGATGTACCATGGAAAATATTTAGTCAAACAGGCAATATTGAAGCGTACTTATGGATGAAACAAGTTGAGTTGGATGAAGAAGAAGAAGAAGGAATAGACGATACGTTATTAGAGGATACGCATTTTTAAGAGTGAAAGGGAAAGGTGAAGCTTGTGTTTGAAAAAGTTGAAGGCTTCATTTTGAAAACACAGGATTATGGGGAAACTCATAAAATTGTGACATTATTAACACCAACACTAGGAAAAGTTGGTGCCATAGCAAGAGGTGCAAAGAAAACTAAAAGTAGAATGGCTGCTATTACGCAGCCATTTATTCATGGTTCGTATCTTATACAGCCAGGGTCTGGTCTTGCTACTATTCAGCAGGGTGAAATGATTACTTCTTTTCGAAAAATAAGAGAAGATATATTTAAAACAGCCTATACAAGTTATTTAGCAGAATTAACGGATAAATTGGTCGATGCTAAAAAGTATAACCCATTTATCTATCAGCAATTATTACATACGATTGAGCGAATAAATGATGATAAGGATGCCGAGATATTAACAATGATCTATGAATGGAAAATGTATAAAGAAGCAGGGTTCGCTCCTGTAGTGACACAATGTGTTTCATGCGGAAACTCCCAAGATTTAAAAGCATTTTCTATTTCGAATGGTGGGTTGTTATGCAGGAATTGTGTACGGTTAGATGAGAATGCGATTTCGATACCTGAAAAAGTAGCAAAACTAATGGCGTTATTCGCTTGGGTTGAAGTGGAACAAATCGGGAATATTTCAGTAAAAGCTGAAAATAAAATGATATTGCAGCGAATCATGGATCAATATTACGAAGAGCATGGCGGGTATTATTTGAAGTCCAAAAGATTTTTGAAACAGATGAGTCAGTTAAATGATAAATTATAATTGACAATTGGTGTAATCTTGCGTATGATGTAAAAATGAAATGAATAGCGGGTTGCGAAGAAAGAGAGTAGTACTGATTCATTGTCTTTTAAGCGAGTTCAGGGTGGTGGAAGCTGAACAAGTCAAAATTAGGAAGGCGCTCTGGAGCAGCTTTTATGAAAGTGGTCATCTGTATTTTTATAGATGACAAATAGGGTGGAACCGCGGGCAAACCCGTCCCTATGCTTTATCGATGGATAAGGCATAGGGACGGGTTTTTCAATTTATTACTTAGCTGTAGCACAACAAAACATACGTTGCGAAGTAACCCGGACCTGGATTTGCTTTCTTCGTTCTTCATTTGAATGAGTGCGGTGCTACGTTACGGAAAGAACTTCGCTTTCCACGGGCACGGCCTTAGCCTCCTCGGGAAGCACAGTATTCTGCCGAAGCGGTATTCTAGCACTCATATGGAATGGAAGAAAGCTCACTACAGTGAATTTTCAAGTTCGCAGTTGTTATCTATCGTTTTTATTAACATGATTTAAAAACGCTCTATACATAGGAGGATGAAGTACTGATGAATATTCAAGAGATGATCTTAACTTTACAAAAGCATTGGTCAGATCAAAACTGTATCTTAATGCAAGCATATGACGTTGAAAAAGGGGCCGGAACGATGTCGCCAATGACCCTTTTGCGCAGTCTTGGACCGGAACCATGGAACGTCGCATATGTCGAGCCATCACGCCGTCCAGCAGATGGGCGCTATGGACAAAACCCAAATAGATTGTATCAACACCATCAATTCCAAGTTATTATGAAACCCTCTCCAGACAATATACAAGAACTATATTTGGAATCATTAGAAAAGCTAGGTATTGACCCTAAGTATCATGATATTCGTTTTGTCGAAGATAATTGGGAAAACCCAACATTAGGAGCAGCTGGTCTGGGATGGGAAGTTTGGTTAGATGGTATGGAAATCACACAATTCACTTATTTCCAGCAAATTGGTGGTCTAGAGGCGAAGCCGGTAGCAGTGGAAATCACGTATGGGATTGAGCGTTTAGCTTCTTATATTCAAGATAAAGAAAATGTATTTGATTTAGAATGGACAGAAGGTGTAACAGTTGGGGATATTTTCTATCAGCCAGAGTATGAGCATTCAAAGTACACATTCGAGGAATCCAATACAGAAATGCTTTTTGAATTATTTTCTACATACGAGGGAGAAGCAAAGCGGGCAATGAAAAAAGATTTGGTTTTTCCTGCGTACGATTATGTTCTGAAATGCTCTCACACCTTTAATTTATTAGACGCAAAAGGAGTCATTTCCGTAACAGAACGAACAGGATACATTGGACGTGTCCGTAATTTAGCGAGAGAGATTGCTAAGCTATATGTAGCAGAAAGAGAAAGACTTGGATTCCCAATGTTGAAAGGAGAAGAAAATCGTCATGAAAACAACTAATGTTTTGTTTGAAGTTGGTTTAGAAGAAATGCCAGCTCGTTTTATGAATGATACCGAAAAGCAATTAAAGAGTAAAACGATCGATTGGTTAAAAGATATTCGATTAGCTTATCAAAATCTAACAACATATATAACACCAAGGAGATTTGCTGTATTAATTGAAGGGTTAGACTATAAACAAGCAGATCAAGAAGAAGAAGCAAAAGGACCTGCTTTGAAAATTGCTAAAGATGATGATGGCAATTGGACGAAAGCAGCAATCGGTTTCTCTAAAGGACAGGGGAAGTCTATAGATGATCTATATCTAAAAGAAGTTAACGGCACGGAGTATGTATTTGTAAATAAATTTTTAGAAGGTAAAACACAGGAAGAGTTGTTATCAGATTTTAAAGATATCATTCTTGGCTTGAACTTTCCTAAAAATATGCGTTGGGCAGATCAAAACTTACGCTATATTCGTCCAATAAAATGGCTTGTGGCATTACAAGATGAAAAAGTTATTCCATTTGAGATAGCTGGAGTACACACAAGTAATAAGAGTTTCGGACATCGCTTTTTAGGTGGAAGGATAGAGATAAATACTCCATCTTCATACGCACAACTTTTAAATGATCAATATGTGATTGCGGAAACAAAGAAGCGACAAGAGATGATTTTCAATGGGATCAGACAACTGGAACAAGAAAAGGGATGGAAAATTCCAATTGATGGTGATTTATTAACAGAAGTGACTCATCTAGTAGAGTACCCAACTGTATTCTTTGGCCATTTTAGTGAGGAATTTTTGCATATACCAAAAGAAGTGCTTATTACATCAATGAAAGAACATCAACGTTACTTCCCTGTACAAACTGAAAATAATCAGTTGTTGCCATATTTTATTGGTGTGCGTAATGGTACAAGTGACCACATTGATACAGTGTCAAGAGGTAATGAAAAGGTATTACGGGCGAGATTACAGGATGCACAGTTTTTCTATGATGAGGATCAAAAACAATCGATTGATAATAATTTAACACAATTAGATCGCATGGTTTTCCAGGAAAGTCTCGGAACAATTGGAGACAAAGTAAAACGAGTAACAGAAATAAGCGAAATAATTGCAACTGAATTAGATCTCTCTGAACAAGAAAAAACTCAAATTGAAAGAGCTGCAAGGATAAGTAAATTTGATCTGGTTACAAACATGGTCAATGAATTTACAGAACTCCAGGGGATAATGGGGAGAAAATATGCCACCATTTTTGGTGAAGAGGATGTAGTAGCACAAGCAATCGAGGAACATTATATGCCGAGGAATGCCAATGATGAATTGCCAGCTAGTATCGTTGGGTCTGTTGTAAGTATTGCAGACAAAATCGATACCATTGTCGGATGTTTTGCTGTAGGGTTGATACCAAGTGGCTCTCAAGATCCTTATGCATTAAGAAGACAAGCGCTAGGCATCTTGCAAATCAATCAACATAACAGTTGGGATTTAAATATTAATCAATTGATTGAAAAAGTATTTGCTTTATTTGATGCAAAAGATATTTCTAAAGCTGCTGAAAAATCTCACGTATTAAATCATTTAGAATCATTTTTTAAACAACGTGCTGCATATATTATGAAAGAAGCAGGTATTGAAGCTGATATCATCGATGCGGTTCTTGTTAACGAATTATCTGATTTCTCCTTACTGTTAGATAAAGCACAGTTATTGAAAGAAAAACGTGCAGACTCAATTTTTAAAGACAAACAAGAAGCTTTTGTTCGTGTAATGAATTTAGCAACGAAAGCGGAAGGCAATAAAACTATTGAACCTAGCCTTTTTGAAAAAAATGAGGAAAATAAGTTATATCAAACATATATAGATATAAAAGATCATTACCAGAATGCAATTGCAAAAAAAGATGCCAAAGCAGCGCTGGACCAGTTAACACCATTAGTAGAGCCAATTCACCATTTCTTTGACAATACAATGGTAATGGCTGATGATGAAAAAATTCGTGATAATCGTTTAGCTTTATTGAAAGTAATCGCCAGTGAAATTAATAAATTTGCAGATTTAACCAAGGTCCAATGGAAGCAAACGCAGGTCGTAAAGGACTGAGGAGGACATCACGATCATGGAAAAAGCAATCATTTATGTTGTTTCTGATTCCGTTGGAGAAACGGCAGAATTTGTTACAAAGGCAGCACTCAGTCAATTTATGAGTGAAAATGACTATGATTTATATCGAATTCCCTATGTAGAAAATATTGAAGTTTTGCGTGGTGCCGTTTACCACGCAAACCAATTAGGTGCAATGATTGGATTCACGTTAGTCAACCCAATGTTTAGAGAGTTTTTAATTCAAGAAGCAAAGAATAAAAATGTTGAATGTGTTGATATAATGGGTCCGATGCTACAGGCAATGGAACGGAAATTTAAAAAGAGACCTAAACAAGAGCCAGGACTTATTCATAAACTGGATGAAGATTATTTTAGAAGAGTAGAAGCGATAGAATTTGCAGTTCGTTATGATGATGGCAGAGATCCAAGAGGAGTACAACAAGCCGATATCGTATTAATTGGGGTTTCACGAACATCCAAAACACCGTTATCCCAATATTTGGCACACAAACAATTAAAGGTTGCGAATGTTCCAATCGTTCCAGAAGTAGAACCACCTACTTCATTATTTGAAATTCCTAGTCATAAATGTATTGGATTAAGAATAAGTCCTGAAAAATTAAATGATATTAGGAAAGAACGGTTAAAAAGTCTTGGATTGGGCGATCAAGCCGCCTATGCGAATGTAGACCGCATTGCATCTGAATTAGATTACTTTAATAAGATTATTCATCAACTTGGATGTCCGGTTATTGATGTGTCGAATAAAGCTGTCGAAGAAACGGCTAATATCATTCTAAATATGATTAATCAACCTTATTGGGATTTGCATGATAACAAGGCAAATGAATGAATAAGATAAGATGTTGGTAATTAATATGAATATATATTATAATAATATTTTGTGAAAATGTTTATATTATTATTAAAATGTATATTACTGACTAATATAATCAACTTTGGTTAGTTATTTCAACTATTATTGATGATAATTAAATTTATTTCAACATTTTTTCAAAAAAACTTTGAATCAAGCAGGAATTTGCAGTTTTGTGTAGAATAATGTATCCATAAGAACTTTTGTTATTCGACAATTTTTTAAAACATTGTCATCATATATAATGTTAATTATTTTAATATGGTGTTTATTTTATCTAGGTTGGAGGTATTATGTTAACAAGAAGCTGTTTTTTATTATACAGCGATAGTTGTTCTTTATACCAAGGATGAGAAAATTGTCGAACTTTTAAAGTAGTTGTGAGAAATGGTGATAAATAATGGCCTATCAAGTGTCAGATGAAACGATTGAATCACTTCGTCATGCAAATGATGTTGTTGATATTGTAGGAGAATATGTTCAATTAAAAAAACAAGGTCGAAATTATTTTGGACTTTGTCCATTTCACTCAGAAAATACACCTTCTTTTTCCGTAAATCAAGATAAACAAATTTATCATTGTTTTGGATGCGGTAAAGGTGGTAACGTCATTACATTTATTATGGAAATGGAAGGATATACTTTCCAACAGTCTATTCGTTATTTAGCAGAAAAATCTGGTCAGTCTATTCCTGAATTAAAAGAAACAGGAAGTGAAAGGGTTAATAACGAGGAGCAGGCAATTTTAGATGCTTACCAATGGTTAGTAAAGCTTTATCATCATTTATTACGCCATTCAAAAGATGGGAAAAAAGCTTTGGAATATCTATATAGTAGAGGTTTTTCAGATGAGGCAATCGATCAGTTTCAAATTGGTTATTCACCAACATCAAGAGATTTTATTGCACAATTTTTAGAAAAAAAAGGTTTCCACAAGCAAGTAATGGCCAATGCAGGATTATTAACTGTTGGAAATGACGGAAATTATTTTGATCGATTCCAAGCAAGAGTAATTTTTCCAATCCGTAATCACTTAGGTAAAACAATTGGATTTGTAGGAAGAACCATTTCAGATCAGGAACCTAAATATCTAAATAGTCCTGAATCATCTTTGTTTAAAAAGAGTAAATTACTCTACAACTTTGATCTAGCTAGAAGTGAAATTCGGAAAAAAGGAGAAGTAATACTTTTTGAAGGATCTGCAGATGTTATCGCAGCTCATCAAGCTGGCGTTACTAATGGAGTAGCATCGTTAGGAACTTCTTTAACAGAATCACATGCCAGTCTTTTAAGAAGGTATGTCGATACTGTTCTCCTTTGTTATGATGGCGATAATGCCGGCCAAAATGCTACTTATAAAGCTATTCAGTTATTGAAAAAGGTCGGTTGTACCATAAAAGTAGCAGCATTACCTCATAATTATGATCCAGATCAATTCATTCAAGAATATGGAAGTGACAAATTCCGAGCACAGGTTATTGAAACTGCTGATACAGAAATGGTCTTCTTAATGAAGTACTTAAAAAAGAATTTTAATTTAAAACTTGAAGGAGATCGACTGCAATATGTAGAAAGAGTAATTGGGGAAATTGCACAGTTAGAAAGTTCTATTGAAAGAGATCATTATCTTCGAGAACTAGCCGAAGAGTTTAATATCGCTTATGATGCTTTATCACAAGAATTAAAGTCTCGAATGCGAAATATCAAAAAAAATGATGATAACCGGCAAAGGTTTGGTAATACTAATGGTGGAAATCAACAGAAATATGCAGCGAAAAAGTTAAATGTCTTACCGCCAGCATATCAAAATGCTGAACGCCGATTGGTTGCATTTATGTTACAAAATACTCACATTGCAGAAAAAGTCAGAGAAACGATTGGATCTAAGTTTAATTTAGAGCAACATCAAATTATTGTAACCCATTTGTACGGATATTATGAAGAAGGGAATCCACCTGATCCCAGTCATTTCTTAACATATCTGGATGACGCAAAACTTCAACAAACAGTTGTCGAACTATCAATGATGGATCATTCTTGGGAAATGTCAGAGAAGGAGCTGCAAGATTATATCCATCTTATTCAATCAGAACAGACAGATAATGGAAAAATCAAACAACTGCAACAACAAATGAAACAGTTAGAGAAAACAGATCCAAAAGAAGCAGCTAAAGTAGCAATGGAGATTATAAAGATAAAACAACAATCGAAAAATTGGAGTTAGTTTTGGAAGGAGGGGCACTCATGGCAGAAAACAAGCCATCACGTTCAAAAGAAGCTGAATTAACTATTGAGCAGGCCAAAGACCAATTATTGGAATTAGGTAAAAAACGTGGTGTTTTAGCATATGAGGAAGTAGCAGAAAGATTATCAAATTTTGACTTAGAATCCGATCAAATGGATGAATTCTATGAGTTCCTAAATGAACAAGGTGTAGAAGTAATAGGAGATTCAGATGAAGATCCTACCATGCAGCAGCTATCAAAAGAGGAAGAATTTGACCTAAATGATTTAAGTGTTCCGTTAGGCATTAAAATAAATGACCCAGTCCGTATGTATTTAAAGGAAATTGGCCGAGTCGATTTATTATCTGCTTCGGAAGAAATTGACCTTGCAAAGAAAATTGAAGAAGGTGACGAATACGCCAAAAAAAGATTAGCTGAAGCGAACCTTCGTCTTGTTGTAAGCATAGCGAAACGTTATGTTGGACGTGGTATGTTATTTCTAGATCTTATTCAAGAAGGAAATATGGGGCTAATTAAAGCGGTAGAAAAATTCGATTTCCGTAAAGGATTTAAGTTTAGTACCTATGCAACTTGGTGGATTCGACAAGCGATTACAAGAGCCATCGCAGATCAGGCGAGAACGATTAGAATTCCTGTTCATATGGTAGAAACAATTAATAAACTGATTCGTGTCCAACGTCAATTATTACAAGATCTAGGCAGAGAACCAACTCCAGAAGAAATTGCCAAGGATATGGATTTAACACCTGACAAGGTAAGAGAAATTTTAAAAATCGCTCAAGAACCCGTATCATTGGAAACACCAATTGGTGAAGAAGATGACTCACATCTAGGTGACTTTATTGAAGACCAAGAAGCTACATCTCCATCTGATCATGCGGCATATGAATTATTAAAAGAACAATTAGAAGATGTTTTAGACACACTAACTGATCGTGAAGAAAACGTATTACGATTACGTTTCGGTTTAGATGATGGAAGAACGAGAACATTAGAGGAAGTCGGTAAGGTATTTGGCGTAACTCGCGAAAGAATTCGCCAAATTGAAGCGAAAGCATTACGAAAATTACGTCATCCAAGTCGCAGCAAACGATTAAAAGACTTCTTAGAATAAATCTCTAAGTGTGATTAATGGACTATCTTCTTTAGGAAGATAGTTCATTTTTGAATTTCACTAAGAAGATCAATGTTTCGCATAATTATCCGATATAATGGTTAAAGTGAGTCAGACTTGGAGATGGTATTAATGGA
The DNA here is from genome assembly GCF_009650095.1 of Gracilibacillus salitolerans. GTDB lineage: Bacteria > Bacillota > Bacilli > Bacillales > Amphibacillaceae > Gracilibacillus > Gracilibacillus salitolerans. The sequence goes on along the minus strand of NZ_CP045915.1, from coordinate 2,796,992 downwards.
CGAAGAACGTAAGCAAACAATTATTAATGAAATTAATTATTGGAAAACACATCAATTATTACCAAATCAGTATTGTGATTTTTTATTAGCTCTTTATACGGAAGGAGAAGGGGCTAAAGAAGAAAATAGAGAAGCGAAACAAGCCCCATATTTTTTACTGTTTTATTTTCTAAATACATTACTCATTTTACTACCTTTTTTAATTTTTCAAGCTGCAGATGATCTTTTTATACAAATGGTTGGTATCGTTGTCACACAATGTATAGCTCTCATTATGATAAAGTTTTTCTCTCGACATGATGGATTGCAAGACTCATATGCTGTTATGATATTTTTTGTAGTGTTTTTATTTTCTACTGTGTTATGGATGAATGATTATATACGGATATGGTGGACAACCTATATATGGATTTTTATCAATAGTATTTCTTGGATTACCTTTGGTAAGTTGAAAAAACAATTTTTCTTGCAAGTTGCAGGTGTTTTTATTTTAATTATTCTGATCATTATGTTTGGTTTCTATTATTTTTAGACATTTTCATGAATTTTAATGAGTATCACTTTTCTATTTGTCTATTTTGAAGTAAAATAAAGATGGTTTTCCATTATACATAGTAGAAAAATTTGTTGGGCAGTGAAAACCCAACTTGACGTGTCATTGAAGGAGGAAAAAAACGATGAAGAAAAATCCAGTTATACCTTTTGCACTTATTGCAGTTCTTGGGATTTTAGCAATGATCATTTTATCTGTAGTTGGACTAAATGAACAAGAAAAAATTGCTGGTGGAGATGAAGAAGGAGAGACAACAGAGGCAGATCCAGAAGCACTAATTCAAAGCTGTATTGGATGTCATGGTGGAGACTTAGAGGGTGGAAGTGGTCCATCTCTAAATGATGTTCATGAGAGATTAAGTGTTGAGGAAATTGAAAGTATGATTATCAACGGTTCCGAAAATGGAAATATGCCTGGTGGATTAGTAAGTAATGAGGAAGCCGCGGTGTTAGCTGAATGGCTGTCTGAAGGGCAAGAATAAATTTGCAAAAGCTTTCTGTCTCGACAGAAGGCTTTTTTCATCTTTAAATATAGTGAGAAGGGGCAAGGATATGCTATCAAAAAGACTAGAACAACTAGCTGAATACCTACAGAATCCAATCCATTTTGCTGATATTGGTTCTGATCATGCTTATTTACCATGTTATGTTTGTTCACGACATGAACGTGCAACAGCCATTGCAGGGGAAGTTAATCAAGGTCCGTTTGAAAGGGCAAAGAAAACCGTTAGAGAACATGAACTAAGTGATCGAATTGAAGTAAGAAAAGGGAATGGCTTGGATGTTATTAAGGAAAAAGAAGTGAATCAAATTACCATAGCTGGTATGGGAGGTAAACTAATTCGAACCATATTGGAGGAAGGTCAGGCTAAATTATCTGGTGTCTCACGATTAATTTTACAGCCTAATATTGATGCCCAACTCGTTCGTAAGTGGTTAATAGAGCATCACTATAAGATTGTAGCAGAAGAGATTATTGCAGAGGATGGATATATTTATGAGGTCATTGTCAGTGATTATCGAAAAGAGCCACTTCATCTTTCTGAACATGAATTATTATTTGGTCCATATCTTTTACAGGAAAAGAGTGATGTTTTTTTGAAGAAATGGTTCCATGAAAAAGAAAAACGCTCGAAGCTAATTAATCAGATGAAACAGGCTACTATTTTGCCGGTTGAAAAAATCAAGAAGCTGGAAACAGAAATGGAATGGATTGAGGAGGTAATAGAAGATGACAACCGTTAAAGATGTTATTCGTTTATTTGAGAAATGGGTTCCTAAGCACTATGCAGAGTCTTGGGATAATATAGGTCTACAAGTAGGAGCAAAGGAGCAAAAAGTGAATAAACTAATGATCACGTTAGATGTAGTAGAAGGTGTCGTAGATGAAGCGATTGAGAAAAACGTTGATTTCATTATCTCGCACCATCCACTATTATTCAAAGGTTTAACGCATATTGATTTTCAAGATCCTAAAGGCCGAGTAGTGAAGAAATTAATCCAACATGATATAGCTGTGTATGCAGCCCATACAAACCTGGATGTAGCAAATGGTGGTGTAAACGACCTGCTGGCACAAAGGTTAGAAATGACAAATACAAAGGTTTTAGTGCCGACGGTCGAGGAACAACTATTGAAATTTATCGTTTATGTTCCCAAAACACACTTAAAGTATGTGGTCCATGCCTTAGGAGATGCTGGGGCCGGACATATTGGTAACTACAGCCATTGTACGTTCCGAACTGCAGGAACCGGTGCATTTAAACCGTTAGAGGGAACAACCCCTTTTCTTGGTAATCAAGGCGAGATCGAGGAAGTTGATGAATATAAAATAGAAACGATTATAAAACAATCACAATTGTCACCAGTCTTGCAAGCAGCTGTAAAGGCACATCCATATGAAGAAATGGCATATGATCTAGTTCCGCTCTCTAACAAAGGTAAACAAGAGGGATTAGGTCGTATTGGTAAGCTCTCTAAACCGATGAAGTTATCTGAGTATGCTGAAGTTGTAAAGCGTAATTTAAATATCCCAGCATTACGTTATGTTGGAGATCAAGATCAGGTGATTAAGAAAGTGGCTGTACTAGGTGGCAGTGGAAAAGGGTATATTGATGTAGCTCGTAATGCTGGTGCTGATCTTTATATAACTGGCGATTTAACCTTTCATGAAGCTCAAGACGCCGAGGAGGCAGGTCTCTGCCTGATTGACCCAGGTCACCATGTCGAGGAAGTAATGAAAGAAGGAGTAAAAGATTATTTCTTAGCAAACCTTGATGCATTACCAGAAAAAATCGAAGTAGAGATCTCATCTTTATCAACCGATCCATTTCGTTATCAATAAGCAAAAAAACTAATTTCTGCATTTGTACTTATTACTTGATTCGTTATAGATAACAACTGCGAACTAATGAAAATTCTCTTTTGTGCAGTTTTCTTCCATTCTGATTTTTGCTGAGTGCTTGCATACGCTACGGCAAGATTCTTTGCGGTTTATGTATTTTGTGGCGGGCGTTTGTTTTATTTATTATCTGATAAAAATAAGAAGCAGGCACCTTAAGGCGCTTGCTTCTTATTTTTTAGCTTTTACTTTTGGTAAGATCTTATCTTTCTTTACTTTTGATGTGCGATCCCATGTTTCAGGAATATTTGGGTCATATTGTTCGATGAATTTGATCACTTCTTTTGCAATTGGTGTCGGTGTAGAAGCACCAGCAGTCACGGCAACTTTTGACACACCTTCTAACCACTCATATTGAATTTCAGATACATCAGCGATTCTATATGCTTGAGTACGTGCTTTTTCAATTGAAACTTGCGCTAAACGGTTAGAGTTATTACTACGTGGATCTCCGACTACTAAAGTTAAATCGGCATCCTTTGCTTGTTCTGCTACAGCTTCTTGGCGAACCTGGGTCGCCATACAAATCTCCTGTTCCATCTCTGTTTGTGGATATTTTTCTTGTACTTTTAGCATTACATCATAAACATCCCACTGACTCATCGTCGTTTGATTGGTCACTAATACTTTTTCTGAATGGAGATGAAGATTATCAACATCTTCCTGATTTTGTATTAAGTGAACATGATCCGGCGCTACACCTACCGCACCTTCAGGTTCAGGATGCCCTTTCTTACCAATATAGACAATTTCATAATTTTCTTTTACTTTTCCGCGAATCAAATCATGTGTTCTCGTAACATCCGGGCAGGTTGCATCAAGCACAGTTAAACCTTTTTCTTCTGCACGTTTTTTCACTTCCGGAGAGACACCATGTGCGGTGAAAATAACAGTTCCATCTTTAATTTCTTCTAAAAGCTCTCCACGATTTTTCCCATCTAATGTGTAAACTCCTTGTTCTTGAAAGGCGTTGGTTACATGCGAATTATGAACAATCATACCAAGTATATAAATGGGGCGAGGTAGATTGGGATCCTTCACTGCATTCTGAGCAATTACCATTGCATCGACAACTCCATAGCAATATCCTCTAGGAGCAATCTTAATTACTTCCATTGTGGTTCCCCCTCTGTACTTTCTACTAGAGATCAAGTAAAATGTTTAATAGCGGACTTGAATTTGTCCAATACTTATATTATAAAGGTATTTGCTACAATTGACAAAGATAATTGTTAACTAGAAGGAGAATAACATGGAAAAGCATTTATTTAGACAATATGCATTGGATGATTGGATGAATGAAGTGATCGGTAAGTTAGGATTTAATGAGCCCACTGCTATTCAAGCCAAAGTCATTCCAGAGGCTTTAAAAGGAAAAGACATTATCGGGCAATCGGAAACTGGATCAGGTAAGACGCATGCCTTTTTAATCCCACTATTAAATAAAATTGATATGAATCAATCCGGAACACAGATTGTACTCACTGCACCAACAAGGGAACTTGCAATTCAAATATATGATGAAGTGAAGAAAATTATGCAATTTTCCGGAAATGAGGATGTCTGGCGTGCAAAGTTAATTATTGGTGGAACTGACAAAAAACGAATGGTTGAAAAAATGAAACAAGCCCCACATATCGTAGTAGGGACGCCTGGACGTATTTTAGATTTAGTTCAAGGCGGTGTATTAGATATTTATTCCGCCCATTCCTTTGTGATGGATGAAACAGATTTAATGTTGGAATTAGGGCTGATTGAAGATATTGACAGGATACTTACAAATGCAGATCCTGACATTCAAGTAATGGTGTTTTCAGCTACTATTCCGGAAAAATTACAGCCATTTCTCAAGAAGTATTTACATGCACCGCTTTATGTCAACATTGATGATCGCTTAGCTCCAGAGAAGCTGGAACATCGTCTGATTGATCTTAGACATCGCGAGGAAGCTGATGTCATTTTTGAAATGTCCAAGGTGATTCAACCATATTTAGCTATTATTTTTACGAATGGTAAGGAAAATGCCAACCAACTATCGGAAAAATTACAGGCTAAAGGGTTAGAAGTTGGGCTCATTCATGGTGGTCTTAACCAACGAGAACGTAAGAGAGTCCTAAAAGAAATTCAGCAGTTGAAATATCAATATATTGTCGCTACTGATCTCGCAGCCCGTGGTATTGATATTAAAGGTGTCAGCCATGTGATTAATGCGCAATTACCAAAAGAAGAATCATTCTACTTGCATAGAGTAGGCAGAACCGCTCGTGCAGGTATGGAAGGCACAGCGATTAGCCTTTACCATGAAGAAGATATTTCACTTATTAAGAAATTAGAGAAAAAAGGATTAACCTTTACGTTTTATGATGTCGTCAAAGGGGAATGGCGTGAAGCTAAAGCATGGAATGTAAGGCAAAAGCGTGAAAGAGTTGAAAATGAAGTTGAGAAAAAAGCATGGCAACAAATAAGAAAACCGAAAAAAGTGAAGCCAGGATATAAGAAAAAAATGAAAAAACAACAACAAAAAGTAAAGAAGAAAATAGAAAGAGATAAATATAAGAAAAAATAGAAAAGGTGAGAGGTATTATGGTAAAGATTGGATCACATGTATCAATGAGTGGAAAGAAAATGCTTTTGGGTTCAAGTGAAGAAGCGGTATCATACGGTTCAACTGCTTTTATGATTTATACTGGAGCTCCACAAAATACTAGAAGAAAACCGATTGAAGAGTTAAATATCGAAGCAGGCCGTCAACACATGAAGGATAATGGTATTGATGATATTGTCGTACATGCGCCATATATTATTAATATTGGAAATACGACAAAGAAAGAAACATTTGAACTAGGTGTAACCTTTTTAAAGAATGAAATTGATCGTACCGAAGCAATTGGAGCTAAACAAATCGTACTTCATCCAGGTGCACACGTTGGGGAGGGTGTTGATAAAGGTATCGCCAAAATTATTGAAGGGTTAGATGAAGTACTGGATCCAAAACAAGATGTTCAAATTGCATTGGAAACAATGGCAGGTAAAGGATCAGAAATTGGTCGAAGTTTTGATGAACTAGCAAGAATTATCGATGGAGTAACACATAATGAGAAGCTTTCCATTTGTATGGATACTTGTCACATCCATGATGCTGGATATCCGATTGTGGATGATTTTGATGGTGTTTTAAATGAATTTGACAAAATAATTGGTCTTGATCGTTTGAAAGTAGTTCATATAAATGACAGTAAAAATGTACAAGGTGCAGGAAAAGATCGACATGAAAATATTGGATTTGGGCATATTGGATTCGAGACGATTCATAAAATTGTCCATCATGATCAATTAACAGAACTGCCGAAGATTTTAGAAACTCCTTACGTTGGAGAAGATAAGAAAAATAAAAAACCTCCATATAAATTTGAGATCGAAATGTTGAAAAATGGTTCTTTTGTTACAGATTTGAAAGAACATATTGTAAATCAGTAATTTATACTCAAAAATATTAAGCAACTGGAATATACTTGCTCTCCATGGATGAATTCTCTTTAAAGTTCACTGTCACCATAAGTGTTGTATATTCCAGTTGAAAAATGTATAAAATAAGTTATATTATCAGCCCGTTTCAGTTACGATGGAATGGGTTTTTTTCGTTAGTATAATACTTTATTATTTGAAATAATTTTCTACCCCATACTCTTTTATCATTTTGTGAAATAGCTGTTGGCAAGCTTTGGCTGTTTTGATATCTGTGATTTGAGCTAATTTTTTCAACATTTGTGCTCGATCTTCTGCAATCGTTGGATCATAACTGCTCCGTTGTAAATGGCTGGATATTAATTTCGCCTGATCTTCCGTAACTGAAATATGATATTTGTGGGCGTATTCCGTTATTTCCTTTGCACTGATATTCTTCAATTTACTAATTATAATACGTTTCGTTAAACCGTTCATCATAAAAAACTCCTTTATTTTTTGTTTCAATTATTTTATGCAATAATGTTTAAGTGTTGTGCATAAGGGTAATAAGAGTAGAGTGTGAATCACTTGCATTAATCGACATTTTTCGCTAACATGTAGCGCTGTAGATATAACTACAATGTCGAGCAATGCTTTGACAACAAAGGAGTGTATAGTTACATGACAGAAAAGATGCAATGGATTAGCATTGTATTGGCTTTGGTGCTTGTAGGTTGGAGCTATTATCAAGTAAATTCATATAAATCAGAAATGCAAGCACTGAAGAAAGATAAAGTCGAATTAGAGCAAGAGGTGCAAAATGTAGAATCTCAAGCTCAATATATCTTAAATCAGGCTAATCAAAGAGAAATTGAATTAACACATGAAACATGGCCAAAATATTTTGATATAGCAGAAGTCATGGTCGATGAAAGTGACGGAAAATTCATGAGACCATGGGCAATTTATTTAGTGAAAGAAGCTGAAACGTATGGCATCGATCCATTTATTGTCTATGAACTGTTAAAAATTGAAACAGGCAACAGTTTTGATCCGGAATTAGTTGGTCCGGAAACAAAATATGGTCATGCATATGGAATGGCTCAGTTTATGAAAAATACAGCACCATGGATAGCGGATATGGCGGATATGCCATATGAAGATGATCTTTTATTTGATCCGTATTATTCCATAAAATTATCTTTAGTTTATATTGATTATTTGTATGATCAATATGACAATTGGGACGAAACGTTGACAGCCTATCACCGTGGTATGGCAGGCTTAGAGCAATATAAGCTAAAAAATGGCCATGCGAATAGTGAATATTCCACACGTATTCAGACAAATGCCAAAAAATATAAAGAGTTTGTTGCATACGCGCCGTAATTGGAAGTAGAATTTACCACGTAAGAGCGAAATGAAATAAGGCATACTAAAAATGTACCTCTAAAAGAAAGGGAGGGTTTATAGTATGCCAGAACATCAGGATCCACAACGACGTGTTGAGAATGCACCCAAAATCGATAATGGACATATCGATGAAGCACCGCAGTCGAAACAATTTGTAAATACTGATGAATTATATTCAGTAGATGAGGCATATAAGAGGGAAGCTGAAGCGTCTGCTGAGTTATCAGCAAATGAATTTAATCGTCCGATTGAGTCTGAAGAACAAGAAACCGAAATGCAGTCAGATGTCAATACTGCATATGGTTGGGCTGGTTTAGTTTTAGCATTAGCTTCCTTTTTTGTTTGGCCACTAATTCTGGCTATTGGTGGTATCGTCTTAGGGTTCATTTCTAGACGACAAGGTGCCAATACCCTAGGTAATGCGGCTATTGTAACGGCGATTGTTTCTATATTAATTTCGCTGATATTTATACCGTTATAAATAATAAAGGCAAGCCTTTAATGGCTTGCCTTTTTAAAATATTATACTTCTTGTGTTTCTTCTTTTTGTTTTTGTATATATTCTTCAGCTATTTTATCTACTTCGACTTTTAGTTCTTCTACCATCGTATCTTCTGGTACTTTTCGAATAATTTCTCCATGTCGGAATAATAAACCTTCTCCACGAGCACCTGCGATACCAATATCTGCTTCACGGGCTTCCCCTGGGCCATTTACAGCACAACCAAGTACTGCTACTTTGATCGGCGCTTTAATGGTGGAAATATACTCTTCCACTTCATTTGCAATCTTGATAAGATCAATTTCAATTCGACCACAAGTTGGGCAGGAAATTAATGTTGCAGCGTTTGATGCTAAGCCAAAGGTTTTTAATAATTCTTTGGCAACTTTTACTTCTTCTACAGGATCAGCACTTAAAGAAATACGCATGGTGCTTCCTATGCCTTTACTTAGAATTGCACCCATACCAGCAGCACTTTTTATACTCCCAGCAAAAAGTGTTCCTGATTCAGTAATTCCTAAATGTAAAGGATATGGAATAACTTCAGCTGCTTTTTCGTATGCTTCAATTGCTAGCTTAACATCTGATGCCTTTAAGGATACAACAATGTCATGAAAATCTAGATCTTCTAAAATTTTTATATGATGAAGTGCACTTTCAACCATACCGTCAGCGGTTGGATAACCATATTTTTCCAAAATGTGGCGTTCAAGAGAGCCAGCGTTTACACCAATTCGAATAGGAATACCTTTATCTTTTGCAGCATTTACTACTGCTTCCACTTTATCTCTCTTTCCAATATTACCTGGGTTAATACGAATTTTATCTGCGCCACCTTCAATTGCTTTTAGCGCAAGTTTATAATTAAAGTGAATATCAACTACTAAAGGAATATTGATTCTTTTTTTGATTTCAGGAATTGCGTTAGCTGCACGTTCGTCTGGACATGCTACACGAACTATTTGGCAACCAGCTTCCTCAAGCCGTTCAATTTCCTTAACGGTTGCATCGACATCGTGTGTTTTTGTAGTTGTCATGGATTGGATAACTACTTCATCCTTACCTCCAACCATCACATTTCCTACTTTTAGAGGTCGTGTATTTTTTCGATGTATTAAAGCCATAAATAAAATCGCTCCTTTAATTCAGTTTCCAAAAATTCCATACATATAAAATGGTAAATTGCTGTTAGAACCTTCTAAATCAACAATAATCAGTGTCAGAAATTCATTACCATTGTCCATTATAAAGGTTAAAATAAGAAAAGAGAAGTATCAAACCTTAATCTTAAAGAAAAAATAATAATTTGAAACTAATCGATACTTCTTATCGTATGTTATGATAGATAAAAAAAAGCCGATATGAGGTGAGCAAATGTTTACGATAACTGCTGATTGGATGAGTTTTGTCATCGTTGCTCTAGCAACACTTTTTCTTATTGGTGAACTACTCGTCAATGCAAAAGGCATTTTTAGTCTTTTAGGTATTGGATTTATTACCATTTATTTTGCTTCATTTTTAGATCCTGGTATGTTTTTTATCATGATTATTATTTATTTCTTTGGATTAATGTTAATGGTGATTGATGGTAAAGTTTTAAATGATGGAACATTGGCAGTAATCGGTCTTGTATGTATGATCGTTTCTGTTGGATTCACCGCTCCTAACTGGATTGCTGGCTCATATGCAATTATTGGTGTATTTATTGGTGGCGTCAGTTCGTTTGGATTTTTAAAAGTTTTTAAGAAACGTCAGATGTGGACAAAGATAACGTTGTTTGATCAACTTACAGATGAAGCAGGGTACTCCAGTATCAATCAATCCTATAAAGAATTAGTCGGTAAAACGGGAATAACGACAACGGATATGAGACCGATTGGAATGGTATTAATCGATGAGAAAGAATATAGTGCAATTACACAAGGGAAATGGATCACCAAAGATACTGAAGTGGAGATTGTAGATGTAGACGGAACAAAAATTCTAGTAAAGGATAGAAAAATAGTAAAAGAAAAGTCTGTTGACTAAAAGCAGGCTTTTTTCTTTTGTCATAATAATCTAATCAAGTGGATTAGTTTCACTTTCCTCTAACGAAATGAGTTTGTACAAGTACTCCGGCAAGATACTTCGTTTTCATCCAAGGAATAAGTCTACATCTGCTTTAGCAAGCTTCCTACGATTATCACTCGTTTCCTTGGAGCAAAAAACGATTCTATCGCGGACTTCGGACACTTGCAGTTTCATGAAGGTTCTTCAAGTAAAAATATCATAAATTTTTGTCAAAAAGACTATTATTATGTCCAAATATTGTTATAATGAAATTGTTTGTTAAGGTTTTGTAAATTTTCAAGAAAGTCCTTTACAAATCCTCAACAAATCATTAATAATGAATGGTGTGCGAAAGAATTTGTCTAATTTTGTCGTTGTCTTATATAGATATAGAAAAATAAAAAGAGAAAAAGCAATACTTTCGACACATTGGTCATACTAAAGAAAGACAAAGTTTTGTGAGAAGGGATGAACACTGTTGGATGTAAATGTACAAGCTATGATTTTTGAGTTTATCGGTGGTTTGGGGATATTTCTTCTAGGTATCAAGTATATGGGAGAGGGGCTTCAAAAAACTGCTGGAGACCGTTTGCAGGAAATCTTGGATAAGACAACAAGTAATCCATTTATGGGTGTACTAGCAGGTATCTTTGTAACAGTTCTATTGCAAACCAGTACAGGAACAACGGTACTAACAGTAGGCTTAGTAAATGCAGGATTCATGACGTTAAGACAGTCTATCGGTGTAATTATGGGGGCAAACATTGGTACGACGATGACCGCATTCATTATTGGTATTGAAATTAAAGAATATGCGTTACCAATCCTTGCAGTTGGTGCACTTATGTTATTTTTCTTAAAAAATAATAAATTATCTAATATTGGTTTAACGATATTCGGATTCGGTTCCTTATTCTTTGGGCTTGATTTAATGGGCTCTGGGCTTAAGCCCTTAAGAGAAGTTCAAATGTTCCATGATTTAACACTAAGTATGTCAGAAACACCTATCTTAGGTGTTGTGATAGGTACAGTGTTCACTGTAATTGTACAAAGTTCAAGTGCAACCATTGGTATTTTACAAAGCCTTATGACAGAAGGGGCTATTGAACTAAAGGCAGCACTGCCAGTGTTATTCGGGGATAATCTTGGAACTACAATAACAGCAGTCATCGCTTCAATCGGTGCAACTGTAGCCGCTCGCCGTGCAGCACTAACTCATGTTATTTTTAATTTAATTGGAACGGTTATTGTGGTAAGTTTCCTTGGGTTCTACACAATCTTTATTGATAATTTACAAGGATGGTTAGATCTTAATCCGGCTATGACAATAGCGTTTGCGCATGGTATTTTTAACTTTAGTAACACGATCATTCAATTTCCGTTTATTGGGTTTTTAGCCTTGTTAGTAACTAAGATTATTCCAGGTGAAGATACAGCAGTAAAATATAAGCCACAGCATTTAGATCCAATATTCATTAACCAATCACCATCTGTTGCCTTAGATCAGGCAAAATTAGAAGTTATTCATATGGGTAAATATGCGATTAAAGGGCTTGAAGAAACAAGTATGTTCCTAAATAATAACAGTCAGAAAAATGCGGAAATGGCTGTGCAATTAGAAGGAGCATTAAATAATTTAGACCGTGAAATAACGTCTTACTTAGTTGAATTATCAGGTACGAATTTTTCAGAAGCAGAACGTAACAATCATTCAGCATTGATTAATTCTGTACGTGATATTGAACGAATTGGAGATCATTTTGAAAACATCACAGAATTAGTTAATTACAAAATATCTAACAAAGTTGATATTACAGAGCAAGGTATGATAGACCTAAACGAGATGTTTGATTTAACGATCAGTACAGTGAAAGAGGCTATTAAGGCATTAGAAAACATGGATAGAGAAGCAGCATTAAATGTTGTGCAAAAAGAAAACGAAATAGATAAAATGGAAAGAAGATATCGCAAAAAACATATAATTCGTTTAAATGAAGGAGCTTGTAATGGTGCAGCCGGTATTGTATTTGCTGATATTATCAGTAACCTTGAACGAATTGGTGACCACGCTGTCAACATAACTGATGAAGTACTAGGCGAAAAACATTAATTACGATCATGTTGGAAGTAGTCTTCTGACTGCTTCCTCCATGTTTCATTCTTGAATATACTGGTTTCCAGAAATTTTATTTTAAAAAAACACACAAAACTATTGACGAATAAATCTTGCTGTGTTAAATTATTAAATGTCGCTTCAGTGATTACATAATTTCATTCCACAGTAGCTCAGTGGTAGAGCAATCGGCTGTTAACCGATCGGTCGTAGGTTCGAATCCTACCTGTGGAGCCATTTTGGCGGTGTAGCTCAGCTGGCTAGAGCGTACGGTTCATACCCGTGAGGTCGGGGGTTCGATCCCCTCCGCCGCTATTATAAAAATAACGATGGCGATCGTGGTGAAGTGGTTAACACATCGGATTGTGGTTCCGACATGCGTGGGTTCGATCCCCATCGGTCGCCCCATATAACAAATATTATAAGGACCCTTAGCTCAGTTGGTTAGAGCTATCGGCTCATAACCGATCGGTCGCAGGTTCGAATCCTGCAGGGTCCACCATTGCGGAGGAGTACCCAAGTCCGGCTGAAGGGAGCGGTCTTGAAAACCGCCAGGGGCTTCACGGCCCGCGGGGGTTCGAATCCCTCCTCCTCCGCCATACATAATCATTGTAGAAAAACATCATATCGTTTGGCTCGGTAGCTCAGTCGGTAGAGCAACGGACTGAAAATCCGTGTGTCGGCGGTTCGATTCCGTCCCGAGCCACCATTTTAACAAGCTAACATAAAAAGCTTGTTTTTTTATATTTAATGAATAAGACATAAGAAAACATGAGCTTGTAGATGCTAAATATTTGCATTTTATTTTAGTGATTTGATACCATTTGCCATAGAGAGATTTTTATACTTTCTAATTAAAAAATAGGAGGAATGAAACATGGCAAACTTTACATTACCAGAATTACCTTATGCATATGATGCATTAGAGCCTCATATTGATAAGGAGACAATGAACATTCATCACACCAAACACCACAATACTTATGTCACCAAATTAAATGCTGCACTGGAAGGTCACGATGATTTAGCAAACAAATCAATTGAGGACATTCTTGCAAATCTAGATGCCGTTCCAGAAAACATCCGTACTGCAGTTAGAAACAATGGCGGTGGACATGCTAACCATAGCTTGTTCTGGACTTTGCTATCACCAAATGGTGGCGGTGAACCATTAGGCGAACTTGCGGACAATATCAACTCTGCTTTTGGTAGCTTTGATAAATTCAAAGAAGAATTTGCAGCAGCTGGAGCAGGTCGATTTGGTTCAGGTTGGGCTTGGCTCGTAGTAAATAATGGTAACCTTGAAATTACTAGTACACCTAACCAAGACACTCCTATTTCAGAAGGTAAAACACCGATTTTAGGATTAGACGTTTGGGAACATGCATACTATCTTAAATATCAAAACAAACGTCCTGACTACATCGCTGCTTTTTGGAATGTTGTAGACTGGGATAAAGTAGCAAGCTTATATAACGAAGCGAAATAATAAAAATAAATCAAATGAGGGGCTATGGTTTAAAACTATGGCCCTGTTATTTTGAGCTTCTAACGCTTTTTTCCTCGTGATATCTCCTAGTATTTGTTCTTTCCTTTTTTTCTAATTTGGACATGGCACTTTTCTTACATAAAGTTGAAATGACTTTCTTTAGTTGATAAATGTATATCTGCTACTTTCTAGACCAAAATAAAGGTTAGATTGTAGTGAGGTGTAAATAATGAGCGAAATGGTGAAAAGATCGAAAAAAACAATGCCGAATAGTAAAGACCTAAAGTTATTATTAACAATAGGTGGTTTATATGCTCTAGCCACATTTTTATCTAATACTTTTGTTAATATTTTCTTGTGGAAACAGTCAGGAAATTATATTGATATCGCCATATATAATTTGTTTGTTTATATCCTGCAGCCAATATCTTTTGTTATTGCTGGAAAGTTTGCAAAGAAAGTCGATCGAACCATTATTATCAGAACGGGTGTTATTTTTTTATCGATTTTCTATGTGACCGTTTTGTTAGCAGGTGATAACGCTTCACGCTTTCCTTATGTGTTAGGTGCTATCTTAGGGATAGGTTACGGTTTTTATTGGTTGGCATTTAATGTATTAACCTTCGAAGTTACTGAGCCTGAAACAAGAGATTTTTTTAATGGAATTCTAGGCACGTTACAATCCTTAGGTGGGATGATCGGTCCATTCTCTGCTGGTTATATAATTACGAGGCTTGACAATTTCCAGGGATATAGTTTGATTTTCTTTATATCCTTTTTTTTATTTTTAATTGCAGTAATATGTTCGTTTTTTTTAAAGAAAAGAAAAGCGACTGGAAAATTCTTCTTTAAGCATGTAGTGTTTGAAAGAAAAACTAACCAAAACTGGCGAAATATTTTGTATGCTCATATTTTTCAAGGGTTAAGAGAAGGATTATTTATTTTCATGGTGGCCATTTGGGTATACATCGCAACTAATAGTGAATTTGCGTTAGGCGGGTTTAATTTAACTGTTTCATTGTGTTCGTTTATCGGTTATTTTATGGTAACTAAATTCTTAAAGGTCGAACATAGAAAACATGCAATCTTACTTGGTGGAGTTTTGTTATATATAGGTGTTGGGCTATTTGTTTTCCAGACAGGTTATTGGATGTTACTAGTATATGGAGTAGTCGTAGGATTTGCATACCCTATTTTCAATGTTCCTTTCATTTCATTGACGTACGATATTATTGGAAAAGCAAAAGGTGCAAGAGATTTTAGAATAGAGTATATAATTATCAGGGAATTATTTGTTAACTTTGGCAGGGTGTCAGCGATTGTGATTTTTATTATCAGTGTTTCTTTGGTTGACCCCAAAATCATGATTCCGATTCTGTTATTAACTATTGGTGGCGGTAACTTATTTGCTTATTATTTCGTACAAAAAACAGATTCCTCTATTTATACTGGTAAATAGATAGTAAAGGTTTTGGGATCATGTTATAATAAATGGGATGTTTTTCATTAGGGGGAATGTGGGATGGACCAGCATCCGGATTTAAAAAAGAAGAAGAAAAAATTAAAAAAGAAAAAGGCTCAACTGCCTTTTCGATTAAATATATTATTCGTGACCGTATTTCTTGTTTTTTCATTGTTAATTGTACAATTAGGTGTTGTTCAGATACTTAATGGGGAGGAAGCCCAGCGACAGATTAATCAAACAGAAAATACTCCATCTGAAAAACCAGTACCAAGAGGGAAAATGTATGACAGTGATCATGATCTGATATTAGATAATAAAGCGGTCAAGTCGATCACCTATACACCTCCAAAAAACGGTGATTCCGCAGAAGGTCGGCTTGAGTTAGCTGAAGATTTAGCAGAATATATAACGATTATTAAAGATGATGATGAACTTGATAAAACAATTCGAGAGCGTGATAAGAAAGAATACTGGTACTTAAAAAACAGAGAGGAAGTTCCTGACCTATTAACAGAAGAAGAAAGGGAAAATCTTGACACGGGAGATCAGTATCAAGCAGAACTTGATGCAATTACGGAAGAACATTTGGATGAATTTGATTGGACACCCGAACTATTGAATGTACTTGCAATTAAAAAAGAACTAGATTCTGCTTACGAATTATCTCCACATGTTGTAGTAAATGAAGGTTTAACGGATGAGGAATATGCTCAAGTGGCAGAACACTTAAATGATTTGTCAGGTATAGACGCAGTAATTGATTGGGATAGAGAACCTTTGTATGATGGAACATTAAGTTCTTTTTTTGGGAATTTAACATCCTCAGATGAAGGAATACCTCGTGAGAATAGCGATTTTTATTTATCAAATGGTTACACATGGAATGATCGGGTAGGTACTAGTGGACTTGAAGAACAATATGAACATGTCCTTAGAGGAAGAAAGGAAAAAGTACAATATACTACGAATTCGAATGGAGACGTGATTAATTCTGATGTTGTCGTTGAGGGTGAAAGAGGAAAAGACCTTGTTCTTGCTGTCGATATGGAATATCAGTCTGAAGTGGATAAAATAGTTGAAGAAGAGCTTCGTACAGCGATAAACAATCCTGCAAACAATACCGGTTACCTTAAGGATGCATTGGCTGTTGTAATGGACCCGCAAACTGGTGATATTTTAGCATTATCTGGTATACGTTATGATGATGAGAACGATGAATATGTTAATCAGGCATATAGAACTATCTATGATTCTCATGAGCCAGGTTCTGCCATTAAAGGTGCGACAGTTTTAGCTGGTTATCAAGAGGGTGTGATTGATATTGGCACACATATGGCTGATGGAATGATCAAAATTAAATCAACACCACCATTTAAATCTCACAGAGACTTAGGGCCGAGCATTTCTGATATACATGCTATCCAAGAATCCTCCAACGTCTATATGGCAAGAATTGCGATGAAGATAGCTGGAGCTACTTATCGTTACGAAGAGCCTCTTTATAATTTTGATTACAGTGCCTTTGACACGATGAGAAATTATTACAGTCAATTTGGGCTAGGAGTGGAAACTGGCATTGATTTACCATTTGAAGCAAGTGGTGTAACTGGTGTTGATCCTGCTCAGGGGAATTTGCTTCACTTATCTATTGGTCAATATGATACGTATACTACTTTACAGTTGGCACAGTATGTTTCAACTATTGCAAATGACGGATATAGAATGAAGCCCCGTCTGGTTAAAGAAATCAGGGAACCTGGTAATGGAGATGGATCACCAGGTAAAGTTATTGAGTCCTTCAGTCCAGAGGTATTAAATCGTGTTGATATGGACGATAAATATATAGAACAAGTACAAACCGGGTTTAGACGTGTATTTACCAATGGAACAGCTCAAAGCCAATGGAATAACTTCCCTTATGAAGTAGCTGGTAAGACAGGTACAGCACAGAAACCAAAATATGATTATGTCAATGATGACTTCGTACAAGTGGATGAGACTGAAAATTTATCATTAGTCGGTTACAGTCCAGCTGAAAATCCAGAGGTTGCTTTTGCCGTCATCGTTCCTGAAAATGGGACAAATAATAGCAGACATAGTGTCCATCATGCAATTGGTAAAAGAATTATTGAAGCATACTATGATTTTAAAGATAAAAGTGACGAAGAAAAACAAGAGCAAGTGGAAAACGATGATGAGTAAGAGGATAAAAAATCGGAACTAGTAATCTAGTTCCGATTTTTTTTATTGTTGAAAAAGAAGATAGTTTTTAGATTAAACTACTCAAGGATTTCTTTATTAGTATATTCTTTGTCTCGATTGCATTAAAAATGTCGAATTTACAATGTCTTTACATTGGGTTAATAGTAGGTTAATAGTTGTGAGTTATGATGTAATAGAAGCTTAATTGACAAGCTTCTAAATCACATCGTCTATATAGGGGGAAACAAAAAATGAGCAAGTTCAAAATCATGTTGTTAGCTTTAATAGCTATCCTTACAATTGGGGTGTTAGCTGCATGTGGAAGTGACTCAGAAGAAGAAACTGACAACAATGAAGAAGCAAATGCAAGTGAAACAGATGATGGATCAGATGAAACAGAAGATACTTCTACTGAAGAAGATTCAGAAGTTTCAGATGAACTAGAAGGAACTGTTGCTATCGATGGTTCAGGTACTGTGTACCCATTAATGTCAAAGTTAGCTGAAGAGTACATGGTAAACGAACAACCAAATGTATCTGTTGAAGTAAGTCGCGCAGGTACTAGTGCAGGCTTCGAAAAGTTCTTAGCGGAAGATGGTACAGATTTCAATGACGCTTCTCGTCCAATTAAAGAAGAAGAACAAGCTAAAGCAGATGAACTTGGAATCGAAGTAATGGAAATTAAAACAGCATTAGACGGTTTAACAATCGTCATTAACCCTGAAAATGACTGGGCAAAAGAACTTACTGCAGAACAAGTAGAGGACATTTTCTTAGGTAATGTAACAAAATGGTCTGAAATTGACTCTGAGTGGCCAGATGAAGAAATTCAAACTTATGGTCCTAACGAGAATCATGGTACGTACGAATTCTTTTATGAAGTGATTTTAGAAGAACAAGATCTAGTAGATAGTATTGATTTACAACAAGAATATTCTACTTTAGTAACTCTAGTTTCAGAAGACAAAAATGCTATCGGCTACTTTGGATTTGGATACTATGACAATAATCAGGATCAAGTACAAGCTGTAGGTATCGATTTTGGTGATGGTGCAGTTGTTCCATCTCTTGAAACAATTGGAGAAGAAGGTCCTTATGCTGACTATACTCGTCCAGTATTCACATACTTAAATGTTAATAATGCTCAAGAAAAACCTGAAGTATATGATTATGCAGTTTATGTAGGTGAAAGCATTAATGAGTTTGCTGGTGAAACTGGATTTGCACCACTTCCAGATGACGAACAACAAGCACAACTAGAGGAAATTCAAGCTATCCAATAATGGTGGAACAGTATTTAAAAGTATTTTCAATATAATGGCTTCAATAAGATGGGGGCATCTATGCTCTCATCTTATTGTGAGTTAAAGAAGGAGTGCTCCAAGAAATGGCAACGAACAGCGAATCAAATTTAAACAGTGCTGTCAATGTCAGTGAATTGATTGCCCAAAACAAGAAAAAGAAAAGCATAAACAATTATATGGAAAAGTTAGTTCCTACTATTCTTTTCTTGCTCGCATCAATTACGGTTCTGACTACAATCGGAATTTTATATACACTAATCAGTCAAGCAGTACATTTCTTTATGGAAGTTCCGATATTAGATTTCTTTACAGGAACGGAATTAAAGCCACTTAGTCAAAATCCTGAATTTGGTATTTTACCATTGTTAAACGGGACTATTATTTCGTCTCTTGTTGCAATCCTTGTTGCAGGCCCAATTGGTATTATGTCAGCTATTTATTTAAGTGAATATGCTTCAGATAGGGTGAGAAGAATATTAAAACCATTGTTAGAAGTTTTGGCAGGTATTCCAACAATTGTTTATGGTTTTTTTGCATTCACATTTGTAACTCCTTTAATTCGTAGCATTTGGCCACAGGTTGAGGCTACAAATATTCTAAGTCCTGGAATTGTAATGGGGGTTATGATCATTCCTATGATTGCATCCCTATCTGAAGACGCCATGACTTCTGTTCCTAATGGAATGCGTGAGGGGTCACTAGCGATGGGAACAACTAAATTAGAAACAACTATCAAAGTTGTTATTCCTGCAGCATTTTCAGGAATAATGGCATCATTCGTTTTAGCGATATCAAGAGCAATTGGAGAAACAATGATCGTAACGATAGCAAGTGGAAGTTCAAAAAATTTCACTTTTGACTTGACACAATCCATGCAAACAATGACAGCATATATCGTAGAAGTTTCTGGTGGGGAAGCTCCTGCAGGTTCTACTTTACACTACAGTTTATATGCAGTTGCATTAACATTATTTGTATTTACGATGATCATGAATTTACTTGCGAAATATATCTCTCGTAAATTTAGGGAGGAATATTAATGGAAAAGTTAGAAGTCTTACACAACAATAATAAGATTAACGCACGTGTGCGAAAAAACAGCATTTGGAAGTCTATATTTTTCCTCTCTACTTTATTTGGACTAGTGGTACTTGTTGTATTAATAACGCGTGTATTATTTCAGGGGTTATCATGGATAGACATGGATTTCATCACGGGGCGTTTATCGACAAATGCTGATATTGCAGGTATTATGGGGGCGATTCTCGGAACCGTATGGGTGATGTTAGTTGTTATTCCTGTCACACTCATTATAGGAGTTGGTTCAGCTATCTACCTTGAATTATATTCAAAAAAAGGTATTATTCAATCTTTTATCGAGACGAATATTTCTAATTTAGCAGGAGTACCTTCGATTGTATATGGTTTATTAGGGCTAACCGTTTTTGTTCGATTAATGGATTTCGGAAATGTGGTTTTAGCAGGTGGTTTAACTTTAGCCTTGCTTGTTTTACCGATCCTTATTGTATCTGCTCAAGAAGCTTTAAGAGCCGTTCCTGGTCATTTACCTGAGGCTTCTTATGGAATGGGTGCAACCAAATGGCAGACAATTCGAAGAATCATTTTACCCGCTGCTATACCAAGTATACTAACCGGCTCGATTTTATCACTTTCTCGTGCAATTGGAGAAACAGCACCTTTAACAGTATTGGGAATACCGGCATTATTGATTCCTTTTCCAAACGGTATATTTGATACCTTTACTGCACTACCAATGCAAATATATTATTGGACTATTGATGCATCATTAGTTGCTGAATATGCAAATTTAGCTGCAGCAACTATCATTGTTTTATTACTAATTTTGTTTATTTTAAATTCTGTTGCGATTTTCATTCGTAATAAGTACCAACAGAGATATTAACAGCTATTTGATTCAATTGTTCAACAAGACCATAGTTAAGGAGTGGAAAAAATGAGTATAGCTACGGAAAATAAAGTGCAAATTGATATAAGTAGTGATAATACAACTATTGAAAATAATACAACTCAAAAACGTGTTGTTTACGATACAAAAAATTTAAACTTATGGTACGCTCAAAACCATGCACTAAAAGATATTAATTTGGAAATGAAGGAAAATGAGGTAACCGCAATTATCGGACCATCAGGTTGCGGCAAATCGACCTATATTAAAACACTAAATCGTATGGTTGAACTTGTACCAGTTGTTAGTACAACAGGTTCGATTGCTTATAAAGGAAAAAATATACTAGATAAATCTATGAAAGTAGAAGATTTGCGAACGCGAGTGGGAATGGTTTTTCAAAAACCTAATCCTTTTCCGAAGTCGATATATGAGAACGTTGCTTATGGGCCAAAAATTCATGGGATTAAAAAGAAAGCTTTATTGGATGAAATCGTGGAAAAGAGCTTACGTGGCGCAGCTATTTGGGATGAAGTAAAAGACCGTTTAAACGAGAATGCTTATGGGCTTTCAGGAGGTCAACAACAAAGAATTTGTATAGCCCGTTGTTTAGCGATAGAACCAGATGTGATTCTTATGGATGAGCCAACATCAGCTTTAGATCCTATTTCCACATTAAAAGTTGAAGAATTAATTAAGGAATTAAAGCAAAATTACACGATAATCATTGTTACTCATAATATGCAACAGGCAGCAAGAATTTCTGATAGAACCGTTTTTATGTTGAATGGGGAAGTAGTTGAATTTTCTGAAACAGATCAACTATTTTCAAATCCAAAAGATAAGCGTACGGAAGATTATATTACTGGTCGTTTTGGCTAATTTAACAGAATTTTAATATATCAAGAGATTGATAGGGAAAGGGAGTACAAGATGGTAGGTAGAGAAGCTTTCCAAGGTGAGTTGCAACATTTAGAGGGACTTATAATTGAATTAGCAAAAAAAACAAAAGAACAATTACAATTAGCTATCGAGACTCTATATCGGTCAGATGTATTACAAGCAGAGCAAGTCATTCAGAATGATAAAGAGCTCGATGAGTTAGATATGAAAATAAATGAAGAAGCGATTGTATTGATTGCAAGACAACAACCAGTTGCGACAGATTTGCGCAGACTAGTTGTAGCTCTTCGAATTTCAAATGATCTGGAACGAATGGCAGATAACGCAAAAAATGTGGCGAAATCCACTATTCACTTAGGTGAGAATCATGGTATACAAGTACATCCTTCTATTAAGGAAATGAAAAAGATAGCGGTAGAAATGATTGATTTAGCCATATTGTCATATGAAAATGAAGATATTACTTTAGCAAGAAAATTATCCCAGTTGGACGATGTTGTTGATAATATGTATTCAACCATGTTACGTGAATTACTGGAAGAGACCGCAACAAATCCACAAAAAATTCAGCATATCATGCAAATGGCGTTTAGCGGTAGGTATGTAGAACGAATTGGTGATCATGCAACAAATATTGGAGAAGACGTCATGTATTTAGTAAAAGGTGAATCCTTAGACTTAAATAACTAAATAAACTAGAAGAGGAGTAGATATAAAATCTACTCCTCAGTTTGTCTCGTTAATGTATTAGCTAGTTCTTCGATAGTCATATCGTTATGGAGACTAAATTCACCTGTTTGAATAAATCTACCCAGTTCATTTTCTTCCAAATAGGTGATAAATGCATTCTCATCAGAAAGTAGTTCATTATCATCCAATAATTCAACAATCTCTTGAATTGTCATACCTGACTCTATAGTGATTGTAGTTTCTTCCGTTTGATCCTCTGTATCATCTTCCATTCCATCTAGTTCATTATCAGTATTTTGTTGTAAACCTTCTATTTTTTGTTCTAATTCATCTACCTTAGACTCCAAATCTTCATCATATACATAATAACCATCATCTTCTATTTGTTGAATAGATTCATATATTGTTGGAGAAGTGGTAGATTGAGCCTGTTCCGGCTTTTCAAGATAATATGTAACCCCTATTATAACAGCTGCAACTAATAATCCAAGAGAGAATGCTCTCGTGATTTGCTTCAATGTAATCCCTCATTCTTTAAGCTAGTTTAAAATTGTTTAATCATTGAAATGACATCATATTCGTTCATATTAACCTGTTCAGCAATATAATCTGTCTCATATCCTTGATTATATAATTCTTTCACTCTTCTCATGATTGGAGTTTGTTGATTGTTTGTAGAGCTTATCGTTTGTTCCACTGAGAAATCATCAATTAATAATTCTTCTTCAAGAATATTTATTTTCTTTTTTAACTGATATGTTTCTTGTAAAGAAGAAATGGAGAATTGCTCAAATTGATCTTCTAGTTGTTTAAATTTATCTTGCATAAAAAAGGATATAACCCACAATATTACGGCTATACTAATAACAGTACCTATTATTGCATATAACATGACTTTCCTCCTAGTTCTGACCATAATCTACATATATAGTTATACCATATTTTAGATTACAATAAAACATATACTTGAAATTATCGCCGCTTTTTGCTATTATATTCTAGGTAATGATTCGATATTGAAAAGAATGATGTATGATTTAGTTTGGAGGGAAAACCATGCGCGTTAACATTACTTTAGCTTGTACTGAAACAGGTGACCGTAATTATATTACGACTAAAAATAAACGTAAACATCCAGAGCGTTTAGAGCTTAAAAAATATAGCCCACGCTTGAAACGACATACGTTACACCGTGAAACCAAATAATGAAATGAATGGAAAAACTCTTACCACAATATATAGGTAAGAGTTTTTCTTATATAACAAGTAGTTAAATTTGAATCCGAACAATGATGATTAAGAAGGCGGTGCAGATGGATGGAAAAGTTACCATTTATAAAAGAACAACAACGAAAAAATACATTGAGGCAATGGCAGCAATTAATGAATCGGGAATTAATTGAGCATGCTATTCAGACGAAATTATTGCAGACAGATACTTGGCGCCAAGCACAGACTATTGGTGTAACAATTTCTAAGGGATTAGAATGGGATACCGAATATTTAATCCATAAAGCTTGGCAACAAGAAAAAAGGATCGTCATTCCAAAATGTAATCCTAAGGATAGTTCAATGGCATTTTACCAATACCAAGCAGGAGATCAGTTAGAAAATGTTTGGGCTGATATATGGGAACCTTCCATATCAAATGCATTATTTGTTGAGAAAAAACAAATAGATCTTATGATTGTGCCAGGAGTTGTATTTAATAAGAAAGGTTTTAGAATTGGGTATGGTGGTGGCTTTTATGATCGTTTTTTACAGAACTATACAGGTATTACATTGTCACTTGCTGCTGATTTTCAGATTGTTGAAACGATAATGCTAGAAAAACACGATAAGCCAGTCGATATCCTGATATCAAACTTCGGCAAAATTTATTGTAAGCATACATAAAATTGCTAAGAAAAGAAAAAACTATTAATAACAAACAGTAGGAGTGAATATTGATGAAAGTAACAAAAGTTTTTTTCTTTTTAACTGCACTCGTATCCATTGTCTTTGTATTTCGTAATAGTATTACTAGGGTGATCACTACTGTACCGGTATTAAGAAAATGGGGGGTACGAATTGCTATGAGTATCCCGTTTATCCGTCATAAAATGATAGGATCTATGTTTAAATAAATTTCTAATCCTTATTATTATTCTAACCGCAAATATTCATGATAAGATTAGAATAGTGATAAGGCAGGTGTTGATATGTTTATCAGGAATCAATTTGTTCAAAATAAACTGGTACTTCATTTAATGGAGAAAGAGGAATATGAACTCTTAACAACTTCCTCTAATCAAGAAGAATATTTGTTGTGGAAGAGAAATAAAAGAAATACAGATATAGTGAGAGTATCATTAAAACAATATGACTGGAAAAGGGAACTTGAAGCATCTGTACAACAGGTTGAAAAAAAAGTTATACAAAATATCCAACTGCCTTTATTTCAGCAAAATATTTCATTTCATCATATTTTTATTGCAGAATATGAACCTGTTGATAGCTGGAGTGATCTCATGAAAAGAGACTCATCAGTTCCTAAAATTGATACTTCATTTGTTTATATATGGAGTCAACATCATGAGGAAGAATTCTCTCGATTTTTTCAGAAAGCACAACTAAATCACGCGTTAACTTTTTCTATTCCAGAAAATTTATTTGAATTAGAATATCAAACAGAATTATTAAAACACCGAATTCAACAAATACATAAAAATGCTGAAAAAGAAATCTTAGCTGTTTTTAATAGAGGAAAACCGCGTCTTTCTTATATATTAATAGCGATTAATATTATTTTGTTTTTTCTATTAGAGTATAGAGGTGGGTCGACAAATCCAGAAACACTCATTCAATTTGGAGCCAAATATAATGTGGGTATGATGGAGGGCGAATGGTGGCGCATCATTACCTCCATGTTTTTACATATTGGAATATTTCATTTAGCTCTAAATATGCTTGCCTTATATTTTATTGGTACTCTGGTAGAAAGAATTTACGGAAATATTCGGTTTATCATAATATATTTCCTTGCTGGTCTTGCTGGAGGAATGGCAAGTTTTGCATTGAATCCAAGTATTGCTGCCGGAGCGTCGGGGGCATTATTTGGTCTGTTCGGGGCATTGCTTTTCTTCGGAATGAAAAATCCGAGAATTTTCTTCAAGACAATGGGTATGAATGTCATCTTTATTGTTATCTTAAATATTATTTTTGGCGTGTTTGTACCACAAGTTGACAATGGTGCACATATTGGCGGGTTAATTGGGGGATTTATTGCTTCTGGTATTGTAATGCTGCCAAAATCGAAAGCGTTTATGCAACAACTTATTGCAGTAGTCATCTTTGTTTTTTATGTATTCGGCCTTTTGGCATATGGATTAACCAATGATGAGGTACAGTATAACGAAACGCTGCAAATTCAGCGAGTGCAACAACTTGTGGAAGCTGAACAATATAATGAAGTAACAGAGATTGTCACAGAGACCTTGCCATACGCAGATCAATTAGAAGCAGAATTATTATTTTATCGATCCTTTGCTAACATTCATTTAGAATCATTTGATCAAGCTAAAAGGGATTTAGAAAAAGCAGTGGAGCAAAAGTCTGAATTTGAAGAAGCGTGGTATAATTTAGCTTTATTGTATCAACAAGAAGATGAATATAATAAAGCAATGCATGCCACGGAGCAATTGTTAGATTTAGATAGCGAAAATAATAGTTATCAAGAATTATTCCAAGAATTGCAAAGAGCAGAAAATTAATCTCTGCTCTTTAGTTTTGTATGGATAATTGTTGATATAATGTTTCAAGTTGGTTAGCTTCATTATTGAAAAGCACAATTAGATGATCATTATTTTTATTAATTAAAATAAGAGGCATTATTTGATTGTTCGTTTCGGATTGGTTAGCAATTGGCAATATATAATTTTTATATAGGCCTTCCCAAAGTTGTCCGATAATACGATCTGTTTGTTCTTGCGTTAATCCATTAATGGGTTTTTCCTGAAGTTGAATGATGCTTGTTAGAGGATACAAATCATAATCATTTATCTCTATGTTTGCCGCATCTATCCATTCTTTCCACGCAAACTGTAACTGCTGTGATGTAGTTTTATCAATGGTTTCTTTCCATTCTAGTTGCATATGCGAATTAGGCTCTCGAAACGATTCCAATGCTGTATGAGGAGAGTCTATTACATATAAATGATCGTCCGACATTTGATGAATGCTTTTAATTTCATCATTTGGATAGTGTATTTCACCATGATGGAAGCTAATCGCTTGAAAATGACTGCTATCACTTTCCTCAAAAACAACTTCTAAATCAATATCTTTCTCCGATTCTTTCCACAAACCTTTCATCCCTTTCAGACGACCATCCATATATAAGAGAGAAACATCTTGTCTAAGATAAATTTCTTTGTCTAAACTGCTTGTAGCAATCCATTTCACCATATATTGGTCATTTCCGGTTTCTTTAAGTAAATTTAAATTTGTTCCAACAGCCGAAAATGAAATAGAGGAATCTGGAGGGAAATACTTTATTGTTTCTTCGGCAGTCCGTTGTGATAACAATAACAATATCACAGCCAACATCATTAATAAGCATGTAATAATATGTACTTTCCTCGATTTAATCATGATATCCCTCATTTATTGATTTCAACTTGTCCAAAATCATCCCGCATTAAACAGAATATATAGAGAAGACTATAGATAAAAGGTGCTAAAGAAAGTGGGAATGAGCATGGAACAAGAGAAACGTTTGTATCATAATTATGATGCAAATGTTCAATATATACATGATTATTTAAAGATAGATAAAAGCTTTGATCTTATTCACCTGGATGTGGAATATGCAGGGAAAAAGATGGCATTATTTTTAATTGATGGTTTAGTGAAGGATGAAATGTTACACCGTATAATGTGGTTTTTAGCAGAGCTAGAAGAAGAGGACTTAGATGAGGATACGCTGGATAAATTAATTAAACGATATATTCCATATGTAGAAATTGATGTAGAAAAGGACTTACATAAAGCAGCTGAGATGGTACTGGCAGGTCCAACTGCTTTAGTGGTAGAGGGGCTTGATCGGGTCATATTGATCGATGCAAGAACATATCCCGTCAGAGGCCCTGAAGAACCTGACCTAGAAAGAGTTGTTAGAGGTTCCAGAGATGGTTATGTGGAAACGATTGTTTTCAACACTGCTTTAACTAGAAGAAAGGTAAGAGACAAATCATTACGGATGGAATATACCTCTATCGGTCGCAGGTCTAAAACAGATGTCTGTATTTGTTATCTTGAGGATATTGCTGATCCACGTAGAGTAGAAATGTTGAAGAAGCACCTTGACAGAATCGATACAGATGGACTACCAATGGCTGAAAAAACGATTGAAGAGTATTTAAGTGGAAAAGCATGGAATCCGTATCCGACGATCAGATATACGGAAAGACCAGATACTGCTTCAGAACATTTATATGAGGGACATATTTTAATCATTATTGATGGTTCTCCGAGTGTCATGATCACACCGGCAACTTTTTGGCATCATTTACAACATGCTGAAGAATATCGTCAAAAACCGTTTATTGGCGTTTATTTAAGAATGGCACGTTTTATTGCTGTCTTTGCGTCTATTTTTTTATTACCGTTCTATTATTTGTTGTCAACTGAGATGGGATTACTGCCAGAAGAATTAGCATTTATTGGACCAAAAGAGGTTGGTTTAATACCGTTAATTGTCCAATTTTTAGTAGCGGAAATCGGCATAGATGTATTGCGGATGGCCGCCATACATACACCGACAGCACTAGCAACAGCACTAGGTTTAGTATCCGCGATTATTATTGGTCAAATAGCAGTTGAGGTAGGCTGGTTTTCAAATGAAGTAGTATTATATCTTGCAGCGGTGGTCATGGGTACTTTTGCGACCCCAAGTTATGAATTGAGCCTTGCCAATCGAGTCACAAGAATTATTTTACTAATTATTACAGCAATTTTTGGTTTGAAAGGTTTTATTATTGGGGTAACATGCTATATATTATATTTGACAAATCTTAAAACATTCTATATAGGGTATTTTTGGCCATTCATGCCCTTTGATGCAAAAGCCTTTCTTCAGGTATTAATTCGTCAGCCTGTACCTAATGATCACAAGCGACCTTCGTTTTTAAATCCGCAAGATCCGGACCGACAATAAAGTGAGACTCAGAGGCTGGGACATAACTAAATAAGAAGAACGAGAATCCGAACAATCTGAACTTAGCGTAGGCAAAATACGCAGACTCCTGTGGGAACTCACACGAGCTGAATCCGTGCCCACGGAAAGCGAAGTATTTTGCCGAAGCGGTAAATTAGCTCAGGCATTAATGTTCGGATTTTTCCTATTTACTTACTCTTTTGCCCCAACCTCATTAGCGAAACTTATCAGGGTATTAGCGACTGTTATACCCCATCTAACTTCTTTGTGTTATTTGAAGCTTAATGTGGGGGAGTTACAGACGATTAGCACCGTGATAAAAAGTTTTTTATTCCTTTTTAGACAGGTCTTTGTTATAATATTTTAGGTGATAAAGAATGGATAGTGTCTATGATATAAGAAAATTACTATTAAAATTTGGAACGATCATCTATATAGGTGATCGTTTAGCTGATTTAGAACTAATGGAAGAAGAAATTAACGAACTGTTTCAAGTGAAGATGATCACAAAAGATGAGTTTCTTCAAGCAAAAATAATCATCACAAAAGAGAAAGAAAAAATAAAATAAAGGGTGGAGAAAATGGAGAAGGATTTACTAATTGGCATTGATATTGGAGGGACAACGGTAAAAAATGCGATTATTTCCAATCAGGGTGAACTGATTGCGAAGTGGGAAATACCAACGGACTTGGATAATCAAGGGGAAAATGTTCCGAAAGATATTTGGTCGTCGATCGAGAATAAACTTGCTGAATTAAATCTCAAGAAAGAACGTTGCGCAGGAATGGGTGTAGGTGCTCCAGGTTTTATTGAGCCAGAAACGGGTAAAGTAGCTATAGCAGTTAATATTGGCTGGAAAAATTTTCAGCTCAAAGAAATCCTGGAAAAATCATCCGGCTTAAACGTATATGTCGACAACGATGCTAATATCGCTGCATTAGGTGAGAATTGGAAAGGTTCAGGTAATCAAGTGGAAAATATGTTAGCAGTGACACTAGGTACTGGTGTTGGAGGAGGCATCATTTCGAATGGGCAGATCGTTAGTGGTGCAAATGGTACTGGTGCGGAAATAGGTCATATAACTGTTGAACAAAATGGTGCAGCATGTAATTGCGGGAGAAATGGCTGTCTGGAAACTGTAACATCTGCAACAGGGATTGTCCGACAGGCTGAGGAATTAATAGCGGAGGGCAAAGCTGCTTCGTTGAAGAAACGAAAAGATGCAAATGGAGTTATCACAACAAAAGATATATTTGAATTAGCTGCCGACGGTGATAAGGATAGTAAGGCGATATTAGACCATGTATTTGATGTACTTGGATTTACACTGGCTACTGTTGCAATCACGGTTAATCCTGCGAAGGTTGTAATTGGTGGTGGAGTTTCACAGGCAGGAAACGCATTATTGGACCCATTAAAAAAAGCATTTGAAAAATATACATTACCACGTACCAATGAAGCATGTGAATTTGTTATCGCTCAATTAGGTAATGATGCGGGTGTTTATGGTGGTGCGTACCTAGTATTACAAAATAGTTAACAATTATAGATTTATATGAATAATGTAAATTAATTGTAACTTTTTT
The DNA here is from genome assembly GCF_009650095.1 of Gracilibacillus salitolerans. Taxonomy (GTDB): domain Bacteria; phylum Bacillota; class Bacilli; order Bacillales; family Amphibacillaceae; genus Gracilibacillus; species Gracilibacillus salitolerans. Next base: position 2,766,752 of record NZ_CP045915.1, on the reverse strand, counting down.
TAAGATTGATGAAACTTCTATGTGATGTTTATCGTCTATAATAAATAGAGAGAGAAATATAGAATTAGGGTTGAGTCATTTTGAGGAGGATAATCACATGTTAAATAAAAAGCTGCACATGCCTTTATATGTAATCGCAGCATTATTATTTGGATTGAAAACTTACATCGTGTATCGATTTGTATTTGATATATCATTAGAAAATGTTATGCAAGAGTTTATTTTATTAATCAATCCATTTGTAACTGCCTTTTTTATCTTTGTATTGAGTATTTTCTTTAACCAAAGAAGACAATTGAAATATATTAAATATGGTATACTTTTAGGATCATTGATATTGTATTTTAATATCGTTTTTTATCGTAACTTTTCAGATTTTATAACCATACCTCTCCTGTTCCAAGGAAGCAATGCTGCTGACCTTGGTAGTAGTGTACTAGGTTTATTAAAGTTATGGGATGTTGCATTATTCTTTGATGTTATCATCATTTGGGTTCTAGCGAAGAAATACGGAGCTGAATTAACAGCTTCATTTACTAAGCGGTATAAAAAAATGGCTTTTGCATTATCTATCTTGTTCCTAATTGGAAACTATGCATTAGCTGAGGCTGAGCGTCCTCAATTGTTACAAAGAACATTTGACCGCGAGTATTTAGTTAAAAATATTGGTGTATTTTCTTACCATGTCTATGATGCTGTATTGCATTCCAAATCAAAAGCACAACGTGTGTTTGCTGATGGTAATGAATTAACTGAGATTTCTGATTATATTAAGGATGAAACAACCACTGAAGGTAACGAAGAGTTACGTGGTATCGCGGAAGATAAAAATGTCATCTTTATTTCATTGGAGTCTCTACAAAGCTTTGTTATAAATAATACACTTCACGGAGAAGAAGTAACACCGTTCCTGAACAGTTTGATTGATGAAAGCTATTATTTTGAAAACTTCTATCATCAAACAGAACAGGGGAAAACATCGGACTCAGAATTTATTGTTGAAAACTCTTTATATCCTTCTCCAAGAGGTGCGGTGTACTTCACCCACGCTCAGAATGATTATCATTCCTTACCAGAAATAATTGGGGAGAATGGGTATAATTCAGCAGTATTCCATCCAAATAATAAAAGTTTCTGGAACCGTGATGTGATGTATGACAATATTGGTTATGATCATTTCTATGATGAAAATGCGTATGAAGTAACTGATGAAAACTCTATTGGATGGGGTTTAAAAGATAAGGATTTCTTTAAGCAATCAATTAAATATATGCAACAGATGGAAGAACCATATTATTCTAAGTTTATTACCTTAACAAATCACTACCCGTTCGATTTAGATGAAGAAGATGCTACAATCGATCCGTATGATTCTAATTCGAATACGTTAAATAAATATTTCCAAACCGTTAGATACATGGATGAGGCAGTAGAAGAATATTTTGATTATCTAAAAGAAGCTGGAATATATGAGGATTCCATTATCATCTTAATGGGTGATCATTACGGAATTAGTGATTTTCATAAAAAAGCAATGACTCAATATTTAGATGAAGAAGAATATACGGATTATCTTCACGTTCAATTGCAAAGAGTTCCATTCTTTGTTCATATTCCTGGGCAAGATGGAGAAGTAATATCTAAGGTTGCCGGTCAAATTGATGTGAAGCCTACTATATTGAATCTATTAGGTATTGAAGATAGTAATGATCTATCATTTGGTACAGATTTATTTGATGAAGAGCGTAAAGATTTTATTGCACTTCGTGATGGTAGTTTTATTACAGAAGATTATGTTTATACGAAAGATCAATGTTATAACCGCGAATCAGGTGAATTGATTGACAGTACGAATCAATTAGCCGGTGAAGGTGAAGATTCTGTTTGCCAACCATATGTAGAACAAGTTGATAAAGAATTAAATTATTCAGATGAGATTATTTTCGGAGATCTATTCCGTTTCTATGATTTCGAAAATGAATAAATAAGATAAAAGGGATGAACGATATCGTTCATCCCTTTTATTTATAATAAGTATAAACAATGATGTTATCTGATTCAAAATAGATAAAAACTGGTAGGCTCTGTGAAAAAATACTCTCTTTTACCCAACGAAGAAATATAATTCCATTAGTTCTATTCTCGAAATAATCAGTACTAAAATATCAGAGAAGTTTTTTGCAGCAGCGAATACAAGCACCATACAATAAACAGAATGGAAGTAAGCAAATTTTCTTTAGTACGCTTACACTTAGTTTGTTGTATTGTGTGTATAATTTGATCCTTTATATATTAGAAAAACCGGCAAACCCCGCCGGTCCTTTTCACTACATGCAAAGTTGATCTGCGATTGCTTTAGTAGCCATTATGAAATATATAGACCGTATGACCACCACTCCGGCTGCCCACTTCCCTTCCCGTGGGGTTTTGTCCTTCAGCTAACTTTTCCGAGCAAATACCGCTCGAAAAAGTGGATCTTCAGGCCAAACGATTTCCACAGGAGTTGAAGTGGGCGGCCTTCGCTTTATGCATGCGCTACAACATATGTCAGACCTTGCAACTTGGGTTATTATCCCTGTGAAAGTGCAAGATATGGCATTGGAAATCACTAATAATGGTTATAAAACCAATATGCTTTTTCTGATATTCGTTGTAGTAAAAGGTATAGCGAAACGGTCAGCCACAGCGGTTGGCTTGCACAAGCTATCTTTCAAAATGACAACTCCATTTGAATAGCTATCCTTGCTTTTTTTATGACATGTTTTGAATCAACCTTTTCCTATCTTACTTGTTTATAAAAGTTGTGATACCAATGGATATATACTTTCTTACCTCACAAAAAAACGCCTTTATAAAGGCGTTTTTAGCTTTGTAATAATGGGTGAATTAATTCCCAATATATAGTTGCAATAGAGAAGAATCCGAAAACGAGTGCAGAAATAGCTGCGAAAGCTACTCCAAAGATATTTTGGGATTTCAATTCGCGAACGACTGCAAAGACACATAAAATCGTTATCACAAGAATAATTAATGCTAATTCCATTTTCATCCTCCTTACATACGGTCAATCCATTTTCATTATCGACTATTAACGTTATAATATGTATACAAAGCTAATCCATACTTATTTTAAATCAAAAAGAATGATTTGTCTATTAAAATATAAATGAGAAGGAGTCGTACATAAGATGAGAGTAGAACAGATGCCTTTAGGTCCATTATCAACCAATTGCTATATAGTGGCATTCGAAGAGCAAGCCATTATCATTGATCCTGCTGGTGATGGAGATAGGATAATCAATAAAGTTGCAGAAATGAAAGTGAAACCTCTTGCTGTTTTATTAACACATGCCCATTTCGATCATATAGGTGCATTAGAGCAGGTTCGAAACCATTACCAAGTACCAGTATATATTCATGAACTGGAAAGCGAATGGTTAGAAGATCCAAATTTGAACGGATCATCATTATTTGGTGCCAGCCATGTAAAGGCAAAAAAAGCTGATCAATTTCTGCATACTGGAGTGCACCAATTTGGCAGCATATCTATAGAAATTCGACATACACCTGGTCATTCACCAGGTGGGGTAGCTTTCGTCTTTTACAAAGATCAATTTGTTATAGGTGGAGACAGTTTATTTGCTGGAGCAATCGGTCGAACTGATTTGCCGGGTGGTAGTTTTGAGCAATTAGAAGAGAGTATCAGACAACAATTTTATACTTTGCCAGATGATTATATCGTATATCCTGGTCATGGACCGGAAACGAATATTATAAAAGAAAAGGAAACAAATCCATTCGTTCAACCATAGTCAAAACGCTCTGATCTTAAAAGATCAGAGCGTTTGTCATTTTAATGGCCAAATCCAGGAACAAGAATGAAGTTGGTATAGAAAGTAAATCCTATAAAGAATACTGTACAATAAGCAGCGAATAAGTACATATACATTCTTTCAGACAATTTTAAGTACCCGACACCAAGGAAAAAGATCGTTTGTGCAAGGAATAGATATGCCATTGTTTCCATATGACCAACATAAAACATTACTGTAAATATACCTGTCCAAAAAGCAAGCATACGGAAAACTCGATCCATTGTTCCCCCTCCTTTTTAAATCACTATGTATCAAACATATTATATACGAGTATTGCAAAAATGTAAATTATTCTAAGCAGTTGAAATGAAATTATTCGTAATTGTTCATAATATGTTTGAAATCAGAACATTTTATACATTTAATCTGGAATTTCAACATGTACTTCTCTATAGCCACCGGTGTCCGTGCTCATTTTAATTTTATAAATACTACGGTCCTGCTGATTTGGGGATGCGGTTATATTTATTGTTCCATCCGGGAATGTATAAGAATAGGGCGGTGCTTTCTCTTCTTTAAGAATAGATCCATATGCTTTCTGATAGAGCAATTCCAACTTGTACTGTTCATCATTTAATTGATGTATCCTTTTCAGATTTTGAATTTGTAGAATCTGATGATACGTAAATAACAATAATAGTAAAATAATAAAGCTCGTTAATGGAAAAATGTATCCTTTCTCATTTTTGAACTTTTTTAAGTAATATTTTTTCAATTTTTTCACCACTATCTGTAGTAAGTTCTATATTGATATCATCTTCACTGCTAGTTAATTTAAAGTTTTTTATGTTCCGTAATATTTCTTCATGTCCACTACCATTAACCTGCCTGCGTATTTTATTATTGTGAAAAGAGATAGTGACTAGATCACCGTTGGTTTGCGAAAAATAAAGCTGGTTATTGTTTGTTTCAATTGAAAGGGCTGTTTGAGACTCAAATTCGATTACATGATGAAAATGATAGACCATCGGTAACTGTTCCCTTTCGTCTTGTGTCCACATAAGTGAAATTTGTATGTACCATGACACTAACATAAACAAAAATAGTACTGACAGTAGTACTTCCAGCAATATATAACCACTTTCATTGTGATATTGCATATTGACATTTGGTTGTTTTCTTTTGTTTAACATTATTCCAACTGACACATCCTTCTATCAATGAGTCTGAATGAGTAATGGTTAAGGCCAATGGCGAACTTATAATATCTTTATATACTCTTGTGCCTGAATTTGATTCTCCTAACAAAGCTTCATGCATCTTGTTGGAGAGAAAATAGGTTGCTTTATCTTCTTCTCTGACCATTTTTTTCTCGATCATTAGTTGATGTTGAATCGGCAATAAAGTGAGACAAGTTGTAAAGAAAATCATAATGGAAAGCAGGGTTTCCAACATGTAGAAACCCGCTTGATTATTTTTATGTTGCATCGTAACATCTACCTTTACCAAATGGGCATATAATAGAAAATGTTTGGAATCTTGTTCTAATTTGCATTGTACCGGGCTTTTTTATATTACCTTTATGAGAAAATTCAATAGGAAGCTCTAGTGTATTAGGTTCTATAACCCAATGTTCTGGATAATTACGGACGAATAATTTTCGACCGAATCCACCTTGACGAATGTGATATCGGTTGTGTTGCCGTTCAAAATGAAGATAAAAATTTTCATTCTGAGAGAAAGCGAGTTGTTGTAAATAAAGGATGTCCTGATGAAATTGCTTGGTAAATTGCTTGTACTGTAGCGTGTCATAAGTTTTTATTGCATAACTGCTACTTATAGCAATAATAATGGAACATACAGACAATGCAATTAATAATTCAGTTAATGTAAACCCTCTTTGATTATGAAGCATCATTTTCTAATACTGCTAATTCACCATCAGTACTATAAGCGATGATTTTAGCACCATTACTACATTCTAATGTTTCTAAATAATCTTCGCTTACAAGGTCCTCAAGTTCTGTAGGTTCGCTTCCATTATCTAGTTCATATGCAATAAGTTGATTCTCAGCCATTTTTAATAGTGCATCACACCCTTGTTCATTTATATTTTCACTCTTATTTGCTAAATTAGGAATAAATAAAATTAACAGGATACTTATGACAGCTAGGACAATGAGCATTTCTATCAAGGTAAAACCTTTGTTATTTCTCATTATTTTCTCTCCTTTTACATAGAATTCATATAGTCAAACATTGGCAACATTAAAGCTAAATAAACAAAGACAATAAATAGCGCTAAAATACTTAATAGAAAGGGTTGTAAAAAACTAATCCACTTTTTTAGATAACTTTCAATTGATAAGATTAAATGTTCTGCGTAGATAGTCAATTCTTTTTGTAGTTGGTCTTGATTCCGATCTTTAGACATAATTTGTGTTAGTTGATCTTGTAACAATTGACATTGAGGTAATATGGTGGAATAGTCATATCCTTGTGCTAAATGGTCACTAATCAAATTGGAATAATAATGGATCAAGTCAGCTTTTGGTTCTGAAGTAATTACTTCTAAGCTATCTTTTATGGTGAGGCCACTCGTTAACAAGCTGGAAAGATGGGTAACAAACAGGTAAGTGGTCTGCATTCGTTTGTATTTACTGTAAATAGGGGTTCGTATAATAAGTCGGATCTTCGATTCGATCGTAACATGTTGCTTCAGTCTGATGCTGCATACGGTTAGCAAAATCAGAAACAATAAAGATGTGATCGTACCATAATAGATCATATTAATGGCAATCTCGGCATTTTGAAAGACACCATTGGTTTTAGTATTAGAGCCAAGTAATTGCGAGAATGATGGAAAAATTGACTTTTTCATGAAGTATAAAATCAATAAAAAGAAAGTGAAGAGAAAAAGTGGATAACGTGATAGTTTGTTTAGTTTCGAAAGAAATTCTTTGCGTTGCTTCAGCATCTGGCAACAATGCTGTAATCCTTGGGAAAGGTTGCCATGTTGGATAGCGATGTTTAAGTAACTAATTACTTCAGGGTTAAAATTCACTTGTTCTAACGATTTGATAAATGTTTCTCCACGCTGCAATGCTTTTTTAAGCGTAGTCACTACTACTGTGTATTGGTTATCCCACATTAAAACATCCAACGCATCATTAAGGCTGTAACCATGGTGAAATAGTTGTTCAAAACGGTTCAGTATCTGGTATTGATCATGTGTGGAAAGATTTTGCTTCCACCTAAAGATCTTTAATGAAACCATAAGCATAGGCTTTTCTCCTTAAATGATTAAAACGAATCGGCTCAACAAACGATTTTTTCTTTAATATTTGGTGAATATGCTTTTCTTCTAAAATTTCTAATATTGCTGCTCTTTGATTAATTACCTTGCATAAATCAAGAGATAATAATTGAATGGAGGCAACTGCCACCAAATTATGTTCCAAATCAATTGGTTTAATCCCCATTTCAAGCAGTCGGTGAATAGTGCCTTGTGCACTGTTGGCATGTAATGTTGATAAGACTAAATGTCCTGTATTCGAAGCACGAAAAGCAAATTTTGCAGTTGTTTGATCTCTGATCTCTCCAACCATAATAATATCCGGATCATGTCGTAATGCTGCTTTTAATCCCACATCATAGGTCATACCTGCTTTTTCATTAATTTGCACTTGCAACACATTATCTAAAGGTTTTTCAATTGGATCCTCCAATGTTATTGTCTGATAATGGTAAGTCTCCATAAATGCTTTAATAATAGCGTATAAAGTTGTTGTCTTTCCTGATCCGGTTGCACCGGTAAGCAAAACGAGCCCAGAATGAAAATGTAACCAACTTTGAATGATTTGGAGTTGTTGTGGAAACAAAAATAATTGGTTTAAGGAATGTATGTTTTGCTGAGGTAAAATACGAATAGCTAAGCTTTCTAAGTTGTTAGCAGGTAATGTAGATAAACGTAATGAATAGGTCTGATCCCGGTAATGATAGTGAATTGCTCCTTGCTGTGGAGTTCTATTTTCACCAATATCCATTTTTCCTGTGAATTTATAATAAGAAATCATCATCATATATTGTTTCTTGGTTAAAGAAGTATGAAAAATTCGCTTACCATTACACCGAAAAAAGATTTGGATATCATTAGTTTGGGGGATAAAGTGGATGTCTGAAGCGTGATCCTCGATCGCAGCTTGAAGAATACGATTGGAAATAGCTGAAGCTTTATTCAAATAATTATTCACCTCCATTTTTTATCATGGTACAATAACTTATATTCGACATCAATTGGTTTATTCCTGCAAAATATAATAAATTTTTCAGAAAAAAATATGGAGGACATTGATATGAAAAGTATTTATTTAGTTGGTTTTATGGGTAGTGGAAAAACAAGTATTGCAACATATCTGCAGTCCAGATTAGAATGGCCTGTTCAAGATACAGATCAAATGATTGAGGAACATTATCAAATGAATATCCCATCGATTTTTAAAGAAAAAGGGGAAGAAACGTTCAGAGAGTACGAGACCAATATTTTACATATGACAAAACAAGAGAAAACGATTGTTGCTACAGGTGGGGGAATCATAGAAAAAGAAATGAATCGGAAATGGTTACAAACAAATGGGACAGTTGTTTTTCTGCAAACATCCTGGGAAGAAATAGAAAGAAGATTAATGGATGATGTCTCACGACCGATTTGGAACAATAAATCACGAGATAAACAAAGATTGCTGGAAGAACGATTACCAAAATATCTTGAAGTGGCAGATTACGTAATTTATACAGATGGTAAAAGTGTGGAAGAAATTGCTTCTGAAATTATTTCAAAAATTAATGCATAAAAAATTGGTTGCTGGAAAAAATGACAGTAAAATGATAAAGGTGTGATTCTGTTGTCCAGCGATGATTATGTAAAATACATGACACAAAGAATTGTGAAATATATGGATACACCGAAAAATGAACGGAAAAAACAAAAAATTGAAAGAAAGCAACAAGATATAGCGTACTCTAATAAGTGGTTCGGTGTACTGCCATTTGCATTTCGACTATTCATCCAAAAAAGAAAAGACTAAAGAGGATGGAGTACTGAAAAATGGATCGATTACCGCTCTTCCTTGGATATATGCCTTTATCCAAGGAAGAAGGATACTTTTCCAAGGAACAAAAACACGAGCATCAATTTTGATGTTCGTGTTTTGTCATGAAACAAGTACTTCTGTCCCAGCCCTTTTCTTATTGTATTATATGCCGACTGGATTCCTCAGTTAGATAAAAAAGTCCAGCATTAATAATCTCTATTTCGATACGGGGTTCTAAACGTTCAGTTAGCCTTTCTTTTTCTTTTTCAAGTATTTCTTTATTCTCTTCCTGCTGATGAAAGAAATAGTCTAGCAATTGAATTTCCTCATTTAAGGCATTCCTGGAATCTTTTACCCACTGCATATCTTCTTCGAGTAAATTATTTTCTAAATAGTGAAATATCCTTCTAAATCCACTTGCTGGTTTGATGATCGGTGATATGGTAAAACTGTAATCACTCATTCTAAGATCCATTGATAATCCTTCCATGTGATTCATCATATCTGATTTCATCATACCGTTTATTAATTGAAGCCCCATCGAATGTATTGATTCTTTCTTTTGCTTTCCACAATAATGCACCATAATATTAGTAACTAACCATGGGTGTAATGCGGTCTTATTATCACCACTGGTTTCTTCATATAAAATCGTAAAGCGGGCATTATTCTTAATGTGATGAAATATTTGCTGAAGCCGAGGACTTCCAAAATGAATCCATTCTTTATTATTATCTTTTTTCTCCGTGCTTGTATCCAAATATAAGGACATCGGTTCACCTTCACGACCTATTTTGTCCATATAATGCCAATAAAAGGGGCGATTCATTAATACTTGGTCTAGTTCACGAGTAAGTCTTATCGTCATTTCTGTTTTGTTTTCTGTAGTAATTTCACAATCATGTATTGTGAAGTACTGATGTAAGAAGTCGTTTAAATTAGTAATCATTGTAAATGCTCCTTGGCTTCGTTATCTTCTTGATAGGATTGAATCACAGACGTTAAGTTGTTTAATTTTATTTTGGATTCACCAACAGATTTCGATTCTTCAAAAATCTGTTCCACTTCTCTTTCTAAATTGGGGAGATTCAAATCACTTAAAATTTGTTCAAGATGGCCGATCACATTTTCAAATAATTGAATCTTACTGTATAGCAAATTCATTACATGCTCTTCCACGGTATTTTTTAAGGCGAAATTATATATTTTTACATCATTTTCCTGGCCGAATCGGTGAATTCGTCCAATTCTCTGTTCCAGACGCATAGGGTTCCAAGGCAAGTCATAGTTAATTAAACGATGGCAAAATTGAAGATTAATTCCTTCGCCGGCAGCTTCTGTTGCGATCATTACTTGTGCGTGATGTTGAAATAACTGGCGCATCCAATCTTTTTTGCCTTTTTTAAATCCTCCTCGATAGATGACAACCGGAATTTTTTCTTTTTGTAAGAGCCACTGTAAATATATCTGGGTAGCTCGATATTCTGTAAATACAATAAATTTTTCATCTGATGATTTGATTAACTCTACTAATTTTAATGCTTTAGCGTGATGTGGCAGCTGCTCAATGGATGATAATAATTCTTTTGTTTTAGGAAGGTCAACGTTTTCTTGTTGCTGAATCCATTTTTTTATAGATAGGTAACATGCTTCTCGAGAACTGCAGAATTCCCGTACATAGGTGATGGAAGATATACCAGTGTTCTGTTTAAAGAAACTTTCAACTTGGTGATAAGTATCCAACTCTTGGTCTGTAAAAGGCACCCAAATGGTTTCAATTTCACGTTTGGTCCAATGAACTCCAGTATCAGATCTACGATTACGGACCATTACTTTACTAATTAATTGCTTTAAATAAGGATCTTCATCCACATTTCTTTTTTGTTCACGGTATTGTTTGATGAAATCTTCATAAGTTCCAAGATAACCAGGTTTTAATAGACTGATTAAATTAAAGATATCGGTTAATTTATTTTGAACAGGTGTAGCAGTTAATAACAAGCAATATTTTTTAGATAGTTGTTGTACAAATTGGAAATTTTTCGTTTTATGGTTTTTTAATTTATGTGCTTCATCGACAATAACAAAGTCATAGTCCTGTTCAAGAATTGTTTGGCGATGCCTAGCTGATTTTGCAGTATCTAAAGTACTAATAAGGATGTTAGTATTTTGCCAGTCGACTCGTTTACCTGATGTAACTGCTGGGATTAGAAATTTCTGATTTAATTCCAATGCCCATTGATTAACTAGTGAAGCAGGGACTAAAATAAGTACTTTTTGAACTAAACCTCTTAACATATATTCTTTCAAAACCAAGCCAGCTTCAATAGTTTTCCCTAGGCCTACTTCGTCTGCTAACAAGGCTCTACCGTTCATATGTTGAATTACTTTTTCTGCGCATTTTACTTGATGAGGCAAAAATTCTAAATGTGGTAAAAACTGTGGTGCAACAAGATCTTTGAAACTAGGTACTTTCATGGTTTCTGCAATTTGATAAGATTGCTTAAATAATTGCCAATCTGCTAACTGAGACGGGGTTTTGATTGCTTCTTCATACTCATGTATAAATGTTTCATCTCTTGTAATTGGTATACTCATAACACCCATCCTATCATTAATACATTTTGTATTGTTATTGTGGACAGATTAGCCAGAGTTATACATTTCGAATGAAAGGAATTACTCTTATTAAGTAAAATTACGGTTATAAGCACCCTCTTCATAATTGAATATAAAGTGAGACTTCCCTCAGTGGGGTCTTCTCGCCCAAAAAAGATAGAAGTTAGTAAATATTAATTTGTAATATAAGATATAATTCAATTATATGATTAAGAAATAAAAAAAGCCGAGTTTAGCACTCGACTTTTGCTTAATAATCCAATCTTTTGGTTTTCTTAATTTTGCCTGTCCATTTTTTGTATCCGCCCTGTAATTGATAGAGGTCTTTATATCCTTGTTTATCCAGGATTAATGCCGCTCTCATGGAGCGTGAACCATTCTGGCAATAAAGATAAACAGGTTTATCTTTTCTCAATTCTGTTAAACGTTGTTTTAATTGCGTTAACGGAATGTTTCTGGCACCAAGAATGTGACCACCATCATATTCCTTCGGTTCTCTTACATCTATAAGCTGAGCTTTACGATATCCTTCACGAAATTCTTTATCCGTTAGGGCTTTTAGTATTTTTTTTTGTTTAAAATAACGGTATACGGTGAATAGAATAAAGGCAATTAATATACCAATTAGAATGTATAATTCTGTCATTTTTTTGAATCCCCCAATGTTTTTCTATTAAATCCTCTAAAAAGGATTATACCATTTAATAGTATGAAATAAAGAAAAAAATTTTGAAAGTTGGATTTTAAGAAAGATATCTTGTCTCACCTGTCATTCTATTGTATGCTTTTATTTACATAATATATATAGTAATGGAGGATGTATATGCCTACACCTACAATGGAAGATTACATAGAACAAATTTATATCTTAATGGAAACTAAAGGATATGCAAGAGTATCGGCGATAGCTGAAGCTTTGCAAGTACAACCGTCATCTGTGACGAAAATGGTACAAAAATTAGACAGGGATGACTATTTAAATTATGAAAAGTACCAAGGACTTATCTTAACTTCGAAAGGCAAAAAAGTAGGAGAAAGATTAGTATATCGTCATGAATTATTGGAGAAATTTCTAAGGATTATTGGTGTTGACGAAGAGAATATTTACACTGATGTTGAAGGAATAGAACATCATCTGAGTTGGAATTCCATTGATCGTATTGGTAATGTTGTGCAATTTTTAGAAGATCCTGAACGCGTCAGCGAGTTAAAGGATTTCCAGTCTAAAAAGGATTAGCTTAACAAGTTCTATCTACTGGTACAGATGTATATATATAATGTGATACCAGTTAGATAGGGTGATATCATGAAAATTGACGGGGTTTTCTCAGGTGGGGGTGTTAAAGCTTTTGCATTTTTAGGTGCGTTCCAGGCATTTGAAGAAAAGAATATACAGTTTGAAAGAGTAGCTGGTACATCTGCTGGAGCCCTATTGGCAACGTTTATTGCGGCTGGTTATACAGCAAAAGAAATGAAAGATATTTTTTTAGAGTTACCACTTGATAATTTCCTTGATCAATCGAAATGGAGTAGTATGATCCCTTTTTTAAAATGGCTAACATTATATAACACCATGGGATTATATCGAGGTAATTATTTTGAAGATTGGTTGAATGAAAAACTGCAGGATAAAGGATTGACCTCTTTCTCAGATCTGCCGGCTGAAAAACTAAAGATTGTTGCAGCAGATTTAACGTTAAATCGTGTTGTGGTCTTTCCGGATGATCTAATGAAAAATTATCATATTGAACCAAGTTATTTTCCCATCGCAAGAGCAGTCCGTAGCAGTATCTCCATCCCTTATTTTTTCCGCCCTTCTAAAATTATAAATCCTCTAACAAGACAAAGAAGCATTATTGTCGATGGCATGATTTTAAGTAATTTCCCATTATGGTTATTTGAAAGAGGTAATAATAAACGCGAACGTCCGATATTAGGAATGCAATTAACAGATCCTGCACAATATTATTATAATCAAAAAATTAAAAATTCTATTGATATGTTAAAGGCAGTTATAGGGACGATGAGAAAAGCCTATGATACGAGATATATTGAAGAAAATGTAGCGAAAGATATTTTATTTTTTCCTATTGACGATGTCAGTGCTACAGATTTTAATATTTCATTGAAAAAAAAACATGAATTAATGGAATTAGGTTATCAACGGACTTTGCAATTTTTATCTAAGTGGTCAATATAAAAAGAACAGAGCGTGTTATAATGACGCTCTGTTCTTTTTCTTTTGTTTATTTCCCTCAATGACCCTCAGGTGCGTGTGATTCTTTCTAGTTTTTAAAGGTCGTGTAGATTTCTTGGTCACTACATTATGTTTGACTGGACTAGGTTGCATACGATTATTTTTCTGTTGGTATTTATATTTTTGTTTCGATTGTTTCACAGCTTTCCGGTATTTTCTTAGTTCATTTGGTGTTCGTCTTCTTAGAAAGAAGAAATACACTAAACCAAAAACCGCTGCACCAATTACCAAGGATATAAATAGAAATTTAAGTAAACCGAGTGTGTCTGTGATTAAGAAAGAGATAAAACCGAACACAGCTAAACCGATTAAAGCATACACAGCGATAGAACCTATGTTTCGATTCATTTAAACGTCCTCCTTTATATTAAAGTATACACGAATTAAAGTCCTTTCTATAGTTATACCCGTTATTTGTTGGATTTTATACAAAATTTTTTTAAATACTTTATCAATGAAATTAAAGCGCTTTCTTTTATTGTATTAAAAAAAAAGCAAAATAACTAGATCTAAAAGTACATTTAGCATGAAAAAATTGATTTTGGTTAGCCTATTTTTGAGGTGATAATATTGAGACGTGTGAATAATAGAGGAAATCAAAAGGATAAAACTTCATTAATTCCCAAAACAATTAGTATCGGGTTTTTTGCTGGGCTTATTTGGGGGACGATAGCGGCGTTAGCCGGATATTTTAATTTTACCAAGGTAACTCCAAAAAGTTTTGTGTTACGTTCATGGTTGCAAACAACATGGTCTGATCAATGGTTAGGGGAAGTTATTTCTATATTAATTATAAGTTTATTATCCATAGGTTTAGCATTTCTATATTATATTATCTTAAAAAAGTTCCCAGGAATATTACCGGGCATATTGACTGGAATTGTCTTATGGTTTATTGTTTTTTGGTTATTTGAACCGATTTTCACGAACATACCACCCTTTTATATGTTAGATAGTGATACAGTAGTGACTACTGTTTGCTTATTTATTTTATATAGTGTATTTATCGGGTATTCTATTTCTTTTGCTTATCAGCAACATATTGATGAAAATAATTAACTAATTATGTTAATATGAGGAAGAAAGCTTGTTGGAGATGGAGTGAGGGAAATGGGGAACTTACTATTATTAAATGGTCCGAATTTAAATCGTTTAGGTAAAAGAGAACCTGAAGTATACGGCAGTGAGACATTACAGGATATTGAGAAAAATGTACGGAATGTGCTGGAACCGTATCAATATCAATTAGATGCCAAGCAGTCTAATCACGAGGGAGAGTTAATTGACTGGATCCATGAAGCAGAAGGAAAATATCATGGAATTATATTTAATCCTGGGGCATATACACATACAAGTATTGCATTAAGAGATGCGATTAGCTCTGTTACTGTTCCAGTTATTGAGGTACACATATCTAATGTACATAAAAGAGAGTCATTTCGTCATACTTCCATGTTAGCTCCAGTTTGTAGCGGACAAATTGTGGGCCTAGGTTCAACAGGATATCGATTAGCAGCGCTATATTTTTTAGAAAGTAATCTTTGAGAAAGGGGAGTTTAGGATGAAACGTCTTGAGAAACTAAGAAACTTAATTAAACAAGAAAAAATGGATGGATTATTAATCACCAGTTCGATTAACAGACAATACCTTACTGGTTTCACGGGTACGGCGGGTGTAGCACTTGTTACTAATAAAGATGCGTTCTTTGTTACCGATTTCCGCTACACTGAGCAAGCGAGTGAACAAGTAAAAGGATTTGATATTAAAGAACATAAAGGACCGATTCAAGACAAAATCGCGGAATTAATAGAGTTACTGCAGATTGAATCGGTTGGATTTGAAAAGAATGATCTGACTTACGGTCTATATGAAAAATATAATAAATCAGTAAAAGCAAAATTGATTCCCTCAGATGGACTAATTGAGAAATTACGCTTGATTAAAGATCAAGATGAGCTTAATATAATTAAAGATGCTTGTAAAATTGCCGATGATGCGTTTGACCATATTTTAGATTACATAAAACCGGGAATAAAAGAGATCGACATATCCAATGAATTAGAATTCTTTATGAGAAAGCAAGGTGCTACTTCATCAAGCTTTGATATTATTGTAGCCTCCGGTTACCGTTCTGCATTACCGCATGGTGTAGCATCATCAAAAGAAATTCAGTCAGGCGAATTAGTAACATTGGATTTTGGTGCGCTGTATAAAGGGTATGCCTCAGATATTACGAGAACGCTAGCTGTTGGCGATATATCAGAAGAATTAGAGACAATCTATAATACAGTTCTTCAAGCACAGTTAAAAGGTCTAGAAGGAATAAAGGCGGGAATAACTGCAAAAAAAGCTGATGCTTTAACAAGAGACCATATTGATCATAAAGGCTACGGTAAATACTTTGGTCACTCAACAGGTCATGGACTGGGATTAGATGTACACGAAATGCCAGGTTTATCATTTCGCTCTGATGCAGTGCTTGAACCAGGCATGGTAGTAACTGTTGAACCAGGTATCTATGTTCCAAACGTTGGGGGATGCCGAATTGAAGATGACATTTTAATAACGGAAGATGGCAATGAGCGATTGACGCATTCACCGAAGGACTTAATTCGCTTACCAGTATCGTAAACATTTTAGAGGAGGAATAAGATGATTTCAGTAAATGATTTTAAAACAGGTTTAACAATCGAAGTAGATGGAGGTATTTGGCAAGTGATGGAATTCCAACATGTCAAACCAGGTAAAGGTGCTGCATTTGTTCGTTCCAAATTACGTAACCTCCGTAGTGGTAATATCCAGGAAAAAACATTCCGTGGTGGGGAAAAAGTAAACAGAGCACATATTGAAAATCGTAAAATGCAGTACTTATATGCTTCTGGTGATGCTCACACATTTATGGATACCAATTCATTCGAACAAACAGAGCTACAAGCAAACCAGATTGAACGAGAACTACAATTTATTAAAGAAAATATGGAAGTAAATATTTTAACATATGAAGGAGAAACTATCGGGGTAGACTTACCTAATAACGTAGAACTTACTGTCACAGAAACAGAACCTGGAATTAAAGGTGATACAGCAAGTGGAGGAACCAAACCGGCAACACTAGAAACAGGATTATCCGTTCAAGTTCCTTTCTTTGTTAATGAAGGAGATGTACTAGTAATCTCCACTTCAGACGGTAAATACGTCTCTCGGGCTTAATATACGATAGAAAGAAAAACTACTAAGTGACATCACTTAGTAGTTTTCTTTTTGTACAGACGCCCCTTTTTTACAACTATCTAATAAACACACAACAAAGTTCATAATACATAAACTGCGACATAACTTCATAATAATTTGCTTTCTTCCAATCTTTTGGAGTTGAATTTAGATTCGTCGCTGTGGAAAAATACACCCGCTCCCTTTCACCCAAGGGCATATGTGCAACATCTACTCAAGCACAGCTTTCTTAGTGTTTTCTATGCCGTCGGGGAACGCTTCAGCTAGGGAATTCTTGAAATAACTCTAGCTCCCTTGCACCGAGGAAGCTTTGTGTGTGTCTACGAAGCTGAGCCTTTGGAAAGCTCAGTATTCTGCCGGAGCGGTATTCAAGCAATCTCTATGTAATGAATGGAAGAAAACCCCACTCTGAAAATCTCCATTAGTTCGCAATTGTTATCTACTAATACTTCATATGAAAGAAACGGGGACGGGGGATTTGTGTTCGGTTCTTTTGCTTTTTTATAGGCCATGGTATAAAGGTTTTTGCTTGAAGGACTTGGTAATTGGCCAAGTTTTTCATATGCTCTTATCTATCTTTGGTTATATCTATTAGTGTCTCGCATAGAATGTTTATAGAAATAGCTTATGGAAAAGAGGCAATGTTTATGGATAGCGTTTTGAAAATACTTCCCAACCATATCTCTGAACAAATTGACTTTTTCCTGGTAAAGGAAGATATAGATATACAGGAGATTAGACTAAGGGTGAATCAACCAATTGAATTAAATGATGGCAGACATGTAACGTGGTTAAAACAGACATTTTTCAGTCAATCAGATGCAAAAATGTTTCTAAACAAAATAAGTGACTTTTCTTTATATCGACTAGAAGAAGAGTTAAGACATGGATTTATTACAATACAAGGTGGTCACCGAATTGGTATTTCGGGTTCTGTTATATTAGAAAATAAACAAGTAAAGGCGATACATCACGTAAGTTCCTTTAATATTAGGATTGCTAAACCTCAATTCGGCATTATTCAGCCTTATCTATCTTATCTTATGACAGATACCATTCAAAACACATTAATCATAGGTCCTCCGCAATCAGGTAAAACTACATTTTTAAGAGATCTTGCCAATTATTGTGCAAGTGCTAGTTCGAAGCTGGAACTAAAAACTGCTATTGTCGATGAGCGGTCTGAAATATGTGCTTCTATTAATGGTGTCCCACAACATTTATTAGCACCAAGAATTGATGTATTAGATCGTTGTCCAAAGGCGGAAGGGATGATGATGTTTGTTCGTTCCATGTCACCTGATGTCATTATTGTTGATGAGATTGGAAGTGAGCGGGATGCAGAAGCAATTGATGAAGTCATCCATGCAGGTGTTCAACTAGTCTGTACCGCCCATGGAAGATCATTGTCTGATATTAGCCAACGACCAACGATTCAAAAGATACTCCAAAAAAACATATTTCAGAGATTTGTTGTCCTTTCGAACCAGAATCAGGCTGGAGAAGTAACAGAAATTTTAAATGATAAAGGACAACCTCTTTATCAAAGAAGTGTGATGCTATGATCAAACTTCTGGCATGTTTGTTCATCATAGGATCTTTAACTTGGATAGGACATGAGTATGCCAAAAACCTTGCTAATCGTCCCAGATTCATAAGATTATTCAAAAATGCATTACAAATACTAGAGGCTGAAATTGTTTATAGCCAGGCAACAATTAAGGAGTCTTTAACTATTGTAGCAGAACAAATTCCAAACCCGATTTCTACTCTTTTTAAGAATATTGCAGAAGATATTCAGCAAGATAAAGAGCAACTTTTTCCAATTTGGGAAAGGCACGTGGATAAGTTTTATCACAAACATCCGCTCCAATTAGAAGACAAAGAAATTCTTCAACAATTTGGCAGAACATTGGGACAGCATGATGTTATTCAGCAACAAAAATATATTCGTTTAACGATTAACCATTTAGAGAGAAAGCTGACAGAGGCAGAAGAAAAGAATCATCGCTATGGAAAAATGTCAAGAAGTGTTGGATTTCTGGTTGGTACATTTATCGTTTTACTCTTGCTATAGAGAGGAGATATCACGTGATTGGAGATACAAGTGTTTTATTTCAAATTGCAGGCATCGGAATTATCGTTGCGATGATTCATACTATATTAAAGCAAATGGGGAAAGAAGAGTATGCTCAATTTGTAAGTTTGGTTGGTTTTATTATCGTTCTATTATTTGTGCTTAACAGTATTTCGGATCTATTCCAGCAGATTAGAGCTGTATTTTTTCTAAAAGGATAATGGTTTATGGAAATCTTTGAAGTAATCAGTGTAGGAATTATAGCATCCGTACTATTTTTATTGTTAAAGGACAAGCAGCCCAGTATTGCTTTTCTAATTATTGTTCTAACCGTTCTCTATTTTTTCATTTTTGTCATTCAGTATGTGCAAGAAATTCTTCATCTCATTACTTATTTAGGTGATCAGGCAAATATTAATGAAGTATATATAAAGACGATACTTCAAATCATTGGGATATCTTATATTACAGAAATTGGAGCAAACATTGTGAAAGATGCTGGTTTAGAATCGGTAGCCGTCAAAATTGAAATGATAGGAAAAGTGTTTATCCTCATTTTAGCTATTCCAATATTCAAATCATTAATTGAAACGATAATAAATATTTTCCCGATCACATAGTTAGGAAGGATATACATGGGATTTACTAGAAAACTTAGTTTCATTATTGCACTTTTCTTTTTTATTATTCCAATACAACTTACAGCTGATGTCACCCATCAAACAGATGCCTACCAACAGATGATTGAAGGGAGTGAATTAGAGGGTTATTGGGATTATTTAGGAGATGAATATCAAGATGCACTTCCAGAACTTAATAAAGAAAATATATGGTCCATAGTAAAAGGAGAGGGAAGTCTCTCAATCAAAGAATGGTTAGAAGGATTTCTCCGCTTCTTCTTTTATGAGATTGTAGAGAATGGAAAGTTACTGGCGACATTAATGTTGCTAACATTATTTTGTTTGGTTTTACAAACCATTCAAAATGCTTTTGAAAAACAAGTCGTTAGTAAAGTGGCATACGCGATTGTATATACAATGCTGATTATTATAGCTTTGAAAAGCTTTCAACTGGCATCTAGTTATGTACTTGATACTGTGGAAATGGCCCAAAACTTTTTAATTTCCTTGTTGCCTTTGTTGTTAGGCATATTAGCTTCTCTTGGACACCTGGTTACAATATCTTTTTTTCATCCTATCATTATTTTTCTGATTCACACTAGTGTGTTTGTTATTTCCAAAATTGTCATACCATTAATCTTAATTTCAGCGATTCTTCAAATTGTAAGTACTATTAGTACAGAATATAAAGCAACAAAATTAGCAAATTTAATCAAAAATATAGCGATTAGCTTGATGGGGATCCTTCTGACGGTATTTCTTGGTGTAATATCAGTGCAAGGGGCGGCGAGTGCGATTCAAGATGGTATTGCGATGAAGACTGCTAAATTTGTAACCGGTAATTTTATCCCGGTAATTGGTAGGATTTTCACAGATGCCACTGATACTGTATTAAGTGCAACCATTTTAATTAAGAATGGTATTGGCATGATTGGTGTAGTGATTTTAATTGGTATCGTATTGTTCCCAGCGATCAAGATTTTTACTATCTCTTTGATGTATAAAGTAGCTACAGCCATTTTACAACCTATTGGTGATGGTCCAGTAATCGAATGTTTGGATATTATTGGGAAACATATTCTTTACCTATTTGCAGCGCTATTATTAGTTACATTTATGTTTTTCTTTACTATTGTAATTCTTATTATATCCAGTAATTTGACTATGATGGTGAGATAGGGGGGGAGAATCATTGAATACCTATCAGGTTGGATATTGCAAATTATTATCTATATGATTCTAGCAATGATAGTTGATCTCATTCTTCCCAGTTCCACACTCAAACAATATGTAAAATTAGTAGTGGGATTATTACTTATTTTAATTATTTTGCAACCATTGCTCTCTATTTTTAATGTGGATGTTCATAAAATGGTGGATCAACTAATTGTGACAAATAGTGACCCATCGGTTGAATCCAAAATAGAAAATGGAATGAATCAGCAGAAAAGTGAAATAGAACAGATACAAGCTGCATATGTATTAGAAGAGATGGTTGTCCAAATGGAAAATATAGTAGAGGAGGAGTTGCAAGAAACGTACAATTATCAAATTGCGGACCTGGAAGTAAATTGGGCGAGTCATCCGACTTCTGAAGAAAATGAGCTAGAGCGTATATATGTGCAACTTGCCATAAAGGATGATACTTCTGCCAGAGTTGAAGAGGTGAATATACAAATTGGCGACTCATTACCTCAAACTTCTGAATCTCCACCACAGGATATAACAGAAATAAAAAATTTCTTAGCTGAACAGTGGGGAGTTGAGGGAGATATAATTCATATCGGATGGAAGGAGGAATAAGGTGCCTAAATGGATGGAAAAGTTTTTGTCAAATCTAAAAGTGAAAGATAAAAAACCAACTAAAATGCAGTATATTGCTTTGCTCGTGTTAATAGCAGTTTTCATATTGTTAATTAGTAATGTATTCAGCTCCAATCAATCGGATAATCAATTAACGGATCCTCCAAGAATGATTGAATCATCATCAGGCAATGAAGAAAATGAAACATGGAAACAGTCAGATGTGTCTGATGCAACCTCAAAGATAGGGGATTTAGAGACAGCATATGAAACAAACCTAGTCCAATTACTCGAAAAAATTACAGGTGTATCAGGAGTAGAGGTCATGGTCAATCTTGATGCTACAAATGAACAAGTGTACGAGAAAAATTTAGTAATTGGTTCACAAATAACAAATGAATCAGATCAAAATGGTGGTACAAGAAAAATTGATGATGAAACTAGAGAACAAACCGTTGTTGTTATTCGTCAGGGCGAACAAGAAATTCCATTATTAGTCCAGACAAAAAAACCACAAGTAAGAGGTGTACTTGTAGTTGCGGATGGTGTGGACAACCTGGAAGTTAAAAAATGGGTATTAGAAGCCGTATCCAAAGTGTTGGATGTACCGGCTCATAGAGTTTCGGTTATGCCGAAAAACACATAGAATTATTAGGAGGGGAAAACTATGTTAAAAAAGCAAACAGTATGGTTATTAACGATGTTAAGTTTAATGATTGTGTTAAGTGTGTATTATCTGAATGCACCAACTGAAGGAGATTTGGCATATTTTGATGAAGATCAGGAGCAGGATCAAACGACATCATCATCCAATGTGGACCAATTAACGGATGAATCGATTTTAGAGGAGCAAGAAGAAACAGGAATGGAAGAAACAGAAATGGAAGAAACAGAAAACTTAAATACATCATCGATTAATTCGGACCAATATTTCGCAGCAGTCCGTATGGAAATTTCCAATCAAAGAAGTATGGAAAAAGAAAGACTGGAAGATATTGTTGCTTCAAGTGAAACAAGTTCAGACGAGAAGAATGAAGCTTATGAAGCAATGAAAGAAATAGAATCGTTAGATAAAAAAGAAAGTATTCTGGAGGGCACATTGAAATCTTTAAATGGTTATGAAGAAGTGCTTGTTCGCAATGTATCAGACAATAATGTCGTGATCACAGTTCAAGCTGACAGCCTTTCAACGACAGAAGCAAATGAGATAATTCAACATGCAAAAGATGAATTTGGGGAAATAAAAATTGATGTTAGCTATAAGCCAAGTTAATTCTAACATTTTTCGTTTCAATATATTTTGACTTGTCCTTGAGACTTCTCGAGGACTTTTTTTATTTTTACTTCAAAGGTTGCAGTTTTTATATCTATTGCGTAAAATGTTATAAGGAGTTATTAGTACCTGTTATTAATTGGAACAAATGTTGAAGGGGTGCAAAAATGTTAACAATACAAGAAATCAATCAATTAATTGACAAATTAGATCAATCGACTATTGAAGAATTCACTTACGAGGCTAATGGTGGTAAAATTAAACTGAAGAAAAATACAGGTGTTACTACAACACATGTAGCTCCACAACCTGTAGTACATTCGGAAGAAACAGTACCACAAGCAAAAGTGGAAGCAACAGCAAAATCAGAAATTCCAACTGAAGAAACTGAATCAAATGAAGAACCACAAGCAAAAGCGGATTATGATCACGAAATTGTCTCACCTATGGTAGGAACTTTCTATAGTTCACCATCACCAGATAAACCAGTATATGTTCAAGTTGGTGATCAAGTAAGTGATGATACCATTGTATGTATCGTAGAAGCGATGAAATTATTTAATGAAATTGAAGCAGATGTAACAGGAACGATAACAGAAATATTAGCAGAAAATGGTGAATTAGTGGAATATGGACAACCATTATTCCGAATTAAGAAGGCATAAGGGGATGACATTGTGATTAAGAAACTGTTAATTGCTAACCGTGGAGAAATAGCAGTCAGAATTATCCGATCTGCAAAAGAAATGGGAATAGACACGGTAGCAGTATACTCAGAAGCTGATAGTGATGCATTGCATGTACAGTTAGCGGATGAAGCTTATTGTATTGGACCGAAATTAAGCACGGACAGTTATTTAAACTTTACTAATATTATGAGTGTTGCAACATTAACTGATACCGATGCAATTCATCCTGGTTACGGATTCTTATCAGAGAATGCAGATTTTGCTGAGATCTGTGATGCGTGTAATATAACATTCGTTGGTCCTAGTGCCTATGCTATTCAAAAAATGGGTACAAAAGATGTAGCAAGAGAAACTATGAGAGAAGCTGGTGTGCCAGTAGTACCGGGTTCAAATGGTATCATTGAGGATGAAGAAGAAGGACTTAAGGTGGCCAAAGAAATAGGTTTTCCTGTTATTATTAAAGCAACTGCTGGTGGCGGGGGTAAAGGTATTCGTGTTGCCCGTACAGAGGAAGAATTAACAAAAGGTATCCGTGTAACCCAAAATGAAGCAGAAAAAGCATTTGGTAACCCAGGCGTGTATTTAGAAAAATTCATCGAAGATTTCCGTCATGTAGAAATCCAGGTTCTAGCAGATAATCATGGCAATGTAATACACCTTGGAGAACGCGATTGTACTGTACAAAGAAGGTTACAAAAATTAATTGAAGAAACACCATCTCCTGCAATTGATGAAGATATGCGTAAGACGATGGGTGAAGCTGCAGTTAAGGCTGCAAAAGCTGTGCAATACTCTGGTGCAGGAACAATTGAGTTTATTTTCGATCAAAAAGAAAATAAGTTTTATTTTATGGAAATGAATACTCGTATCCAAGTAGAGCATCCCGTTACTGAAATGGTTACAGGTGTAGATTTAATCAAGGAACAAATCAACATCGCCAATAATGACAAATTAAACTATAAACAGGAAGATATTACATTTAATGGTTGGGCGATGGAGTGCCGCATCAATGCAGAAAACCCTGAAAAAGATTTTATGCCGTCAGCAGGTAAGATAGAAATGTATTTACCACCTGGTGGTTTAGGCGTAAGGGTCGATTCAGCAGCATATCCTGGCTATCAAATTCCGCCATATTACGATTCGATGATTGCAAAATTAATTACCTATGGTAAAACAAGAAAAGAAGCGGTTGATCGAATGAAACGAGCACTGGATGAATTTGCCGTAGAAGGTGTTTATACTACAATCCCATTCCATCGAAAAATGATGGTACACCCTGTGTTTGTCGATGGTGATTTTAATACAAGTTTTTTAGAGAAATATAGTATAATGGAAGATGAGTAAGACTAATTTTAGTCAAAAGGGGTGTTTATCATGCCTGAAAACCAATTACTTAACGTGAGTGAATCTACTCCTTTAGGAAAAGTAGAAATTGCACCAGATGTATTAGAGGTGATTGCAGGTATTGCAACTACTGAAGTATCAGGTGTATCTAGCATGAGAGGTAACTTTGCAACAGGAGTAGCAGAACGATTAGGGAAGAAAGCACATGGTAAAGGAATTAAAGTAGAGCTCAAAGAAGACACTGTGTCTATTGATGTTTACATCGTTGTCGATTATGGCCATTCTGTTCCTACTGTCGCTGAAAAAATCCAATTGAATGTAAGGCAAGCAATAGAAAATATGACTGCCATTCAAATTAAAGAAATTAATGTGCATGTTGTTGGCGTTCAAATGGAACATGTAAATGATGAAAAAGAAGAGCAATATTAAAGGAATAAAAGTCCTACAGATTAATCTGTAAGGACTTTTATTCCTTTTCACAATGTTCCAAATAAGTAATCACCTTATCTTGATGGTATCAATTTTTTTTGTCGAGGGATGATAATATTTAATGGCATTCCAAAAGATAACATGGTATCATTTGAAAGTGAAGAATATGACCGTGATAAGGAGAAGTAGAAGTACATGAAACGAAGAACTGCACGTGAGAAATCATTACAAATTTTATTTTCGTTGGACACAGAGGAATATGATTTAGCAACTACCATTGAACATACATTAGATGAGAATGAACATGATTCGTTTATTTTGGACCTTGTGAATGGTGTTGCTGCAAATAAACAAGAAATTGACGAAAAAATCAAAGGACATTTAGAAAAATGGTCACTAGAAAGAGTAGCCATAGTAGAGAGAACGCTACTTCGTATGGCCGTTTACGAATTATTTTATATGAAAGATGCCCCCGAAAGTGTAGTAATCAATGAAGCAATTGAGATTGCTCATGTTTTCGGTGATGAAAAATCAGGTAAGTTTATCAATGGTGTATTATCAAAAATGATAAAATAAGGGGGAGATTTTGTGTCTGCAGAAGTTATTTACGGCAGTGAGTTAGCACAATCATTAAGAGATGAAATGAAGGAAGAAGTAATCGGTCTTCATAGTAAAGGAATTATTCCAGGGTTGACTGTAGTCTTGATCGGTGATGATCCTGCCTCGAAATCATACGTAAAAGGAAAGCAAAAAGCGTCTAATTATGTAGGAGTTGACTCAGAATTAATTGAATTACCAGATTCAACTACACAAGAGGAGTTATTATCCTTAATTGATACACTAAATAAAAAAGATTCGGTCCATGGAATCTTAGTTCAGTTACCCTTACCGGCACATATCGATGAAGAAGTAATCATAGAAGCTATTTCACCAGAGAAAGATGTCGATGGCTTTCACCCGATAAGTATTGGTCGTATGATGACTGGAAAAGATACCTTCTATCCATGTACACCATATGGTATTATTCAAATGATGAAATCAAAAAATATTTCATTAGAAGGAAAGCATGCTGTAGTAATTGGGAGAAGTAATATTGTAGGGAAGCCTGTAGGACAATTGCTTTTAAGTGAAAATGCAACAGTAACCTATTGCCATTCACGTACGAAAAATATGGAACAATACATAGCATCTGCTGACATCTTAATTGTTGCTGTCGGGAAAGCACATTTTATCAATGGTGATCATATAAAAGATGGTGCCATTGTTATTGATGTGGGTGTAAATAGAACTGAGGATGGCTCGCTTACGGGAGATGTTGACTTTGATTCTGCTAAGGAAAAAGCTAGCTATATCACTCCAGTTCCAAAAGGTGTTGGACCAATGACGATTACTATGCTAATGCATAACACCATTAAATCCGCTAAAAAAGCGAACGAATTATTATAAGAATTAACTTGTGTCACAGCTTCAGTTATTTTAATATGGAAAGAAAAGGTCATTCTTATCATTGGAATGACCTTTTCTTGCAAGAGAATTCATTCAAAGGGATGATGTTGTGGAAGATAAATATTTATCGGTGTCTGCACTAACAAAATACATAAAGAAGAAATTTGACGTAGACAGGCATCTTAATCACATTTGGTTACGAGGTGAAATATCGAATTTTAAGCACCATACCAGAGGTCATATGTATATGACAATTAAAGACGATCATGCCAGTATTCGTGCAGTAATGTTCCATAGACAGAATCAAGATCTATCTTTTCGACCAGAGGATGGCATGAAAGTATTAATAAGTGGTTATGTCAGTGTCTTTGAATCACAGGGACAGTATCAGTTATATATACAGGAATTACAGCCAGACGGAATCGGAGCACTTCATTTAGCTTTCGAACAATTAAAGAAAAAGCTCTCTAAGGAAGGAATTTTCGATCCAATACATAAAAAGACATTCCCGAAATACCCTGAGCATATTGCGGTATTGACTTCACCAACTGGGGCTGCTATCCGTGATATATTAACAACGATGGAAAGACGTTATCCTATTGCAAATGTCTTAATTATTCCTGTTTTAGTACAAGGGAAACAGGCACCAGCCTCTATCGTAAACGGTATTAAAAAAGCAAATCAAATCGATAGCTTGGACCTTATTATCGTGGGTCGTGGTGGCGGATCGTTAGAAGAATTATGGAGTTTTAATGACGAAGAAGTTGTCAGAGCAATCTTTCAATCAGAACTTCCCGTCATATCAGCTGTTGGACACGAAACAGATGTAACGATTAGTGATATGGTGGCTGATTTACGTGCGCCGACTCCAACAGCAGCCGCTGAATTAGCTGTGCCATCGCAACTAGAATTACTAGATAAACTTAAGAAAATGAATCAATTTATTGAGAACAATATTCGGAATAAGATAGAGCGCTCTCGTGAAAAGTTAGATTCAATGGAGAGTTCATATGTATTCAAATATCCTGAACGTTTAGTAGAAGAAAAAGAACAAAGACTTGACCGAGCAGTGGATCAGTTGACGAAACAATTACACCGTACAGTTCAAGTAAAAAGAGACTATTTTAAATATTTGGATCAACGTTATCAACGTCTAAATCTCGATAAACAGCTGGAAAAACAAAACGATCATGTACAAGATCTGTTAAAGCGGTTATATCGTGCAAGCAAACAACAGGTGGATCAGAAGGGAAATCTATTTAGTAAGAACTTAACACAGCTTAACTTATTAAATCCAACTCGCATTATGAGCAGAGGATATTCGATTACATATTCTGAGGAAAATGAAATTATTCGAAGTGTTAATCAGGTGGAAATGGATGATCAATTAACAATCCAACTTTCAGATGGTCTTGTAGAATGTAGAGCACAAGAAATTAGAAGGGGAGATAATAAATGAGTGAGGAAAAGAAAGAATTATCATTTGAAGAAGCGTTAGAACAATTGGAAACGATTGTCAATAAAATGGAAGAAGGGGAAGTTCCTTTAGAAAAGGCGATGGAGTATTATGCAGAAGGATCCAAATTATCAAAAATATGTCATGATAAATTAGTAAATGCCGAGAAACAAATGAAAGAAATTTTACGTGAGGATAATGAGCGTTCGAGCTTTGAAATTCAGGAGGAAAATTAAGTGGATCAATCATTACAAAATTTGTTAGATAAAGAACAACAACAATTAAATACCGCTTTAACGTCTTACATTTCAGAATTAGATATGCCGAATCGACTAAGAGAATCTGTTCTATATTCCATTCAAGCAGGAGGAAAAAGATTACGTCCGCTTTTGATGAAATTAACGTGTCAAGGATTAGGTGGAGATCCACAGAAGGTATATCCTGCTGCAGTTGCTTTAGAAATGATTCATACATACTCCCTGATACATGATGATCTTCCTTCTATGGATGATGATATGTACCGTAGGGGACAATTAACTAATCATAAAAAGTATGACGAAGCAACCGCTATCTTAGCTGGAGACGGTCTACTCACGAATAGTTTTCACGTTATTACTACTACTGATTTATATACAGATCAGGAGAAAGTTAACATTGTTGCCAAGTTATCGAAAGCAAGTGGATTAGAAGGAATGGTAGCCGGGCAATATTTGGATATGGAAGCAGAAAATCAGACTATTTCCATTTCAAAGCTGGAAAGAATTCATCATTTGAAAACAGGAAGACTTATTTCATTTGCAGTAGAAATTGGTGGACTCTTAGCGGGTGTATCATCAGAAAGAATGGAAATTTTAAAGAATTATGGGGATTATCTTGGCATCATATTTCAAATTCAAGATGATATTTTAGACATAGAGGGTGATCAAACACTTATTGGTAAGCGTGTTGGCAGTGATATTGATAATGAGAAAAGCACTTATCCAAGCATTCTAGGATTAGAGGGAGCTAAGCAATATAAAACTAAATATGTTAATGAGGCTGTTCGATGTTTGAAAGAGGTAGGTTTAGCAAATACAGATTTGGCCTTGATAAGTCATTATTTAAGCGAGCGAAACCAGTAATAATATTGTGAAAATACAAGAAACATGTTATATTTAAAGTATGTAAATGGGATGGTGCAGTATTCTAGTCAATCCTCCGTTTCTGAAGGCGGGCCTAAAAATCCGCCAAAGGGCACATCGATGAAGTTCCTTGTGTCGGCTTGAGGCGCCCAGCCTTGGGTCGATGCTGGGAGTTAAGGTTGAAGGGCGATCCACAAAGGCATGTGGGCGACGACCCTTCTTCCGCGGAGGCCCATCTCTGTATTTTATTCTTAGCCAAGAATGAAGTATGGAATGGGGTATGAACCTATGTAATAAGGGTCAGGGAATCCTTATTTGTAGCGTAGCCTGCCTTGAGTGGTGCGAAGGGGATTACAGGTAACAAAGTGTTCCTAACTGGATGGCCACTAGTTAAGGACATGTTTTTCTGTATGAAATTCGTACTGCAAAAGAGGCTAGGAAACGGTTAAGGGTTGTTGAGGAAATCTCCTAGACTGTTCCAAGTAAGGACATTTAAAAGGGATTATAGTGCGGACTGAGTGGTAATCCAGTCTAGCGTTGGGTGACTGCGCTAAGACAGGTTTAAAGGGGAACCGCCAGAGTGGCAACACTCGGTATCTGTCTGGGAAAACCTACTGGACCTAAGCCGCAGTTTTTACCTTGAAAATGACCATTCCATTCCTGTATACATAATGTAACCAATTAACGAGGTTTTTATATGAATAAACAACAACTGCAAAAGTCGATGAAATTTAGTTTAAGCATTGCCGTTATCACGTTTGTGTTAGCGGCTATTTTTTCAATAGTATCTTCATCCATCTTAAGTGGAGTAATGTCGATCATTGGATTAGTGATCGTATTTATTATTGTATTTATAGGCGTGTTTTTTGATATGCTAGGGATAGCAGCAACTGCTGCAGATGAAGTTCCATTTCATGCAATGGCAGCAGAGAGGGTAAGCGGTTCCAAACAAGCGATACAGATTGTCAGAAATGCAGATCGGTTTGCCAGCTTTTGTAATGATGTAATTGGAGATATTTCTGGTATAATAAGTGGAACAGCATCTGCTATCGTAGTACTGCAACTTTCGAATGGATTTGGATATGGTGAAGGGACCTCCTTTCATTTATCCTTAAACGTAATTCTTACAAGCCTTGTCGCCGCTTTAACTGTCGGTGGAAAGGCATTGGGTAAGTTTTTAGCCATTCATTCATCAACCAATATCATTTTTATTGTTGGTAAAATAATTGCATTTTTAGAAGAAAAATTTAAAATAAAAGTATTGTCTAATAAATAAGGCGAATCTTGAATAATAGTAGGGAGGATTCCTTCATGGATCTAACCAAGATAAAAAATCCAACATTTCTAAAACAATTAAACGCGGAAGAACTAGAAGTCTTAGCCGGTGAAATTCGTCAATTTTTGATTAAAAAATTATCCGTAACCGGTGGCCATTTAGGCGCTAATCTAGGAGTAGTAGAACTGACACTCGCGTTACACAAGCAATTTAATAGTCCGGAAGATAAATTAATCTTTGATGTCGGACACCAATCCTATATTCATAAAATGCTGACAGGGCGTACAGACCAATTTGATACGCTTAGACAGTATAAAGGACTGTGTGGTTTTCCTAAAATGACGGAAAGCGAACATGATGTTTGGGAAACAGGCCATAGTTCAACGTCACTATCAGCAGCTATGGGTATGGCGATCGCTCGTGATATGAAAAAAGATAGTAATTATGTTGTACCAATCATAGGTGATGGTGCTTTAACAGGTGGTATGGCGTTGGAAGCATTAAATCATATTGGTCATGAGAAGAAAAATATCACGGTTATTCTCAATGATAATGAAATGTCAATTGCAGGCAATGTCGGGGCATTACACAATGCATTGGGAAGGATGAGAAGTGCCGGAAAGTATAATCGTGTCAAGGATGAATTAGAAATCCTGTTAAAAAGAATTCCTGCGGTCGGTGGTATGATCGCTCAAACAGCAGAACGAGTAAAGGATAGTATGAAATATTTTATGGTTCCAGGTATGTTGTTTGAAGAATTCGGCTTTACTTATTTCGGACCGGTTGACGGTCATGATTTTAAAGATTTAGAAGAAAATATTGAATACGCTAAGAAAACACAAGGTCCTGTACTTGTTCATGTTATCACGCAAAAAGGAAAAGGATATTACCCTGCTGAATCAGATAAAAAAGATAAATGGCATGGTGTAGGTCCTTATAAAATTGACTCAGGTGAAAAAATTAAGCCTGCTAATGCAGCGCCCGCTTGGAGCCAAGTTGTAAGTGATACATTAGAAAATATTGCTGGACAAGAAGAACGACTTGCAGTGATCACACCCGCAATGATACTTGGCTCAAAGTTAGATAAATTTCAGGAAAAATATCCTGATCGTTTATTTGACGTAGGAATCGCAGAACAACATGCTACTACGTTATCAGCTGGCCTGGCAACGCAGGGTATGAAGCCTTTTCTTGCGATATATTCTACCTTCTTACAAAGAGCGTATGATCAATTAGTTCATGATGTCTGTCGCCAAAACTTGAATGTTGCATTTGGTATCGACCGTGCAGGACTAGTAGGGGCTGATGGTGAAACGCATCAAGGAGTTTTTGATATTGCCTTCTTACGCCATTTACCTAATATGGTGATTATGATGCCGAAAGACGAAAATGAGTGCCAACATATGGTGAACACAGCTATTTCTTATAATGAAGGTCCTATTGCTGTTCGCTTCCCAAGAGGAAACGGGTTAGGTGTAGAAATGGATCAAGAGTTAAAAACATTGCCTATTGGTAAATGGGAAGTGTTAAAACAAGGGACTGATGCAGTTATTTTAACGTTTGGAACTACGATTGCCATGTCTCTTGCAGCGAGTGAATATATGAAAAAACAAGGTATACATGTAGAAGTAATTAACGCAAGGTTTATTAAGCCGTTAGATGAACAAATGTTGCATGACAGAATGCGTAAAAATATCCCGATCTTAACTGTGGAAGAAGCAGTACTTAAAGGTGGATTTGGTTCTGCTGTTCTAGAGTTTGCAGAAGAAAATAGATATCACCCTCAAATGAAAAGAATGGGTATTCCTGATCAGTATATTGAGCACGGTAATGTGAAAGAATTGCTTGAAGAAATAAATTTGACAAAAGAGCAAATTGTTGTAGAACTAAAAAAATTATTAGCCGTAAGTAATGATGAGCAAAAAAGGGCATGATGAAGAATGAGTAAAAAAATTAGATTAGATCAATTAATAGTTGATCGTGGCTTGAGTGAATCTAGGGAGAAGGCAAAAAGAACAATCATGGCTGGTCTTGTCTTCTCTGAAGAACAACGCATGGACAAGCCTGGTACAAAGGTGAACATAGATATACCGATTGATATAAAAGGAAAGGCGATACCATACGTAGGACGTGGTGGATTAAAATTAGAAAAAGCGATTGAATATTTTTCGTTAGATTTAAATGGTAAAGTCATGGTTGATGTAGGTTCTTCTACTGGCGGATTTACCGATTGCGCATTACAAAACGGTGTCCATTTAAGTTATGCGATCGATGTTGGCTACAATCAATTAGATTGGAAATTACGAAATGATCCAAGAGTAGTTGTCATGGAAAGAACTAACTTTCGATACGTTACACCAGACATGCTAACAGAAGAGACACCCAATTTTGCTACAGTGGATGTTTCTTTCATATCTCTACGATTAATTCTACCACCCCTTTTCCATTTGTTATCATTAGACAGTCAAGCCGTTATCTTAATCAAACCTCAATTTGAAGCGGGAAGAGAACAAGTAGGTAAGAAAGGGATTGTAAGAGATCCTTCCGTGCACTTACAAGTATTAAGAAATATATTGTCTTTTGCGGAAGAAACAGGTTTTCAGATATTAGATGTGACATTTTCTCCAATTACTGGCGGTGATGGCAATATTGAATATCTAGGGTTATTGGGGAAATCAGATAGCGAGTTAAGTGAGGAAATCGACTTTTCGACTTTATCGGAAAAAGTAGTAACAGAATCCCACCAGGCATTAGATCGCTAGAATCGATTGGACTACCGTTAAGTAGTCCATTTTCATATGAACAATTAACCAGGAGGAAGAGCCATGAATAAAGCTCAACGACACATTAAAATTCGTGAGATCATTACAGAAAATGAAATTGAAACACAAGATGATTTAGTTGAGGAACTTAGAAGTCAAGGGTATGGCATTACTCAAGCAACTATTTCACGTGATATTAAGGAATTACATTTAGTGAAGGTTCCTACTACAGATGATAAATATAAGTATAGTTTGCCTGCTGATCAAAAGTTTAATCCATTAAACAAACTCAAACGATTTATTATGGATGCGTTTATTAGTTTAGATACAGCTACACATTTCATTGTCATGAAAACATTACCAGGGAACGCTCAGGCAATGGGAGCATTAATTGATAATTTAGGTTGGGAAGAAATTGTAGGGTGTATTTGTGGTGATGATACTATTCTTATCATTTGTAAGACAGCAGAAGAAGCAGATGAACTTAAAAACAAGTTTTTAGATATGTTATAAAGGTGGTGAGCATATGTTAACCGAATTATCCATTAAAAATTTTGCTATTATTGATGAACTTCATATTCCATTTCAAAATGGCCTAACGGTATTAACTGGTGAAACAGGTGCAGGTAAATCAATCATCATCGATGCGGTGGGTCTATTGATTGGTGGAAGAGGATCGGTTGAATATGTTCGACACGGCGAAAAAAAGGCAGAATTAGAAGGTTTGTTTATCATTGATGATACTGAGCACCCTGTTTATCAAAAGGCAAGGGAATTAGGAATTGAAATAATGGAGGATCATATGCTTGTTCTCCACCGAACAATTTCCCATTCAGGAAAAAGTATTTGCCGTATTAACGGGAAGTTGATTACTTTAGCTATATTGAAGGAAATTGGACAATCTGTCTTAGATATACATAGCCAACACGAAACACAAGCATTATTGAATCAGGATAAACATATGGAGTTGTTGGATTATTTTTATCAGTCCAAGCATGCCCATTTTAAGAAGCACTATCAAAAGTTATATCAGCAGTGGAAAGAACTTAAATATAAATATGAAGCCAACAATAAAAATGAACAGGAATTGGCTCAACGCATGGATTTGTTGGAATTTCAATTAAATGAAATTCAAAATGCTAACTTACAACCGAATGAAGATGAAGCTCTAACTGATGAACGTAATGAATTGCATCATTTTGAAACGATCCATAAAAACTTAAACGATGCCTATAACGCGTTGCATGGTGAACAAAAAGGTTTAGATTGGTTATCGCATGCTGCTAATAACCTTGAAGAGGCGGGAGAACATAATAAAGAAATTCAAACATTGCATCAACAATATGTTGACCATTATTACTTAATTGAAGAAATATCTTATCAAATTAGACAACACCTTGATCAAATGGATTATCAACCAGGACGGTTAGAATTAATTGAGTCAAGGTTGCATGAAATTGATCAATTGAAAAGAAAATATGGTCAGAATGTTGAAGAAATCATGACATATAGTGCTAAAATTGAAGAAGAGTTGGACGAAATAAAAAATCGAGATCAACATCTTGCAAATTTGGCAGAAATGGTACAGGAAGCAGCAAATGATTTATTGTTAGAAGCAAAAGAATTACACAACAATAGAAAAAAAGCTGCTAAACAACTAGAAAAAGCAGTTTTGACGGAACTAAAGGATCTTTATTTAGATAAAACAGATTTTCAAGTCGATGTATTCATTCCTAATAAAGAAAAAGGCATACCTTTTGAAGGGAAAAAAGTAACACCACATGAAGATGGGATGGATCAAGTGAAATTTTTAATTTCAACAAATCCCGGGGAACCCGTAAAAGAACTAGATCGGATTGCTTCAGGTGGTGAAATGTCAAGGATCATGCTAGCACTAAAAAATATTTTTTCAAAGCATCAAGGAGTTACAAGTGTTATATTTGATGAAGTAGATACAGGAGTTAGTGGACGAGTAGCGCAGTCAATGGCTGATAAAATTTATAATATTTCAATCGGATCACAAGTCCTTTGTATTACACATTTACCTCAGGTAGCTTCCATTGCTGATACACAATTAAAAATTGAAAAAGTTATAACAGGAAACAGGACACATACAACGATCCAAGAATTATCTTTTGAGGAACGAATTGATGAAATTGGAAAGATGATTACAGGTGCTGAATTAACAGATACATCTAGAACGCATGCAAAAGAATTAATTGAAATGAATCATAAAAAATAATATCCCGGCAAATCATTTCTACAAGTGGAAAACTTCACCCGATTTTGTTATGTTTAACGGGTTTAAAAAGCCCTCCTTAAGGTCAAATTAATGATACAGATCAAAAATAGTCTGTACTACAAGGAGGGCGATGTTGTGAAAAATGATTATATAAGAAAAAGTATAGGATTAATACTCCTTGTCATATTATTTGTACTCCCATGGTATTCACCATTTCAAATATACCTTTCCATCCCAAACCAGATTAAAACCTTTTCTCAGTCAGAATCGGTTCCATTACCAACATTAGGTGATAATGTCACGGTATCCGCAATGAATGGAGAATCTGTTCATTATGCTACAGATTTAATGAATTATTCAATTGAAGACAGTGGAAGTGATGAAGTCACATATACTTTAGGACAAGTGCCAGTAAAAAAAGTCAATGTCGAAGTATATGATGATTTCCGTATTATTCCTGGTGGTCAGTCGATAGGAATTAATCTGCAAACCCAAGGAGTATTAGTAGTTGGACACCATTTAGTAACAACTGATGATGGGACAAAATCTCCAGGTGAAGAGGCAAATATTCAAGTCGGAGATAGTATCGTATCGATCAATGATAAATCCATTTCAGACATGGAAGAAGTAGCACCGATAGTCAAGGAAGCCGGTGAGAATAATAAACCATTAGATGTAGAAATTAAACGTGGAAAGCAGACCATTGAAACGGATCTAACACCTCAATATGATATCAAAGAAGAGGATTACCGTATCGGATTATACATTCGTGATTCAGCTGCGGGTATCGGGACCATGACTTTTTATGATCCAAATACAGAAAAATATGGTGCGTTAGGACATATTATTTCAGACATGGACACAAGAAAGCCGGTAGAAATCAATGATGGATCCATTGTCCGTTCCGAAATAACTGATATTAAAAAAGGTGAAAATGGAGTTCCAGGTGAAAAGCGAGCAGATTTTAAATTCAATGATGTTCAATTAGGTAATATAACCAAAAATTCACCTTTCGGTATTTTTGGTACATTAAAAGAGCTACCTGAAAAAGGAAAGTGGTCAGAACCGATGCCAATAGCTTTACCAAATGAAGTAGAAGAAGGACCAGCTCAAATATTAACCGTTATAGATGGGGAAAAAGTGGAAGCATTTGATGTAGAGATTGTTAACAGTGTTGAACAATCAGCTCCTGCAACCAAAGGGTTAATATTAGAAATAACAGATAAGCGATTATTAGATGCAACTGGAGGAATAGTACAAGGAATGAGCGGTAGCCCAATTATCCAAAATGATAAAATTATTGGCGCGGTTACTCATGTTTTTGTTAATGATCCAACTAGCGGGTATGGTGTACACATCGAATGGATGTTGAATGAAGCAGGGATAAATATTTACAAGCAAGAGAATAAAAAAGCAAGTTAATCCAAAAGAAGATATGGTCATAAAAATAGAAAAATACGTCGATTAGGATACAATCCTCACTTTCTTAGAGGATTTATATCAATTCATTCATTATCAAAGCCCGTTTCATCAAATGAGAAACCGGGCTTTTCTTTTTTAAAAAAAGATTGATGTATTGGAATAATTTTGCTATGCTAAAATAAAGATTTTTCGACATTTCCATTATTTAAAAGAAAAATAAATTTTTTAGAAAAGATAAGAAGGATTTTTCTTCCTTTTGTCGAATTTATTAGGTGGGATCAAAATTGTGAGCATTAGAATTGAAGGAGGACTTTTTGTGGAAAAGACAAAGGTTATGTTAGTTGATGACAATCAAGAGCTTGTGGATTTAATGGATGAATACTTACTAGATCAGGGCGATATTGAGGTAGTAGGTAAGGCATATAATGGTAAGGAATGTCTGGATAATTTGGAAGAATTGAAACCGGATGTTGTGGTGTTAGATATTATCATGCCTCATATAGATGGATTAGCAGTACTTTCTAAATTAAAACGAAATGAAAACACAAAGCATATTAATGTAATTATGCTTACTGCATTCGGTCAGGAAGAAGTAACTAAAAAAGCGGTTGGTTTAGGTGCGTCCTACTTCATCTTAAAACCATTTGATTTAGAACATCTTGCAGAGCAAATAAGGCAAGTTCACGGGATTCAAGCTGCGGTACATAATGATCAGAGATCTTCTAATAGCAGTCAAAACAAAAAGTTCGATTTGGAGGCAAATATTACACACATCATACATGAAATTGGTGTGCCAGCTCACATTAAAGGTTATATGTATTTGCGTGAAGCAATTACAATGGTGTATAACGATATTGAATTATTAGGATCGATAACTAAAGTTTTGTATCCAGACATTGCAACGAAATTCAATACAACTGCATCACGAGTAGAAAGAGCTATTCGTCATGCGATTGAAGTGGCATGGAGTAGAGGTAATATGGATTCCATATCTTCTTTATTCGGGTACACAGTCAGCGTCTCAAAAGCGAAACCGACTAACTCTGAATTTATCGCAATGGTTGCAGATCGATTGAGACTAGAGCATCGCGCAAGCTAAATTAACGAACACAGCGCATCATGTCACAAATCCAAAGTGGCAATCCTTCTCAAGATTCAAATAAGATTTATAAAATAACAAGAAAAAGTACCATCCGTTGCCTAAAATTGAAACGGGTGGTACTTTATTTAAATTATAATAAATGATCACAAAATACATAAACTGCGAATTAACTTTTATGCTTCTTACTCCCATTCTATTTGAGATGAGTGCTAGTCCGACGCTGTGGAAAAACACTTTCTACGCTTTAGCCTCCTCACGAGCAAAGAACGCTCACTGTGGGTTCTTCAGACTGTTCCTTTCCCACAGGAGTATCGCATTTTTTCTGAAGCTTAGAGTAGTTTTCTGGTCAGGTAAGTGGAAACATAGAATATAATTCCATGAGTTTTATTCTTCCAATAATCAAAGAATCACTACTAGTGTAGGCAGAATGCGGAGACTCCTGTGGGAACAGCACGAGTTGAAGATCCACTTGGTAAAGTGATTTTCTTTACCAAGTTAGCTGAAGCCGTGCCCACGGAAAGCGAAGTATTCTGCCGGAGCGGTATTACAGCACTCACCTTTCATCAGGATGGAAGAGAGTAAGTCTGAATTTCCATTAGTTCCAGTTTTCATCTAGTTAGAATCTGGATCTTTGTTTTTATGGAAGTTTTTCATGAATTCGTGGCTTTCCTGATCTAAATAAAGCGAACGGGAAGGGAAAGCGACAGAAACATTTTCCTCTTCTAATATTTCCATAATTTTAAAATTTACATCTTCTTTTATTTTTAGATATTCTTCCCAATCAATTGTGTTTGTAAAGAAATAAAGCATAATATCCAAGCTACTGTCATTATACTCGGAAAAACGTACAAATATGGTTTCTGGATGAATATCTTCATTATTTTCTAGATAGGATCTAATTTGTTCGATCACTTTTTCTAGCTTGTCTTTTGTTGTGCCATATTCCACACCTAAATTAAAGAATATTCTTCTCTTTCCCATTTGACTCCAATTCGTGATTGGTTCATTTGATAATGTGGCGTTTGGAATAGTAATAAGGGAATCAGCAAATGTACGAATGATCGTACTGCGAAAACTAATATCTTCAACTGTACCCTCAATACTAGGTGACTGAATCCAATCACCAATAGAGAAAGGCTTTTCCGTAATAATCACAACTCCACCAAATAAATTCTTAATCACTTCCTGGGCGGCTAGTGCAAAAGCTAAACCACCAAGACCCAGTCCAGCAACAAAGCCACTCACCTCATAATCAAATTCCTGCGCAATAATACTAAAACTAATGGCAATTAGGATTACGCGTACGGCTTTCGATAAAAAAGGTATTAAAATTTGATCAATTTCAAAATTCAAGCTATCATTTATTTTCATAAAAAGCAGTGAAGAACTAGAGGATAAATTGTACAATCCCCATGTTATGACAAGAATGAAACTTACACTAATTATCTGGCCGAACAATTCATTTTCTTGATCTAAATATGGAAAATAACCGATAGCAATATACACACCTATAATAATAATTAACAAACGCATGGGTTTTTCAAATGACGTTAAAACATAATTTAAGAAGTCGCTTTTTCCTTTTTTAGCTATCTTTAAAAATAAATAGAAGATATATTTAATAAAGAGTTTTCTTAATATAAATGTAAAGAATATAATGCCTATACTTATGGCGATATTCACATAATCTTCATAAGTAATACTCTCCCAGAATCTCCAATTCAAGTCCAACCCTCCAACCTTTACAACCTATAGATACTTTATCACTTTCAATTTTGTATTTCCAATTATTTGAGTGAATAATTCCTTAAGAATGTAAAAAAATAGACCAAATAGTTAAGGAGTTGTTTTATATGAAACGTCTAGTGATGATAATCTTAACATTGTTTTTGCTTCTCTTTCCCCTT
This sequence comes from Gracilibacillus salitolerans, assembly GCF_009650095.1. Lineage (GTDB taxonomy): Bacteria > Bacillota > Bacilli > Bacillales > Amphibacillaceae > Gracilibacillus > Gracilibacillus salitolerans. Next base: position 2,726,767 of record NZ_CP045915.1, on the reverse strand, counting down.
CAATCTGTATTCGCAGCAACACATATCGTTCAACAAGGGGAAAGTCTTTGGAAGATTTCTTTACAATATAAAATTGGATTATCTGAAATTATTGAAGTTAATGAACAAATAGAGAACCCGGATCTAATCTATCCGAAGCAGAGGGTAACAATCCCTACTAAGGATGAAATAAAATCGATTGAGCATCAAGTTATCCAATATACTAACCAAGAACGAGAAAAGAATGGCTTAGCAGCATTAAAACCAGATTGGCAATTGTCTCGTGTTGCTCGTTATAAATCACAGGATATGCAACAAAATAATTATTTCAGTCATCAAAGTCCAACGTATGGATCTCCATTTAATATGATGAGAGATTTTGGGATTAACTATCGTTCAGCAGCAGAAAATATAGCAAAAGGGCAGGAAACGCCATATCAAGTTGTACAAGCTTGGATGAATTCCAGTGGCCACAGAGCAAATATTTTAAATGACAGCTATACGCATATAGGAGTAGGCTATGTAAGATCAGGTAATTATTGGACACAAATGTTTATGACAAAATAATACAGTGAAGGATAATACTTGTCTCAGTTTATATGCTTTGATTTAATCCAGAATTTTAAGATGTCATTCATCTCATTCACATAAGCGATTGAATTCTCCAATATTTTTGCATTTAGGTACTACTTTTGTTTAACAATTCTGATAAAAGTATGATAATATTTTTATTGGCATAAAAATAAATATTGGAGAGGTTAAAACATGAAAGTAGCTAAATTTGGTGGAAGTTCAGTAGCTAATGCTGAACAATTACAGAAAGTAGCAAATATTATTCAAGATGATCAAGAACGAAAAGTAATAGTTGTATCTGCTCCGGGAAAAAGATTTTCTGATGACGTCAAAGTAACAGATCTGCTTATTGAATTAGGAGAAACTTACTTTAATAAACAAGATTACAAAAGTAAGTTACAGACAATATTAGATCGCTTTCAGGAAATTACGACGGAACTAAAAATATCAGATAAAATTATCCAAGAAATAAAAGATGGAGTAGAAGGTATTCTTGCATCTGAAGAGAGTGATGCCTTAAAGATGGATGCATTAAAAGCAACAGGAGAAGATTCATTGGCAAAAGTCTTGAGTGCTTATCTACAATCATTAGGACTAAAGGCAACTTATTTAAATCCGCAAGAAGCAGGAATATTGGTAAGTGACAATCCAGGTAGTGCACAAATTTTAGACGAAAGCTATGATCAACTATATAAATTAAGAGAACGTGATGAGATAGTAGTTATCCCAGGTTTCTTTGGTTATACAAAAGATGGTAAATTAATCACATTCTCTCGTGGCGGCTCTGATATTACAGGCTCTATTGTAGCAGCAGGTGTAAAAGCAGATCTCTACGAAAACTTTACGGATGTTGATTCTGTCTACTGTGTCAATCCAATGATTGTCGATAATCCAAAAGAAATTACTTCCTTAACTTACAAAGAAATGCGAGAACTTTCTTATGCAGGCTTCTCTGTTTTCCATGATGAGGCTCTTATTCCAGCCTTTAAAGCAGATATCCCAGTTTGTATTAAAAATACGAACAACCCTCACGGGATAGGTACGATTATCGTATCGAAAAAAGAGCCTCAACCGAACCCTGTTGTAGGTATTGCTAGTGATACTGGGTTTATTAGCATTTATGTAAGTAAATATTTAATGAACAGAGAGTTAGGTTTTGGTCGGAAATTATTAACGATCTTAGAGGATGAAGACATCTCCTTTGAACATACACCTTCAGGTATAGATGATATTTCGGTTATTATCCGTGGATCAGGTCTTACAAAAGAGAAAGAAGAACGTGTGATTGCTCGAATTAAAGACGAGCTTGACCCTGATACCGTAAGTGTAGACCGAAATTTAGCTTTAATTATGGTTGTTGGAGAAGGTATGGATAGTACGGTAGGTTTAGCTGATAAAGCAACACATGCCTTTACAAAAGCAAATGTCAATATTGAGATGATGAATCAAGGTTCTTCAGAGGTCTCTATGATGTTTGGTATTAAGGCAGATAAAGTAAATGAATCAGTCAAAGCATTATATAATACATTCTTTGAATAAACTTGAACTAAAATAACAGGTATCCCTCCCTTAGGAATACCTGTTATTTTTTCCACCTTTTATTAAATGTCGTTTACGATCTCTGTGTAGAATAAATCCCCCGATAAAATATAAACCTCCAGCGAATAGACCTAGACCCACAATAAATTGGATAATAATATGCATAAATATATCAGTTAACTCACCGAAAAATGCATCCCTCATTAGTTTAATCCCATAAGTCGCTAATACAGCAGGTAAGACTAATAGTAATAACGCAATAATTCTCAAATTACTTCCTCCTACTACGTTGGAAATACTTAAATTATAGCAAAAAACGACAATAAAAGAAAATATCAATATCTTGCAAACTTTTGCAAGAAGTTTTATGATAGAAGTATGAAAAATTATGCAAGGTGTGATGAAAATAACTGCAAATATATTGGATAGATCTGATCATTTATTTCATAACTTACCAATTGGCTTAATATTAATAAATAAGAACGATAAAATTAATTATATGAACCAAGTTGCTCACGAGATGTTTGATTTTGATGGTGAAATACTGAATACTTCTATTGATGCTCTTTTTGAGAATGCCTCAACAACAGACGTAAAGCAACTGCATCATCATATAGAAACACACGATACGATTAGCAGAAATGGAAAACAAGTTATCACTCGCTATAGTCCTTATTTAAGTGAGCAAGGAGAGCTATTAGGAATTATAATTCTGATCGAACCATTAACTACTTTCCATGAGCGTGTGAGTCATTTAACTGATATTGATTTATTTCAAGGAATTTTACAGGAATTGTTAAATAGCCATGCTAGATTTCGAGTTGTGCTTGTGGATCATAGTGAATGGTTAATCAGTGAACATTGGTGGGATGAAATACTAAACGTGAGTCCCTATGCTGACAAATGGGTACATAAATTAGCCAAAACAGCAATGGAAACCAGACGAGTAATCAAGGAAATATTTCAGGATGATAACATCATGTCCAATCACATGGAGATAATTAGTAAGCCAATCCAGATAAATGGGAAGCTAATCGGTTGTATGCAGTTTTTAAATACAGGTAGGCTAAATGAGAGTGAGCAAGAACTTGAGTTTGCCAAAAAAATTATTAGGAAATTAGAGAAAACCTATCAAATAGACGATATCATTGGAGAATCACCAGCAATCAATATTGCACGTGAGCAAGCCAAGCTATATGCAAGGATGGAAACACCTATATTGATTCGAGGGGAAAAAGGAACCGGAAAATATATGTTGGCAAGGGTGATTCATTCCTTGAGTGAAAAGTATTCGTATCCGTTCCTAAGATGTAATTTTTCAACGTTAGCTGCTTTAAATGATTTAGACACTAAGTTAGAATATTTACTACGATCTGGAAGAAACGGGACGGTTTATTTTTATATTAATGAAAAGTTACCAAATGATAAACAAATGAAATTACTTGAATTTGTTAATAATAGTCAGGGTATACGGGTGATTTTTGGAACTTCATTAGCATTAACTTCGGAGTACTGGGATCATTCTTTTTATGACTTGATTCAACGATATCAAATCACATTACCAGCTTTAAAAGATAGGAAAGATGATATGTATTTGTTAGTAGATACTTTATTAGCCAAACTCAATCGGCAGTATCACACAACTATATCTAAAGTAGACAGTAAAGTTATTGAATATTGGCAACAATGTGATTGGCCTGGTAATATTGCTCAATTAGAAAATACACTAGAAAACTTGGTGTTGCAATCTGATATATTTACCAATGATATTTCCAAAAATCAGTTGAAAAATGTTGATTTAAAAGAAAATAATCATGAACACACAGCCAATTCAAATCTGACATTACAAACTGCAATTGATCAATTTGAAAAAAATCATATCATGCTAGCTCTACAACAGAATGCTTTTAATAAAACAAAAACGGCAAAATCGTTAGGTGTTTCTGTTCGAAATTTATATTATAAGATGGATAAATATAAGATTGAGCGAGGTGCTCCATGACAATAAATATTTATCGAATTTTAGTTATTAATCCTTTGGTGGAAAGTACCAGAGTTGCACTATACGAAAATGGCGAGTGTTTATATGAACAGCTGGTCGTTTTAAACGATTTAAATTCGGATAAGAATATAATGGTGCAACGAAAACAACGAAAGCAAACTATTATCCAGAGGATTCAATCAATTGGTATCGATATTTCTACGATCCATGCAGTTTGTGGTAGTGGTGGGCTATTACGTCCTATTGAAGGAGGTACCTATCTGGTAAATGAGCAAATGGTAGAAGATTTAAATAATAGTATTAATGGTACTCACGTTTCTAACCTTGGTGCCTTATTAGCTTATGATATTGCCGCTGAATGGAATATCAATTCTTATATTGTTGATCCTGTTGTGGTGGATGAGATGTTGGATATTGCTAAAAAAACAGGAATACCTTCCATTAAACGAAAAAGTGTTTTTCATGCACTAAACCAGAAATCTGTAGGAAGGTCACTGGCTAATCAATTGCACGCTAACTATCAAGATCTTTGCTTAGTGATTGCGCATATGGGCGGAGGCATAACGGTTGGTGTACATCAATACGGTCAGGTAATTGATGTTAATAATGGTTTTGATGGAGATGGTCCATTTTCATTTGAGCGAGCAGGTTCTATTCCTAATAAAGATCTGATACAACTAAGCTTCGACTCAGGAATGTCAAAAGAAGAGTTACAATACCAACTAATCAATCGAAGTGGTATAAAAGCATATTTAGATATTGAAAGAACCGCAGATTTACATATATTATGGAAATCACAGCCAGAAAAAGTAAAAGATGTTTTTGATATTTTAGCCTATCAGGTAGCAAAAGAAATTGGCAAGATGAGTACAGTGGTATCAGGTAACGTCAATGCAATTGCTCTAACAGGTGATCTGGCTAAATATGATTATCTTAACCAAAAAATTATAGAGCAAGTAAGTTGGATAGCTGATACCCATATATTCCCTGGAGAAAATGTGATGTTAGCTCTGGCACAGGGTACGTTAAGAGTTTTAAAGGGAATAGAAAAAGTAAAGCAATACAATTAGAGGAAGGAATGGCATACATGGCATTAAATTATGATCTCGTAATTCTTGGTGGGGGTACAGGCGGATATGTTACAGCAATTCGAGCAGCCCAATTAGGTTTAACAACAGCTATTGTAGAGAAACAAAAGCTTGGCGGGACCTGTTTACACAAAGGTTGTATTCCCACCAAGGCATTATTGAAAAGTGCCGCTGTTTATCAACAAGTAAAAAATGCTGCTGATTTTGGCGTGGAGGCGCCATCTCCAACATTTAATATCGAACAAGCAATGGCGCGGAAGAAAGCAGTGATCAACTCATTACATCAAGGTGTAGAACATTTAGTACGTACTAATAAAATAGATGTTTATGAGGGTTTTGGTCGTATATTAGGTCCATCTATTTTTTCCCCAATCGCTGGGTCGATCTCTGTAGAATATGAAGAGGAAAAGGAAAATGATATTTTAGTTTCTAAAAATGTGATCATTGCAACTGGCTCATCACCAAGTAATCTTCCAAATATGGAAATAGACCATACGCATATTGTTACATCAGATGACTTAGTAGAAATGACCGAATTGCCAAAGTCGATCATTATTGTAGGTGGTGGAGTAATTGGGATGGAATGGGCCTCTTTCTTACATGATGTAGGTGTAGAAGTAACAATCTTGGAAGCACAAGACCAAATACTTTCACCATTTGATCATGATATCGTCAAACAATTAAAACGAATACTAACAAAGAAAGGAATTACTATCCTTGAACAAGCCAAAATAGATTCTGCTTCTGTTGAAAAAGGGTCTGAAATACAAGTAACATATCAAAAACAGCATGAAATACATAATATCTCAGCCGAAAAATTACTGATTGCAGTAGGAAGACATGCAAATACTAACAAAATCGGAATAGAAAATACAGATATCCAATTTGATCAGAAAGGATTCATTCAGGTGAATGAGCATTTTCAAACAAAGGAAAGTCACATTTATGCGATTGGTGATGTGAATGGCGGCCAACAACTTGCACATGTTGCGACTTACGAAGGAAAGAAGGCAGTTGAACACATTGCAGGATTAGGTAGCAGTCAATTAAGTCAACAGGAAATTCCATCGTGTATCTATGGAAATCCGGAGATTGCAATGATTGGCTTTACAGAGGAAGAAGTGAAACAAAAAGGTTATGACTATCGTCTGGAGAAAGTATCTCTTCAAGCGATAGGAAAAGCACATGTGAATGGCCAAACTGAGGGTTTTACAAAAATAATTATAGATAAGCAAACGAATGATATATTAGGCATTCACATGATTGGTGCTCATGTAACAGAATTGATTGGACAAGCAAGTACCGCAAAATATTTTGACAGCTCAGCTTTAGAATTATCTGAAGTAATTTATCCGCATCCATCTTTAAGTGAAATTATAGGAGAGGCTGCACTGGCAGTCGAGGGGAGGAAAATACATGGTTAATCAAACGTACGCTTTAGAAACTGACAAAGAAACTTTACTAGCAATGTATCGCGAAATGTTATTAGCAAGAAGAATCGATGAAAGAATGTGGTTATTAAATCGGTCAGGTAGTATTCCTTTTGTTGTATCCTGCCAAGGTCAAGAAGTATTGCAGATAGCGGCATCTTTTGCATTGAATAAAGAGAAGGATTACGTATTACCATACTACCGTGATCTAGGTGTTGTCCTCCATTTCGGTATGACAACAAGAGAAATTTTCTTACAAGCTTATGCTAAAGGTGAAGATCCAAACTCTGGTGGTCGACAAATGCCAAGTCACTTTGGTCAGAAGAAAAATCGTATTGTAACAGGATCTTCCCCGGTAACGACTCAAGTACCACATGCTGTAGGTTTTGCTTTAGCTACAAAAATGGAAAAAAAATCTGCCGTTTCTTTTGTAACATTGGGAGAAGGTTCTTCGAATCAAGGCGATTTTCATGAAGGATTGAATTTCGCTGGTGTTCATAAATTACCTGTTATTTTCATGGTGGAAAATAACAAATATGCCATTAGTGTACCTTTAAGTAAACAAGTAGCTTGCGAGAATATTGCAGATCGAGCAATTGGCTATGGTATGAAAGGTATTAAAGTCGATGGAAATGAAGCATTCGAGGTATATAAAGCAGTAAAAGAAGCACATGAACGAGCTTTAAATGGGGAAGGACCAACATTAATTGAAGCAGTGTCCTATCGTTTAACTCCTCACTCAAGTGATGATGACGATTCGACATACCGAACAAAAGACGAAGTATCGAGTGAAAAATCAAAAGATGGTATAGTACGTTTCAAACAGTTTCTTATGGATAAAGGTTATTTAACTGACGCCTTAAATGAGGAACTAGAAACGACAATCAAACAAGAAATCAATGATGCGACAGAATATGCTGAGAATGCACCGTATGCAGATGTTTCCACACTCAGCAATCATGTTTATGGTCAAAAGGAGGATCACTAATGGCTGTATTGACGTATATCCAGGCAGTTAACCAAGCTTTAAAAGAAGAAATGGAACAAAATGAAAAAGTGTTTGTACTTGGTGAAGATGTGGGGAAAAAAGGCGGTGTATTCCTAGCAACAGCAGGTCTCTATGATCAATTTGGTGAAGAACGAGTGATTGATACACCTCTTGCCGAATCTGCTATTGCAGGTGTCGGAATTGGTGCAGCAATGTATGGCATGCGACCTGTTGCAGAAATGCAATTTGCTGATTTCATTTTGCCTGCGGTTAATCAAATTATGTCTGAAGCTGCCCGTATTCGGTATCGGTCAAATAATGATTGGGATTGCCCTATAACCATCCGAGCTCCATATGGTGCCGGAGTCCATGGGGGATTATATCACTCCCAATCAGTTGAGGCTATTTTCGCGAATCAACCAGGATTAAAAATTGTGATGCCTTCAAGTCCTTATGATGCTAAAGGATTATTAAAAGCAGCCATTCGAGACGATGACCCTGTGTTATTCTTTGAACATAAACGTGCTTATCGTTTATTAAAAGAAGAAGTGCCTGAAACAGACTACACTCTCCCAATTGGAAAAGCAGATATTAAACGCGAAGGTACTGATGTAACAGTTATTTCGTATGGTCTCTGTGTCCATTATGCTAAACAAGCAGCCGAAAAATTAGAACTAGAAGGCATTAGTACAGAAATATTAGATTTAAGAACCGTCTATCCTCTCGATCAAGAGTCTATTATAGAAGCAGCATCTAAAACAGGAAAAGTTCTTTTAGTTACGGAGGACAATAAAGAAGGTAGCATTATCGGAGAAGTTTCTGCTATTATTAGTGAAAATTGTCTGTTTGATTTAGACGCACCAATAAAACGATTAGCTGGCCCAAATGCACCAGCCACATCTTTTGCACCGCCATTAGAAAAAGAATTTTTAATTAGCGCCGATAAAATTGAACAAGCGATTCGCGATTTAGCGGAATTTTAAGAAGGAGTGAGAATTTTGACAGTCCAACGTGTTAATATGCCCCAGCTTGGCGAGAGTGTAACAGAAGGAACGGTTAGTAACTGGCTTGTTCAGGCAGGGGATTATGTCGAGAAATATGATGCTATTGCAGAAGTAATGACAGATAAAGTGAATGCGGAAGTCCCTTCGTCATATTCTGGTGTTATTAAAGAATTAATAGCTGAAGAGGGAGAAACAATTGAAGTTGGTCAATTGATGTGCTATATAGAGGTGGAAGGTGAAGAGACTGAACAACCATCCTCAGCTCCGGCACCGGATTCAAAAGATAAACAATCTGTTGAGCAAAATATGAAAACCCGCTATTCTCCAGTAGTAATGCGGTTAGCCGGGGAGCATCAAATAGATTTAAGTACGATAACTGGGTCAGGTAAAGGTGGCCGGATAACAAGAAAAGATATTGAAAAAATCATTGCTACTGGACAAACATCTACTGTAGAGAAAACGGAACCATCGTCTGTTCAAGAGAGTTCAGAAGAAAGGGAAGAAATGGAGGAATTTACTCCACCTATTATTCGTCGTAAACCTGTAGAAGCAAAACCTGGTGATCGTGAAATACCAGTCACAGGTTTAAGAAAAACCATTGCTCAAAATATGGTTCGGTCAAAAACAGAAATACCCCATGCCTGGATGATGATTGAGGTTGATGTCACAAATCTTGTTGCATATCGGAATGCAGAGAAAGATAAATTTAAGCAAAATGAAGGATACAATCTATCTTACTTTGCCTTTTTCTTAAATGCTGTAGCGAAAGCACTGAAAAAATTCCCTGAATTAAATAGCTGTTGGGCAGGGGATAAAATTATTCAACGTAATGACATTAACTTATCAATTGCTGTGGCACATGGACATGAATTATATGTACCAGTAATCAAAAACGTTGATGAAAAGAGTATTAAAGGTATTGCCAAAGAAATTGCCCAGCTCTCCAATAAAGCAAGAACAGGAACATTAACGAAAGAAGATATGGAAGATGGGACGTTCACCGTGAACAATACCGGGTCCTTTGGTTCTGTGGAATCGATGGGTGTAATCAATTATCCGCAGTCAGCAATTTTACAAGTGGAATCCATTGTGAAGCGACCGGTTATTATCGATGATATGTTCGCAGCTCGTGATATGGTAAACCTTTGTTTATCATTAGATCATCGTGTATTAGACGGTGTTATCTGTGGAGCATTTATGTCACACGTTAAGGCGATATTAGAGAATATATCTAGCGAGACTACACCAATTTATTGAAAATTGTTAAAAACAGTTTCATTTTAAGCCTAAAAACAGTATACTAAATAATCATGGGAAACCTGTAAAATATTGAAGAGGTTTCCCTTTATTTGTTATGAATAATGGTGATAACGATGCAGCAAAAAGCAAGATTTATATATGACATGGCCATGATTTTGTTAGTTATGGTCACGATATTGACTCTGTGGGTCGATCATATGGTAAATTCTACAATTAACCTTATTGTTTGGCTCGTTTTCTTAATAGATTATATCATTCGAATAATACTGGCAGAAAAGAAATGGCAATTCATTAAGAAAAATCCATTTTTATTACTTGCTGTTATACCATTTGATCAATTTTTCCAAGTAGCAAGAATCGTCCGATTGTTCTATCTGTTTCGAATAAAAACAATTACGAAATATTATATTACACCGTATATAAAACAATTAACCTATACGAAAAAAATAATACTATTACTATCAGTACCGGCATTATTACTTATAGAAACTATTGTAATCTGGAAAATGGGAAATAAATTAGAATTTTGGCAAGATGCTTTTATCGTCGTTTTCCAACATTTATTTATATTTGCGAATAGCTTGGAAAGTATTAACCATTTTCCTAGTATTTTATTATTAACAATAACATCGATATTCGGTGTTATTATACAAGGTTTAGTGTTACAATGGTTATTTGATAAGTTAGAAGATATTTGGCATAAAAGAAAACATATATTTTCATCTACGAAAAGTGGGGGATAGGCATGTTTTTAATAGAAGCATTTGTTTATATAGGAACCATAGCGTTTGCTATTTCTGGATCACTAATTGCCATTAAAAATAATTTAGATATATTTGGTGTTATTTTATTAGGGATGACAACATCATTAGCTGGTGGTGTTATAAGGGACCTGATGATCGGTAATATACCACCAACTAACCTAGTGTATCCACAATATTTTTTAGTTAGTTTACTAGCCAGCTTAGCAACTATTTTATTTTATGATAAAATCAATAAATTTGAACATGGGATCACGTTCTCGGATGCGATCGGATTAGGAGTTTTTACAGCTGTTGGTGCTAATGCTGCAATAAGCCTGGACTATTCACAACCATTTCTTATTGTAGCAATGGGATTAGTAACAGGAATTGGTGGTGGTGTCTTACGGGATGTATTTGTTCGTGAAATTCCATTCGTATTTCGTAAAGAAATATACGGCATTGCTTCCATTGCAGGTTCCATTGCGTTAATCAGCACGTATGAATTACTATCACCAACGATCAGTTTATATATTTGTTTAACTGTTACATTAACCATTCGCATGTTGGCGGTGAAATGGAAATGGAATGTTCCGATTGTTCATAAAAAATCTACAATTAAGAAAAGAACGGTGAATTTTTAAGGGTTTTGTTCTGCTTGTTTATTGGTAATATAACCTGAAACGATTACACCAATTGTAACAATTACACTTAACAAAATAGTAATCAATCCGGATTCCAATTTTAATAAATGATAAACAATAGGCTCATGAACCATCATATCGACACCTGTGTAAACTAATATAGCTGATCCAATATAAATGAGGTAGGGATAACGTTTTAAAAGGTGAACAATAAACTTGGCTCCAAATATCATTAATGGAATACTAACCATAACACCCACTGTCAGTAATGTGACACTACCTTTGGAAGCACCTGCAATTGCTACAACATTGTCTAAACTCATAATGACATCCGCAATAATAATGGTCATTACTGCTTTGTATAGAGAATGATGCGACGTAATTTCTTGTGCTTCCTCTTCTTTTATTAAAATCTTGTAACCGATCCAAATCAATAGAATACCGCCTATAAGGTAAATAAGTGGAAATTTGAGCAGATAAATAATACCGGTTGCAAAAATAATTCTAAGGATAATAGCTCCAGCAACACCAATCAAAATAGCTTTATTTTGATTTTTTTTATGGAGATTTTTAGTTGCCATCGCAATAACTAAAGCATTATCCCCTGATAGTACTATATCAATTAAGATTATCTGTAATAAACTTATCCAATCGATTCCTGCAAACAATGACATACTCAATGCATTATTCTCCTCCTTCAATGCTTTTAAATCCTGTATCGTTTAACTATATGCTCGTCTACTTTGTCGATATGCCTATTTTTTATCAAAAATAATGTCGAAAATAAATGAAAATTGTAAATGTGTGTTCAAAACTTGTCTTTTTATGTATAATAGAATTGTTACTATGAACGAAGGGTGAAGACGTATGGAGGCAAAAAGACAGGTGAAATACATAATAGGAATTACTTTGATTGTGGTATCGATCTTTGTTATTTTTTTAGTGTTCAAATCTAATCAGATAATGGATAATATGAATGCTTCTGAAACATCTTCTACTAAAGTATTAATCTTAACGACTGATCGATTAAATGATCAAAGCTGGGGAAGCTTGGCTTATAAAGGCAAAATTCTCATTGAAGAAGAGTATAATGTAACTGCCGAAGTTCTTGGAGAAGTGGATGCAGAAAAGGATACGTCTTCACTTGTAGAAGAATATGTTGACCAAGACTATGAATTGATTATCGGACATGGTAGAGAATTTTCAGAGCCATTTTATCGAATCATCAATCAATATAAGGATGTTCAGTTTGTGACCATTCATGGTGATAATATCGCGAATAACCTAGCTGTGTATACTTTCAATCAAAATGAAGTAGAAGTTATTGCAGGTATGGCTGCTGGATTAAAAACTAAGTCGAAAAAAATTGGTCTAATAGATGCTGTTGATAATAAACATAAGGATTGGGGATTTCCTCAAGGTATTGAATTAATTGATGATAAAATAGAATTGATCTATAAAGTAGTACCGGAAAGAACAAATAAATCTGACGCCAAATTATTTGCTGCTAATTTGATCGAAGAGGGTGTAGATGTCATCTATACGAAAGGAAACAGCTACAATCAAGAAGTTATTAATTATGCCAAAGAACATGGTATCTATATTATAGGGTACTTGGAAGATCAATCTTATATGGCTGAAGATAAAGTGCTTACTAGTGTTTTAAATAATGTGCCAATGGCCTATTCTGCTATTTTGAGAGATTTTCTAAGTGAAGAAGGAATTAAGTTTGAAAAGAAATACTTGGATGTTGATGATGGGGTTTATGGTATAGCACCATTTGGTTCTATGTTTTCGGAAGATGAAATTCAAACAATCGAAGAAGTAACAGATCATGAAATACCGCGCTAATTATAGGATAAGATAGGAGAAATGCCGGATGATTTCCTTTTTTCAAAAATTTTCATTACGCAATAAGTTATTATCCATTCTCCTTATATTTATGGTTATTTTTAGTGGTTTTTCTCTTTTGTTAATTCAATCAATTGAAGATGTGAGTGATGTAACGAACACCATCAAGGATGAGAATATACCTGAACTTGTATGGTTCAATCAGTGGGAAAAGGAATTGGAAATAAAAAAACGAATGGTTCTGAGTCACTCCAACACAGACTTTGAACATGATTTTCAACAAGAATTTGAAGAGAATGACATTAGTATCAATAGTCTGGAATTAATAGATGATATTCCAATACCAGAAAGTATTGAGAGTATACACAAACAATTAATGTTATTGGATTTCACTGTAACCAATAAAGTGTTTGGCTTACTTGAATATGATGAAGTAGAGGCAGCTAGAAATGTGATTGAATCAGAATATCTACCTGAACTAGAATCACTTAAAAAAACCATAATTGCACAGAGGAATGAAGAGTACGCTTCTTTACAACAAAATACGAATACATATCCTGAAATCATTGAAAAATCATTATATTTTTTACTTATCATCACAATAGTTGGAATTTTAATTTCCCTATATTTTTCATTTAAAATGAGTAAGAGTATTACAAAACCAATCGAATCGATGGTTACGAAGGTGAACAAAATCGCAAATGGTAATTATGGGGAAACCGTTTATAGTAGTACTCAGTTGGAATTGCAAAGTTTAGCTAAATCAATTAATCAAATGTCGATCAGCTTACAGCAGTCCTTCCAGCAAATCATTTCAGATAAAATGAAACATGAACAAATTTTAAATTCATTACCTGTTGGCATCATTACGTATGATAATAAAGCCAAAGAATACTTGGCAAATTCCTATGTTCGTAATTTATTTGAATTAAGCAATGGAATCATTACTGATAGTGATATTATAGAAAAGCAAAATAAATATCCTATATTGAAAATGCTTGTCTCAAGCGAGTCTTTTCAAAATAAAAAGCTCCATATTACAATTCATAATAAAGAATATGTCTTACTAGTCTCTCAGAGTAAATTAAAAGATCATCATCAAATGACAACAGGGAAGATCCTTTTCTTTGTCGATATTACAGAATCTACTAAGCTCGAAAATCGTATCATTCAGTCAGAAAAACTTGCTTTAGTTGGGGAAATGGCGGCAAGTTCGGCTCACGAAATAAGAAATCCTTTAACGGTTATTCATGGATTCTTATCGCTAATGAAAGAATCCATGTCAAAAGAGGAAATGGTAAAATATAATCTTCATTTAATGATGAAAGAAATCGACCGTCTGTATTCAATTGTGGAACAGATGTTGTTAATGTCGAACCATAAAAAGCCAGAAAAAGATATGATATTATTGCAAAATTTGTTGGATGACTTGTTACCACTTATGTATAATTCCTTGGAAGCTAAAAATATTAATGTTGTCACAGAAATTACCGATGAATACATTCTTGCTGATCAAAAGCAATTAAAGCAAGTATTTTTAAACTTATTACGGAATAGTAAAGATGCAATCGGTGATAGTGGGACAATTAAGATAGAAAATAAAATCGAAAATGACAAATACGTTATTTATTTTAGTGATACGGGTTCAGGTATTCCAACTTCTATTAAAGATGTGTTGTTTGAGCCTTTCTCAACATCTAAATCTAACGGAACTGGTTTAGGTTTAAATGTTGTCTCTAGGATTATCAAAAATCATCATGGAGAAATTACAGTTGTTTCCAGCGATATTTCAGGAACAAAATTTAAGATAACATTGCCTCTTATTAAAAATAAAAGCTCTCTTAATTGAAAATGTTGATTTCAATTGTTACTATTTAATAAAATACATTAATATAGAGAGGATCGAATCATATGGACTTTAATTTATTTATGGGAGATATAGTGGAATCAGCTAGAAATGAAATTACGCAAGCAGGTTTTGAAGAACTAAGAAAGCCTGAGGATGTGAAAGAATCATTATCTAAAAGTGGTACCACGTTAGTTATGGTAAACTCTACATGTGGCTGTGCAGGTGGTGTTGCAAGACCAGCAGCAGCTAGTGCAATTCATTATGATAAAAGACCTGACCAACTTGTCACAGTTTTTGCAGGACAGGACCGAGAAGCAACTGAATTAGCACGTCAATATTTTGAAGGATATGAGCCATCCTCTCCATCATTTGCTTTACTAAAAGATGGGCAAATCTTGAAAATGGTGGAAAGACACGAAATAGAAGGGCACAGCCCGGTAGAAGTAGTTAATAAACTTCAAGACCTATTTGATCAATACTGTGAAGAAGTGTAAAAATTGAGTTTTCATAAGGAAGTCTGAGAAGGTATAAACCCGTTTCAATCATTCATGAAACGGGTTTAAACTTGTTAATAATTAATTTTTAATCAGATCAATTTAAAAATAAAACAATTAGTATTTACCAATCAAGTTAGTTTGCAAACATTGCTAACCCTGCCGTAAATGTAGATAATATCATAGCAACGATCATAATATATATAACAACTTTAATTCGTTTTTCGCGCTTAGATGCCATTTTAAATCCTCCTTTATGAGCAATACTAAAATATATTTTACAACTAATTAAAAGTTAGGACAAGTAAATATCAAGAAAAAGGGGTATAAACATTGATTAATCAACAACGAGTTATAAACCAATTTATTGATTTAGTGAAAATTGATTCAGAAACAACGAAAGAAAGAAAAATAGCTAATTATTTAATCGACATCTTGCAACAATTGCAATTAGATGTAAAAGAAGATCAAACAAATCAGATAACAGGTCATGAAGCAGGAAATATCATTGCCTATTTGAAAGGGACAGATAAAAATATTCCCGCTATCTATTTTACCGCACATATGGATACGGTTGTACCAGGTGCAGGTATTCAACCAGATATACGTGATGGTGTAATTTATTCTGATGGAACAACTATCTTAGGTGCTGATGATAAGGCTGGGATATCAGCTATATTAGAGCTTATTCAGATTCTAAAGGAAGATCCGATACCACGTGGAGATATTTATTTTGTAATCATGAGTGGGGAAGAATCTGGTCTTGTTGGTTCACAACAATTTAAAGTATCCCAATTACCGGTATCGTATGGTTATGCACTTGATAGCGACGGAGAAGTTGGAACAATCATAACAGCAGCTCCTGCTCAAGCAAAACTATATGCCACCATTAAAGGAAAAGCTGCACATGCTGGAGTAAATCCCGAAAAAGGAATTTCTGCGATAAGTATGACTGCCAAAGCAATTACTAAAATGTCTTTAGGACGAATTGATGAAGAAACAACTGCAAACGTTGGTAGTTTTGAAGGTAAGGGACCGACAAATGTAGTCTGCGAACAAGTATTATTAGTAGCAGAAGCAAGGTCTTTATCAAAAGAAAAATTAGATCGACAAGTGGAATCAATGTGTGAGGCACTTGAACAAACTGCTTCGCAAATGGGGGGAGCAGTAGATATTGAGGTTAAACCCATGTATCCCAATTATAAGTTTTCTGAGAACGATCAAGTTGTACAAGTGGCAAAAAATGCTGTTAAAGCATTGAATAAAACGCCATCGTTAAAAGTTAGTGGTGGTGGTAGTGATGCAAATCATCTATCTGGAAAGGGTATACCAACAGTTAATTTAGCGGTTGGTTACGAAAATATTCATACTAAAAATGAACGAATTAATATTTCCGCTTTAACCGAAGTACCAGCTTTATTATTTGAAATAGTTAAAGAATCAGCTAAATGAGTGTGATGATATGAAATCATGGTATCCAAAAAATGGGCGTGTTATATTGCATGTTGACATGAATAGTTTTTATGCATCGGTAGAAATTGCAGATAACCCGCAGTTAATAGGGAAGCCACTTGCTATAGCTGGTAATCCTGATGAACGTAAAGGAATTGTTGTTACAAGTAGTTACGAAGCACGCAATAAAGGTGTGAAAACTACGATGTCACTTTGGGAAGCAAAAAAGCATTGTCCTGAATTGCTTGTAAAAAGGCCAAATTTTGACCGTTATCGAGAGGTTTCCAATCAAATTTTTCGTATATTGGAAGATTATACACCGTATGTAGAGCCTGTCTCGATTGATGAAGCGTTTCTTGATATTACAGATAGCTATGACCTGGGTAATCCACTCGATATTGCCAATGCTATTCAACAACATGTTTCAAATGATTTACACTTGCCTTGTAGTATAGGGATTGCACCTAATAAATTTCTAGCAAAAATGGCTTCAGATATGAAAAAACCAAACGGTATTACGATTTTAAGAAAAAGAGATGTCTCCGTAAAGCTATGGCCATTACCAATAGAAGAAATGTATGGAATTGGGAACAAAACAGCTGAAAAATTAAAAAAATATCAGATTGAAACGATTGAAGATTTGGTGGAAACAGATACAGTATTATTGAAAGGGCTATTAGGAGTAAATGGCGAGAGATTAAAAACTAGGGCGTTGGGTGAAGATCCGCGTCCGGTAGATCCAGAAAGAGCGAGCAGTTTTAAAAGTATTGGAAGTTCACAGACATTTCCGGCTGACGTATCAGATTATGATCAACTTCTAGCACAATTACGAAATCTCTCGGAAAGTGTTGAAAAACGATTGCATCGAAAAGCAGCAGTAGGTGAAACCGTCCAACTAACCATTCGATACAGTGATAGAAAGACGATCACGAGAAGGATGAAGTTAAACCAGTATATTCAAAAGGCCTCTAATATATTATTTTACAGCGAACAATTATTAGAAGAGCATTGGAATTCTGAGCCGGTACGTCTATTAGGGATTACTGTTCAAAATGCGGTGAAAAAGAACGATATTACCTATCAGCTAGATCTGTTTCATTATTTTGATGAGTCAAATTAGGATCCTCCTGAGACCCTCAGAATTTATTTAATAAAGGTGCTAATCCGTAATACCCTCACTTTAAGGTTCAAGTAAATCGAAGAAGCTGAGTGGGGGGGGCAGGTGAGCCTAACACCTTGATAAGTTTCGCTAACCCTCAGTGGGGAGCAAAAACCCCCACTGAGGGTAGTATCACTTTATGGAAGTTGAATAAAAATCGTGTGCGATAGCTGTTTCTTCAAAATATTGCATTGCCTCTAATAATAATTGATCTACTTCATTCAGTTGGAACCTCGAAGAAATATGTGTAAGAATTAATTTCTTTACATTTGCTTTTTGTGCGAGTTTTGCAGCTTGTGTTGTTGTAGAGTGAAAGTAATCATATGCTAGTTGTTCCTGGTCCTTGTTAAAAGTAGCTTCATGAATCAATAGGTCCACATTTTGAATAAAAGTTACATATTCTTCTTTAGTCCGAGTATCACCTAGGACGGCAATACTTTTTCCCTTCTTTGGTTCTCCGATATAGTCTTTGGATCGAACTGTTTTACCATTGGGTAGCTCTACTGTTTCTTCCGTTTTGAATTGGCTATAGATTGGACCAGGTTTAATACCTACTTCTTTTAGTTTTTCTACCAATAGAGGGCCTGGACTGTCTTTTTCATCAATGCGGAAACCAAAGCTGTCAATTGCATGATCTAGATGTTTGACAGAGACGGAAAACTGATCATCCTCAAAAATGATGCCTTCTTTCAGTTCCTCTATAATAATTGGATAGGATAGTTTTGATTGACTAACAGTTAGTGCAGTTTCGATAAACTGTTTAATTCCTATAGGACCATAAATGGTTACAGGCTCTTCTCCGCCTTGAAAAGACCGGCTGCTTAATAAGCCAGGTAACCCAAAAATATGATCTCCATGTAAATGGGTGATGAATATTTTTTCTATCTTTCTTGGCTTGATAGATGTATGTAAGATTTGGTGTTGAGTCGCCTCGCCACAATCAAACATCCAAAGAGCATTACGCTCTTGTAGCAAATCTAGTACGATGGATGTAACATTACGACCTTTACTAGGTAATCCTGCTCCTGTTCCTAAAAAGTGTACGTGCATCGATTAATTCCTTTCTGCAAACCTTCTTTTTTTGATGTCGATCGCTAATTTAGGTATATCAGTAAAAAGTGCATGACAACCTAAATGGATCGCTTTATTAATAGCAATAGATGAATTTACTGTATATACTGCGACATATAATTTGTTATCATTGGCTAGCGCAACTAACCTGTTCGATAGAAGGCGATAACTGATATGGATACCTTTTGCTTTTATTTTTTTACTGTATGGGATCAATGCTTTATTTCGTCTGCCTGTTAGTAATGCATAGTCGATGTTGATTTTTTTATCATTAATTCTTGTAATACTATCGTGATTAAAACTTGAGATAACGGTTTGTTCTGCCATATTGTATTCACCTAATTTCTGACAGACAATATCTTCTAATCCTTGATAGGAAATAATATTATTTTTAAGTTCTATATTCAATTTTATTTGTTTATCCTGGTTCCATGCAAGTAAGTCATCTAAGGTTGGTATTTTTGTATCTTTATAATGGTAAGATTTCCAACTTCCTGCATCTAGTTGTTTCAGTTCGTCATAGGTAATATCTTTCACAAAACCATTCCCATTTGTTGTCCTGTTTAGTTGTTCATCATGAATTAGAATTGGGATATTGTCTTTTGTTAATTGTACATCTGTTTCAATACCATCTGCTCCGTGTTTATAAGCAAGTTCAAAAGCTGGCATTGTATTTTCGGGTGCAAGCTTGCTTGCGCCGCGATGTGCATAAATAATGGTAGACATCGTTTCACCTCTAAGTAAAAGTTTAACTTCTCCATGATTGTCTTTAATTTATCAGGAAAAGTCAATTATCTAACTAATAAATTCGATATTTCTAACAAAAACTTTACATTCCATCCAAATCTGAATCTGTTCTACCCATGTTATGGAATATGATATGATAGAAGTGGAGTTGATAGAATGAATAATTTAAAAGATAAGCATGTACTGATAACTGGCGCTTCAAGCGGTATTGGTGAAGCATTGGCGTTTGCCTTAGCAGAACAAAAAACAATTCCTATTTTAGTTGCCAGGACAGAAAGTAATTTAATCCAGATTTCAAGGAACATAGAAAAAATGCATGCAATCAAACCGATCATTTATCCGGTAGATATTACTGATCGAGACGAGTGGAAGAAGGGAATAGATCATATTCTCAGGGAATGTGGAAAAATAGATGTGCTTATTAACAACGCTGGTGTTGGCTATTTCGAGACGTTTGATCTAATAGATTGGGAAAGCATAGAAAAAATGATACGACTCAATCTCGATGCATTGTTTTTTACGACTTACTATATACTACCTGCACTTATGAATCAACCTGCTGCACATATTATTAATATCGGTTCTCAAGCCGGCAAAATTGCTACACCTAAATCTGCTGTATATAGCGCTACAAAAGCTAGTGTTATCAGTTTTTCTAATGCTTTGCGAATGGAACTGGAAGGGAAGGTATCAGTTACGTCGGTAAATATTGGTCCGGTTGAAACTGCTTTTTTCGATACCGCTGATCCAAAAGGTGATTATCGAAAGAGTGTTGCAAAGTATATGCTTGATGCAAATGATGTAGCCAAACACATAACTAAATCACTTTTCACCAATAAAAGGGAGATAAATATACCGTTTTGGATGCATATAGGTAGTAAGATGTATCAAACATTTCCTCGAATCATGGAAATAATACTGAAGCCGGCCTTTAAGAAAAAATAATGGAGGGATACTATGCAATTGAAGATTACAGAAAATGCGCTAGATAAAATAGAGTCATTAACAAATAAGGAAGTAACTATCTTAGCTTTAACATATGATACAGAAGGCTGTGGGTGTGGTGTTAATGGTATGCCTACTTTTTCACTAATTAATAGGCGAGAAGCGAATCACATAGAGGTGGAATGTGATCAATATGATGTAGTTGTTCATAACCAAGAGGCGACATTTTTCAGTAAAGAAATGAAATTAGATTATAATGGTGCTACTTTTAGATTAACAAGTCCGAATGAAATGTTAAATCCGTTTATTCATATTAATTCAGTTATAGTATGATAATAAAAAGAGGTTGGGACAAAAGAGTAATTAAACAGGAAAAATCCGAACATTAATGCCTGAGCAAATTTACTGCTTCGGCAAAATACTTCGCTTTCCGTGGGCACGGCTTCAGCTCGTGCTGTTCCCACAGTAGTCTGCGTATTTTGCCTACGCTAAGTTCAGATTGTTCGGATTCTCGTTCTTTCTATTTAGTTATGTCCCAGCCTCTCTTACAAGGATCAAAAACTTTAAAACCACCGAATTTATTCAAATACCAACGCACAATACGTAAACAGCGAAATAATTGTCATGTGGATTTACTTTCTTCCATTTTGATTTATGGTGAGTGCTGTGATACGCTTCAGCAGAATACTGCGCTTTCCGTGTGCTCGGCTTCAGCTAACTTTGCAAAGAAAACCATTTTGCAAAGTGGATCTTCAGCTCTCACTGTCCCACAGGAGTCTCCGCATTCTGCCAACGCTAATTTAGTGTTCTGATTATTGATTGATCAGAACTTATAGAACTAAATTCATTGGCTTTCTGTCGATTTTTTCAGAAATCCATTCTAAGCTGCGGAAAAATGCGACACTCCTGGGGACCAGCGCGAGCTGAAGTTCCCTAGAGACGAGCGTTCTTTGCTCGCGAGGAAGCTGAGGCCATGCCCCCGGAAAGGGAATATTTTTCCGCAGCGACGAGTTAGCATTCAACTTCAGAAGAATGGAAGAAATCCACACTAAACAGAATTTCCATTAGTTCGCAGTTTTTATATAATGCGAATATGGATTGAACTGGTTTTCCTATTATCGGTGTTGTTGATAGGTGTTTGCTTTGGTTATTTCTTTTACTTTTGCAAATTGTTCAGATTCAAAATGTTGATTTAATGCGTTGACATTTTCTTTTAATTGTGTAATAGAGCTCGCACCAGTTACGACAGAAGCAACAGCTTGCTCTTGTAATACGTATTGTAATGCTAAGCCATTCAATGTCTGGTTATCCTGCAACACAGCTTGTAACTGCTCAACCGTATTTTTTAAGGTACTTGCATCATAATCTAAATACCCTTTCTTACCTTTATCTGAAACGATTTCCGGACCTTTGGCACTTAACATGCCTTTAGCTAGTGATCCTCTTGTCACTACACTGATTTGCTGAGCAGCCAACAGTGTCATCACTTCTTCTTCCGGACGACGATCAAGCATGCTATATTGCATCATCACACTGTTGATATTAGATTTTGCAGCATATTCCCGAATCACATTTGGTCTAATCGAAGAAATACCATAATAGCGTACAACACCTTCCTTGACTAATTCTTCAAATGCTTCAATTATTTCATCAATAGGATCTTCAATTGTACCGCCATGCAATTGATATAGATCAATATAATCGGTTTGTAATCTTCTTAAGCTTTCTTTTACCTGTTCTTTAATATAAGCTTTTCTTGGATCCCAAAACCAACTACCGTCATCTTTTAAATGATTCCCCACTTTTGTTGCTAAAATGATTTGATCACGTTTATTTTTAATCGCTCGACCGACTATTTCTTCATTTTGACCTTGATCATATAAATCCGCCGTATCTAAATAATTAATACCAAGATCCAATGCTTCATCGATAATTTCACTTGCTTTTGTCGCATCTGTCCCGAGAGACATACAACCAAGTGAAATGGGGGACACTGCTAAATTAGAATTTCCAAGTTTTATTCTTTCCACATTATTCATCCTTTCTACATCAACTATCTAAATTCATTGTACAAATCGTGAGGAAGAAATACAATGAAAGGGACTGTTAGAAAGAGAAAGGATGAAAATTCATGACTAATTTTGAAGAGAAAACTGTTCATACTAAGCCAATTTTTGAAGGGAAGGTGATTAATATGCAAGTAGATGACGTCACTTTACCCAATGGTAAAACTTCCAAAAGAGAAATTGTTAAACATCCAGGAGCGGTTGCGATAATTCCGGTAACGAAGGATAATAAAATCATTTTTGTCAAACAATATCGTAAACCTTTAGAAAAAACATTAGTAGAAATTCCAGCGGGGAAACTGGAACAAGGAGAGGCACCAGAAGTCACAGCATTAAGAGAATTAGAGGAAGAAACAGGTTATACAACAAGTCAACTAACCTATGTGACTTCATTTTACACCTCCCCAGGTTTCGCGGATGAAATAATGTATTTATATAAAACCAGCTCTCTGGAAAAAGTAGAGCAACCGAAAGCAATGGACGAAGATGAATTTGTCGAATTAATGGAATTATCGTTAGAAGAGGCAGAAAAATTAGTTGCGGAGCAGGAGATACATGATGCAAAAACAGCTTATGCGATTCTTTATTTAAAACACAAGGGTTTGAAGTAAAATGCTAAAAGAATTTTTTACAGATTTACATATTCATATTGGACGTAATTTGATTGGGAAGCCAGTGAAGATTACTGCTTCCAAAAATTTAACGCTGATGAATATTATGCAAGAGGCAAGTGAAAGGAAAGGGTTAGATATCGTAGGCATTATAGACTGTCATGCTCCCGCTGTCTTAAATGAGATAGAATTAGCTGTCAGTCAAGGTATTGCATTGGAACTAGCGGATGGTGGCATTCAATTTGGAAATACTACACTCATTTTAGGCAGTGAAATAGAAGTATATGACGAAAATTGCAAAGGACCGATACATGTGTTATGTTTCTTTCCGTTTCTTAAAAATATGAAGGAATTTTCTTTTTGGCTGTCTTCACATATGAAAAACATTGAACTTAGTTCTCAGCGTTATTACGGAAATGCTGTTACATTACAAACGATAACACATGAATTGGACGGCTTGTTTATCCCTGCCCATGTTTTTACACCATTTAAGAGTCTTTTCGGTAAAGGGGTATCCCGTTCTTTAACAGAAGTATTAGATCCAGAACGAGTGGACGCAATTGAACTTGGATTAAGTTCTGATACAAAGATGGCTGATCAAATTAAAGAATTACATCGGTATCCTTTTTTAACGAATTCAGATGCTCATTCTTTGCCGAAAATAGCAAGAGAATATCAGCAATTACTTCTAGCTGAACCAAGCTTTAAAGAATTAAAATTGGCATTAAAGAACGATGAACAACGCAAAGTAAAACAAAATTTTGGGATGAATCCTAAATTAGGAAAATATTATGCAACAGTATGTGCCAGTTGCCTAGCACCATTTAAGGGAGATAAATGTTTAATGTGTGGTTCTGTCAAATACGTTAAAGGTGTATCAGATCGAATACAAGAATTGGCTTCTGATCAAGTTTCAGGCAGAGAGCGGCCAGATTATATATATCAGGTTCCACTTGAATATCTGCCTAAACTGGGGCCAAAAACGATGGAGAAATTATTAAGCCATTTTGGTAATGAAATGAATATTATCCATTATGTACCTAAAGCTGCCTTGACTGAAATTGTCGGTGATAAACTTGCTACTATGATTATGGAATTACGAGAGGGAAAATTGATGGTTGATGAAGGTGGCGGTGGCCGCTATGGGAGAGTGAAGACTTAACCATATTAATATTATGTGAAATTAAAATACACTCTAGTTGTGTTCTATTTCTATCAATCCATTCATAGATTGAAAACGAGAACATAATTAGGGGATGTGAATGAAATGAAACTACCAAAAAACAAAAAACCTATTTCTAATCATTTTGCAAAATACCACACCATCTATATATTTACGATTATCCTTTTTATTACGGGGATTATATTTGGAGCGATTATTGTCAATAGTATGACTTTTATTCAGAAACAGGATTTATTTTTTTATTTAGAGCGATTTTTTCTTGGTTTTCTACAAGATGGAGATATATCTAAACAATCATTATTTAAAAATGCAGCATTTTATCATATTCAATTTTTATCTTTGCTTTTTTTCCTTGGGTTGGCGGTCATAGGATTACCAATCATTTGGGTATTGTTATTTGTTAAAGGTGTAGCAATCGGATTTACCGTAGGATTTTTTGTCAATCAGTTAGGTTTCAAAGGATTGTTGTTCTCCTTTTCTGCTATTGCACCACAAAACCTGATTATCATTCCAATCTATATTATCGCTAGCAGCTTTGCGATGATATTCTCATTAACCTTGTTACAAAGTATGTTTTCCAAACGCTATAAACAACCAATTTTACAAATTTTCTATCGATATACAGCCGTATTTATTGGCTTAATGATAGTTGTCGGCTTCGCGGCATTATTGGAATCAATTGTCTCTTTTGAAACAATGAGATTAATATCAGACAGATTTATTAATTAATAATTATTATTAAAAAATAAAGGATTTTTCAAGCTTTTTATAATTATTTTAATTGACACCTTACATGGGACTATTTATAATTAACTTATGTAAGGAGGTCCTTCATTATGGAACACCGTTTAGACCGTATTAAGAAGGAGCTACACGCTCAAAGTTACAAATTAACTCCGCAGCGTGAAGCAACTGTTCGTGTATTATTAGAAAGAGAAGAAGACCATCTTAGTGCGGAAGATGTATATTTATTAGTAAAAGATAAAGCACCGGAAATTGGTTTAGCAACTGTATATAGAACACTAGAATTATTAACTGAACTAGAAGTTGTCGATAAAATTAACTTTGGTGATGGAGTTTCCCGCTACGATCTTCGGAAAGAAGGAGCAAAGCATTTCCATCATCATTTAGTTTGCACTGAATGTGGATCTGTTGAAGAAATAATGGATGACTTATTAGAAGAAGTAGAACAAATTGTTCAAACTGACTGGGGATTTATTGTCAAAGACCATCGATTAACGTTTCATGGAATATGCCAAAAATGCCAAGACCGAATTTGTCGAAATTGTGAAGCAAAAAAATTATCCGCTAAATAGGTATATTTTTATATAATATCGGTATAAATTCTAATAGAGTCTATTCTATTAGGAGAATGCCATATGTCATCCGTTATGAAAATTTTTTTTGAAATGATGAAGTTTTTTATTATTTTCGTTTTGTGTACCATTTTATTTTATTATGTAATCAAAGCATTACATCAAGAATATGAAAAATTAGATCGCTATGAGTACCCTCAAGGAAATGCAGTAAAAGTATTTCAACAGGAAGATCCTGATGTTTGGGAGCGGTTAAGTATCTTTTTTCGATTGGGAGAATAAATGATGGATGAAATGCAATATCCAGTAGAAGAGTTTTTTCACTTTTTGAAAATTGAAAGAGGATTATCTGATAATACTTTGCAAGCATATAAACGTGACTTGTTAAAGTATTATCATTTCCTTAGGGAAGAAAGAGAACTATCTGAATGGAAACAGGCTGGTCGTCATGATATTATGCAATTTTTGTATCGTTTGAATGATCAAGGTAAATCATCCGCAACTGTCGCAAGAATGCTGTCCACTTTAAGATTATTTCATCAATTTTTAATTAGAGAATATCAGCTTAAAGAGGACCCGAGTTTACATATTGAAACACCAAAAGCAAACCGTAAATTACCAAAAGTATTATCAACAAAAGATATTGATAAATTATTAAATATCCCGGTTACTGACAAATATTCAATCCGTAATAAAGCAATGTTAGAAACGCTATACGCAACAGGATTGCGTGTTTCGGAATTGATTACTTTAAAAATGAATGATTTGCATCTAACAATGGGATTTGTTCGCTGTTTTGGAAAAGGATCAAAAGAACGGATTGTACCATTAGGAGATATCGCTAAGGATGCTTTAGAATTGTATATTCAATCCGCTAGAAATGATTTTGTTAAGAAAAAACAAACGGACACAGTTTTTGTTAATCACCATGGTAATCCATTGTCACGTCAGGGATTTTGGAAAATAATCAAAGAGATTGCCAAAATTGCAGGAATTGAAAAGGAGTTATCTCCGCATACTTTACGGCATTCCTTTGCGACACACCTGCTTGAAAATGGCGCAGATTTAAGGGCGGTACAAGAAATGCTTGGTCATGCGGATATTTCTACTACTCAAATTTACACTCATGTTTCCAAGTCCAGGTTAAAAGATATTTATAAAACACATCATCCAAGAGCTTAAAGCGTCACGATTGTAATCGTGGCGTTTTGTTGTATCTAGAAGTTAAGTCAATATGCATGCCGATTTTTATCTTTATATATTAATGAAGATAGTGATTTGAGGCATACTACTTAGATAGAGAGGGTATGGAAGAATAGGAGGGATTAAAATGACAAATTTTAATCGAATATTTTTAGTTGTACTAGATTCTGTTGGTATCGGAGAAGCACCTGATGCTGCAGATTTTAATGACGTTGGTGCAGACACACTAGGTCATATTGCAGAACATCGGAATGGGTTGCATATGCCTAATATGGGGCAACTAGGTTTAAGTAATATTAAAGAAATAAATGGCGTAGAAAAAGCAAGCAAACCAAAAGCCCATTACACAAAAATGCAAGAAGCTTCGAATGGTAAAGATACAATGACAGGACATTGGGAAATGATGGGGCTTTATATTGATACGCCTTTTCGCACGTTTCAACAATTTCCTGAAGAATTAATAGAGGAGATTGAGCAGAAAACCGGAAGGAAAATAATTGGGAATAAACCAGCTTCAGGTACAGAAATTATTAAAGAATTAGGCCCACATCATATGGGAACAGGAGATCTAATTGTTTATACTTCAGCTGACTCTGTATTACAAATTGCTGCACATGAAGAGGTAATACCAGTTAAAGAGCTATATAATATTTGCGAGATTTGCCGTGAATTAACTTTAGATGAAAAATATATGATCGGCCGAGTTATTGCCAGACCATTTGTCGGTGAACCGGGTAATTTCGAACGAACGTCTAATCGACATGATTATGCATTAAAACCCTTTGGGTATACGGTTATGAATGCATTAGAAGATGGCGGGTTTGATGTAGTTGCCATAGGGAAAATTTCTGATATTTTTGATGGTGAAGGTGTTACTGAATCAATTCGAACAAAAGATAATGACGATGGAATGGAAAAATTTATTCAATCTATTGATAAATCATTTCACGGACTTAACTTTTTAAATTTAGTTGACTTTGATGCAAAATATGGTCATCGGAGAAATCCTGATGGTTATGGAGAAGCTCTCGAAAAATTTGATCAACGATTACCAGAAGTGTTAAGTAAATTAAAAGACGATGATTTACTCATTATAACAGCTGATCACGGTAATGATCCCACTCATCACGGAACAGATCATACGAGAGAATATGTACCTTTACTTGTTTATCATCATGGGATCAACGCTGGGAACGAGCTGCCTATACGAAGAACATTTGCAGATATTGGAGCTACTATTGCCGAAAATTTCAAAGTGAAACACCCTCAATATGGAAAAAGCTTTTTGAACGATATCCATTTAAAATAAATATATCCAATAAAAAAGAGGTGTCTGTAATGAGAATGGTTGATATTATCGCTAAAAAAAGAAATGGCGATCCTTTAACAGAACAAGAAATTACTTTTTTTATAGAAGAGTATATGAAAGAGAAAATTCCAGATTATCAGGTGTCTGCATTAATGATGGCGATTTATTATCAAGGGATGACACAAGAAGAAACGGCAAATCTAACGAAAAATATGGTAGCATCCGGTGATGTCATTGATTTGAGCCCTATAGAAGGTCATAAAGTGGATAAACATTCAACAGGCGGTGTTGGTGATAAGACGACTTTTATTGTAGGTCCTTTAGTTGCTGCAGCTGGTATTCCGGTTGCAAAGATGTCAGGTAGGGGGCTAGGACATACTGGTGGTACCGTTGATAAATTAGAATCAATACCTGGTTTTAAAGTTGAGCTAACGAATCAGCAATTTATTGATAATGTCAATAAATACAAATTATCAGTAGTAGGACAAACAGGAAACTTAGCTCCCGCTGATAAGAAATTGTATGCTTTGCGAGATGTTACGGCAACAGTTGATTCGATTCCACTAATTGCAAGTTCTATCATGAGTAAAAAAATTGCTTCAGGTGCTGACAGTATAGTTCTGGATGTCAAAACAGGTTCTGGAGCTTTTATGAAATCATTTGAAGATTCCAAACAATTGGCCGAAGAGATGGTAACGATCGGAAAACAGTTAGAACGACAAACAATTGCCATTATAAGTGACATGAATCAACCATTAGGCTATGAGATCGGAAATGCTAATGAAGTAAAAGAAGCGGTTGAAGTATTACAAGGAAAACGAGTGGAGGATCTTCGTGAATTAGCAATAGAACTGGCCACCCATATGACAATATTAGGTGGTGTTTATCAGAATTATAATGAGGCGACACAATCGTTGGAGAAGTTAATTGATAATGGTGATGCCTTAAATTGCTTTATGGATTTCATAAAAGCGCAGGGCGGAGATATAACCGTTATAGAAGATCTTTCTAAATTACCTGGATCATCTTATAAAGTTGAAGTGAAAGCTGATCAAAAAGGTTATATACACGAAATGGAAGCAGATGAAATTGGGGTAGCAGCTATGCATTTAGGTGCAGGAAGAGCCACTAAGGATGATGATATTAATCATGGGGTTGGCATTACCTTACGAAAGAAAATAGGCGACCCTGTAGAGTCAGGAGATACCTTAGCTATATTAAACAGTGATCAAGAGAACGTGGAAAATATAATCAATATTGTAAAGGATGCATATACAATAAAATCAGAAAAAACAAATAAACAAAAAATGATATATGAAGTCATTAAATAATATTGAACGAAAAAGATAGCGAAGCAGTTCTCGCTATTTTTTTTTGTGAAAAAATCTGGTCACTTTGCGTGACATTATCTACCTGTGTTGCGCGAGCACTCCACTTTTCTCTAGGATCTTAGTAACTGACAAATATGAAATAAATTTTATTTCTAGTTATACTTTCAGATTTTTTTGGGAAAAATAGAGATGTTATAACTCGGAGGTGAACAATGTTGAAAAGAATAAGCATAACTTTACTTGTAGTAATAAGTATGGTGGTGATCGGTCAAGGAAGTGTATTTGCTCATCATGAAGAAAATCACGTATCTAGCGAAGTAAGTGAAAGTGACTCATTAGATTTAGCTACACATTCAAAATCAGCGATACTTATAGAACGTGATACAGGAAATATATTATATGATAAAAATTCTAGTGAGAAATTACCACCGGCAAGTATGACTAAAATTATGACCATGCTACTTATTATGGAAGCCATTGAAAAAGGTGAATTATCCTTGGATGAAAAAATCAGAGTCAGCGAAAATGCTGCATCCATGGGTGGATCTCAAATTTTTTTGGAAGCCGGAGAAGAAATGTCAGTTGATGACTTATTGAAGGGTATTGCAATTGCATCAGGTAATGATGCAAGTGTAGCCATGGCCGAAAGAATTGCTGGCAGTGAACAAGTTTTTGTGGAAATGATGAACGAAAAAGTAGAAGAATTAGGTCTTAAATCTACTAATTTCCAAAATTCAACTGGCTTACCAGCAGAAAATCATTATAGTACTGCTCATGATATGGCTGTTATGGCTAAGGCATTACTAAAATATGAAGATATTACAAATTATACAAGTATTTATGAGGATTATTTGCGTAAAGATTCTGAAGATGAGTTTTGGTTGGTCAATACTAATAAACTGGTTCGATTTTATGAAGGTGTAGATGGTCTGAAAACAGGATTTACAAATGAAGCGAAATACTGTTTAACGGCAACTGCAGAGAAAAATGGTATGAGAACCATAGCTGTTGTAATGGGAGCGGAAAGTACAAAAGATCGCAATAGTGATGTAAGCCAATTATTAGATTATGCTTATGCTAAATTCGAGACGAAGCCTTTATACGAAAAAAATCAGGCTGTGACGTCTTTTGAATGGTTAAAGGCAAACAAACAGAAGGTGGATGTAGTCACAAATGACTCTGTTTCCATTCTTTATCCAAAAGGAACAAACTTAAATAAAATCGATACAAAAATAACGATTAATCAAGATATAGAGTTACCGCTTGAAAAAGGAACAATGGTCGGTAAGCTTCAAGTGGTTGAAGGTGAAAAAATTATCAGTGAGACAGATTTAACTGTACTAGAAGATATTGATCATGCTAATGTACTTCAACTGTTTAAAAGAACTTTTCAATCTTTCTTTTAATGACATGGAAAGAAAACGTCGAATATAAGCTATTTTAGACGATTTCGTTCTAGTTTTGTCAATTAGCAGGATTATCGATAAGAGATATAGAAAAAAGTATTACAGAAAAAACTGGGAGGGAAAAATATGCAATTACAGACACAATTTACTGTAGTCGAAGATGTATTAATCGTTCGGTTGGATGGTGAACTAGATCACCATTCTGCTGCTCGATTAAAAATAGAATGGCAAGATCACCTGCATCAAGAAGGTATTAAACATGTCATTTTAAATCTCGATGCCTTACATTTTATGGACAGTTCAGGTTTAGGGGTTGTATTAGGGCGATATAAGGAAGTAAAACAATTAGGTGGAGAAATGATTGTTTGTTCTGTCACCCCAGCTGTTAAAAGGTTATTTAATATGTCAGGATTATTCAAGATTGTCAGGCTAGAGTCAAATGAAGATTTTGCTCTTTCCAGTTTGGGGGTGGCTTCATGAATAATGCCATGGAATTAAAGTTTAGAAGCGTCAGTGAAAATGAGGCGTTTGCCAGAGTTTCGGTTGCCGCGTTTGTATCCCAAATTGATCCGAACATGGATGAATTAACTGAGATCAAAACCGTTGTATCTGAGGCTGTAACCAATGCCATTATTCATGGCTATGAAGAGGACCCCAACCAATACATCTATATCTCTTGTACCTTAACTGATCAAACATTATCGATTTTAATTGAAGATGAAGGAATGGGGATTGATAATATCGATTTAGCGAAAGAACCACTTTATACATCTAAACCAGAACTTGAACGATCAGGAATGGGATTTACCATTATGGAAAATTTCATGGATAAAATCGAAATTAGTTCACATCCAGGAGAAGGCACTAAGGTGAAAATGACAAAAGATTTTCAAACTAGCAAAACCATGTGTAATTAGGTGATGTCTATGAAAACAAAAATGTCTAACACATCACCTTTAGATGATAAAGATGTAAAGAGGTATATTCAGTTAAGTCAGCAAGGAGATGAAGAAGCAAGATCATTATTGGTGGAAAAAAATATTCGGTTGGTTTGGTCTGTGGTGCAACGTTTTCTCAATAGAGGTTATGATCAGGATGATTTGTTCCAAATTGGTTGCATTGGATTATTAAAGTCTATTGACAAGTTCGATTTAGAATACGATGTGAAATTTTCTACTTATGCCGTACCAATGATTATCGGTGAAATACAACGATTTATACGGGATGATGGTACGGTAAAGGTTAGTCGCTCCTTAAAAGAAATTGGTAATAAAATAAGAAGAGTTACAGACGAATTAACAAAAGAATTCGCCCGCGCACCGACTGTGCAAGAGATTGCCGATAAACTAGAGCTCACACCTGAAGAAATCATCCATGCTCAGGAAGCGACAAAGAAACCACAGTCTATTCATGAAACAGTTTATGAAAATGATGGTGATCCCATCACATTATTGGATCAGATCGCAGACGTTAATGATAATTGGTTTGATAAACTTACAATGGAACAGGTTATTAAAGATCTGGATGAAAGGGAACGTTTAATTGTTTTCTTAAGATATTACAAAGATAAAACCCAAACAGAGGTTGCTAATCGATTGGGAATTTCACAAGTTCAGGTTTCCCGAATAGAAAAGAAAATATTAGAGAAAATAAAAGAAGAAATCATAAATTAAGATTATCCCCCGGGATAGTCTTTTTTTATGATTAAATGCTGAGCACAACAAACATAAACTGCGAAGTTAAAATTACTTTCTTCCATCTGAATTTGGATAAGTGATAGGCAACGCTCCAGCAAGATACTTCGCTTTCCACGGGCACGGCTTCAGCTTCCTCGGAAAGCAAAAATCACTTTCCTGCGGGATCTTCAGCTCGCGCTGTTTCCGTAGGAGTCTACGTATCTTGCCTACGCTAAGCGCAGTGTTCTGATTATCGAAGGAAGAGAACTTATGGAATTATATTCTATGAATTTCTTCCTACTTGATAAGAATTACACACTAAGCTGCGGAAAAATGCGACACTCCTGTGGGAACAGCACGGGCTGAAGATCCACTTGGTAAAGTGCTTTTCTTTACCAAGTTAGCTGAAGCCGTGCCCACGGAAAGGGAGTATTTTTCCGCAGCGACGAACTAGCAATCACCTCCAAAAGGATGGGAGAATATCCTACCCAAAGTGAATTTTCACAAGTTCGCAGTTTTTATCTTCTACGTATATGCAGGGCTGTTTTTTTTCTGGTTTTTCAATGCTATGAATGAATATCTAAATTCAACTTATACTAAGAACACCATTTTCCTCACAAGCTAATAATAAAAGGATGATGTAATGTGCAGGAAGAAAAAGTATATATTCGACTTAAAAAGAAGATTGCAGTGGAAAAAGAGCATTTAATAACTTTAAAGGATATTGCTTTTGTCACAGGGAATATTGATTATCTGAAAGAACTAGAAACATTAAAGATTTATCAAATTACAGAGAAAGATAATAATGTTTCTGTTATTGATGGCTTCCAATTATTAGATACGTTGGTAGAAGCTTATCCGTTCCTTACTGTCGAATTATTAGGGGCAAATCAAGTAATTGTAGAAATTAAAAAAAATGACAAAAAGGCTAATTTCTTTTTGATCCTGATAATTTGGCTTCTTCTCTGCATAGGCTCAGCAATGGCAATCATGAATTTTCATTATGATGTCAGTATGGAAGAAGTACATCAAGGATTATATTTCTTATTAACAGGGGAGCAAAAGGATAAACCACTTTGGATTCAAATTCCCTATTCAATCGGTTTAGGCCTAGGGATGATTCTATTTTTTAATCATATTTTCAAAAAACGTTTTAATGAAGAGCCAAGCCCATTAGAAGTTGAAATGTTTAACTATCAGCAGGACCTTGATCATTATTTAATTTATCATGAGAATGTACTAAATAAACGTGATGACTAGAGAAATAGCCTATATACTAGTGGAGATTTTGATTGGTTTTGGATCAGGGTTAATGGTGGGAGCGGGCTTTGTAGCTTTTTTAACTGTATTGGGAATCATCCCGAGATTAGTTCAATTAAGTAAATCCATCGAATGGATGAATTATTATCAAGCAAGCGTAATTATTGGTGCCATGCTCGGAACATATCTAACTTTCACAGAATGGACACTGAATATCCCGGTTTTAATCTTGGGTTTTTGGGGGTTATTACACGGTATTTTTATCGGAATGCTTGCTGCAGCATTAACGGAAGTTTTAAATGTTTTTCCAATCTTAATGAAAAGATTAGGTATAGATAAAGAACTACTTTGGTTATTAATGGCAATAGTCATCGGCAAAATAGCCGGGTCATTGTTTCAGTGGATCATTTTCGTAGATATTTTATAGTGAAGGAGTTCATTATGAAAAAAAAGAAAACACCAGTCAATCAGTTACTAGTTAAAAATCAACAATACATGGAAACAAGACTAGGGATTAATGTATCTTTTGATGTTGGATTTCGTGAACTAATCATTTTAAAGAAAAAAATTCAGTTATATTATGTAACTGGATTAGTGGATACAGATTTTGTGATTGAAGTAATGAAAAAAATAATTTCAATCAATGATGAAGAGAATCGGGAAAGTGACTTATATGAAGTATTGAATAACCGTATCGTTCACCAACAGGTCGAAAAGGCGAAAACAATGGATGAAGCGGTTGATCAAATGTTATCAGGTTTACTCGTTATTTTTGTAGATGGTAAAGAAGAATGCTTTATCATTGATGTTCGTAATTATCCAGGCAGATCGCCTGAAGAACCTGATACAGAGAAAGTAATTCGAGGTTCAAGAGATGGTTATACGGAAAATATTATTGAAAATACAGCTCTGACCAGAAGGCGAATAAGAGATGAACGATTACGGCATGAAATGATGCAAGTTGGTGAACGCTCTAAAACAGATATCTGCATTTCTTATTTACAGGATGTAGCAGATATGGGGCTTGTAGACTTAATTAAAGATGAATTAGAACAAATTGAAGTAGATGGACTTTCAATGGCTGATAAGACTATAGAAGAATATTTGGTGCATCAAGGGTTTAACCCTTATCCACTTGTCAGGTATACAGAAAGACCAGACGTGGCTTCTACACACTTATTTGAAGGTCATGTACTAATAATGGTTGATACCTCCCCAAGTATGATTATTCTGCCAACTACTTACTTTCACCATGTGCAACACGCAGAAGAATACCGAGAATCTCCAGCAGTGGGTACCTTTGTCCGATGGGTCAGGTTTATCGGAATTTTTGCTTCTTTATTTTTATTACCACTATGGTTATTATTAGTAATTGATCCATCCTTATTACCTGAAAAGTTACAGTTTATTGGGCCTAACGAAACAGGGAATGTTCCCATAGTTGTTCAAATCCTATTGGCAGATATCGGTATTGAATTTTTAAGGATGGCTGCCATTCATACACCAACTCCTTTATCAACTGCCATGGGGTTGATTGCTGCAGTGTTAATCGGGGAAATTGCGATAGAGGTAGGTTTGTTTAGTGCAGAAGTAATTTTATATGTTGCGATTAGTGCAGTAGGGACATTCGCAACACCAAGTTATGAATTAAGTGTAGCGAATAAAATGGCAAGAATTGTCCTAATTATTTTGACCTTTATCTTCCAGGTGAAAGGGCTCATCATCGGAATCACCATTATTCTCTTGATATTGATGTCTACGAGGTCCCTGCATACTCCATATTTATGGCCGTTGATACCTTTTAACGACAAAGCTCTATGGCAAATATTATTCCGCCTGTCAATGCCTTTGTCAAAGACAAGACCTAGTATTGTAAGGCCTAAAAATAATCAAAAACAAGTATAATCTTAAATGTAAACACTTGAACTGGAGATAAGCCTGTGATAAATTATCTTTATACTTTGTTAGATTTTGTAGAAATGGGAATTCTTATATCCCTTGTCTACCTGTCTTTGTTATGGAAGATGGGGATAAGGGATTTTTGTTTGAAGAATAGAGGTATTAGCAAGAGAGAAGGCGAGGGTTCAATAGATGATACATCCGTTTGCAGTTAATGGGGATGGGCATTTAACAATTGGCAGTTTGGATACGGTTGAATTAACAAAAAAATACGGTACCCCATTATTCGTTTATGATGTTGATAAGATTCGTGAAAATGCTAGGGCGTTTGTTGATACATTTAAAGAACGTGGTATACAAGCACAGGTGGCTTATGCGAGTAAAGCTTTTTCTTCGATAGCGATGATACAAGTTGCGAAACAAGAAAATTTGAGCTTGGATGTTGTTTCACAAGGCGAGTTATATACAGCTTTACAAGCAAATTTTCCTGTAGAAAAAATTCATATGCATGGAAACAATAAAAGTCTTGATGAAATTTCTATGGCCGTAGAGTATAATATTGGTTGTATTGTAGTCGATAATTTTTATGAAATTGATTTATTAGCACATGTATTAAAAGAACAGAAAAAAGAGATGGATGTTTTAATAAGAGTATCTCCAGGAATTGAAGCACATACACATGATTACATTTTAACTGGTAACGAGGATTCGAAATTCGGTTTTGATTTAACAAATGGTCAAGCGGAAGAAGCTGTACGAAAACTAATGACTTTCGATGAGATTCATGTAAAAGGGCTACATTGTCATATTGGTTCACAAATATTTGAAACAGATGGTTTTACAATGGCGATTGAAAGATTATTTCACACATTGAAGGATTGGGCAGACCGCTTTGATTTCAAATCAGATGTATTAAATGTTGGTGGTGGATTTGGCATCAAGTATACTGAAAATGATGAGCCTCTACCACTTTCAACTTATGTTACAGCTTTAATTGATAAAATTAGCGAACAAGTGAAAGAAAAAGAGATGGTATTTCCTGAAATTTGGATAGAACCCGGTCGTTCAATTGTTGGTGATGCCGGATTAACGTTGTATTCAATCGGTTCTGTAAAGGAAATACCCAATGTGAGAAAGTATGTATCAGTTGACGGTGGAATGACCGATAATCTACGTCCAGCACTATATAACGCAAAATATGATGCTGTTATAGCCAATAACGTCAATGGGAAGGAAAAAGAAGAAATATCTCTTGCAGGTAAATGTTGTGAATCAGGTGATATGCTAATTTGGGATATAGAATTACCAAAAGTTAATCAGAATGATATTGTAGCTGTTTTCTCAACAGGCGCTTACGGGTACTCGATGTCTAATCATTATAATCGTTTTCCTAAAGCCGCCGTAGTTTTTGTTGAAGATGGTCAAGATAGATTAGTTATTAAACGAGAGTCATTTAAAGATATGATCCAAAATGACTTGTCATATGAATAGGAGGATAAAAATGAAACAAGCAGTAATTGAATTTGAAAATGGTGAGAGAATTGAAATTGAGTTATATGGGGAGGCAGCTCCCAACACGGTAGCTAACTTTGAAAAATTGGCTAATGATGAATTTTATGATGGAGTTATCTTTCATCGAGTAATACCAGGATTTGTAGCACAGGGTGGAGACCCAACTGGTACTGGCATGGGTGGCCCTGGATATACGATAAAATGTGAAACTGAAGATAATCCACATAAGCACGTTGCAGGTTCATTATCGATGGCACATGCCGGAAAAGATACTGGTGGCAGTCAATTTTTCTTAGTGCATGAACCACAACCACATCTTGATGGCGTTCATACTGTATTTGGCCAAGTAACAGAGGGTATGGATACAGTACTTCGAATCCGTCAAGGAGATGCCATGAAAAGTATACGCGTGTCAGAGGTATAAAATATAAGCTGAGTTGCCATAATTAGATAAAGATTGACAACTAAATAGGAATATAATATTGTAAGTGAAGGAAAGCTCATATTCTATGAACTCGAAGGAACGATAGATATGCGTAGAAAAAATAGTATACTTTTTCTTGTTTTATTAGTGTTAAGTATTGTGTGGGGTTGTTATTATTGGTTTGGAATTGTATTTTCTTCCTAGTAATTGGAAATAATAAATAGTAACGACTTTTGTATGAAAACATAACATATCACTATACGAATTGTTATGAATAATGAGGGGTTCAATATGTTAATTCGCTTTAAAAAAAGATTTGAAAAAATAGCAATGGGCTTACTTTCCTTTATGCCCGAAGAAAAAGAAGTATCAAAACTTCAGGATACTATTAAAGAATATGAAACGAATGAAGATTGGCAGTTGTTTCTTTGGAAAGAAGAAGAAGATGTCCTAGGAGCTATTGGAGTTTATCTGGATAAACAAACTGATTCTGCTGTTATCCAGCATATAACGGTCAATCCTTCCCACCGTAACTTGGGAATAGGAAAGAAAATGGTCAATGCTTTAAAAAAACATTATGGTGCAACTTATAAAGTGGATGCAAATAAACAGACTGATAAGTTTCTACAAAAATGCAATGCAAATACGGATGAATAAAATCGTAAAGAACCTTTGCTAATCATGAAGTAGCAAAGGTTCTTTTAAGTAAGAAAAAATTAATTCTTAAACCCTAATGGAAAAGCTTACCGCCGAAAAAGACGATAAGCTATGGTAAACTTTTATTTTAGCACCAAGCAGCACCAACAATGATTAAAAGAATGAACAACACAACGATCAAAGCAAAGCCACCGCCGTAAGAGTATCCCATTTTCAAACCTCCTAAAGATTTAATTAATCAATTATAAAATTGATTTCTCGAGATTAATGTATGCAATTTTTTTTTTATGGTATAGGCGTTTATAATAATTAGCCTATAAAATCTGTTATTTTAATGTTGGAGGTATTTATATGCCCGACCATTATCAAGTTAAATTAGAAACGTTTGAAGGCCCCTTAGATTTACTATTACACCTGATCAATAAATATGAAATTGATATTTATGATATTCCGGTCAAAGAGATAACAGCACAATATATGGCTTATATCCATACGATGCAACAATTAGAGCTTAATATTGCAAGTGAGTACTTAGTGATGGCAGCAACATTACTGGAAATCAAAAGTAAGCTATTATTACCTAATCCAACGGTTGAAATTGAGGAAGAGTATGAAGAAGATCCGCGTGAAGAATTGATGCGTCGTCTCATTGAATATCGAAAGTATAAGGAAGCTGCGGAGCATCTTAAAGAAAGAGAAGTGGAACAAAGTCAGGTGCATACAAGACCACCG
The DNA here is from genome assembly GCF_009650095.1 of Gracilibacillus salitolerans. Lineage (GTDB taxonomy): Bacteria > Bacillota > Bacilli > Bacillales > Amphibacillaceae > Gracilibacillus > Gracilibacillus salitolerans. The sequence continues at coordinate 2,687,367 of NZ_CP045915.1, read as the reverse complement.
CTTCAACTAGGGCAGGAAGAACCATATCAATTACCTGAAGGTGCCGCCAATATTTATGACATGATAGAAGCAATTGGAAAGGTATTAGAAAGGCAAAAATGGAATCGACCAATGGAAACTTCCGTTCAACGTCAAGAAATACCAATTGATCAGCGAATGGATGAAATCATGGAAAAAATAAATCAATTCGAACATCCTATTTCTTTTTATCAACTATTCCCAACAAAAACAAGAACGCATATTGTTGCTACATTTATTGCGATTTTAGAATTAATGAAACAGAATAAGATAAATTGCAAACAGGAAAAACAGTTGGATGAATTGATCGTTTATCGTTACGAGTCTTAATGATTGATGGAGGTTATCAAGTTGGATATAAATGATATTAAGGCGATTATGGAAGGTTTAATATTTGCAGCAGGAGACGAAGGGATACATAAGAAAGAACTGCGAAAAGTCTTAGACTTGGATAAAGATATGGCTGACCATTTAATCAATGAGTTAAAGTTTGAATATGAACATGCAAAACGAGGCATTATGTTGATGGAATCACAACAAGTATTATTTCTAACCACAAAGCCAGAGCATAGTGAATATTTTACGAAATTGAAAGAAGCTAAAGTACATGCTAAGTTATCACAAGCTGCGCTAGAAACATTAGCGATAATCGCCTATTTGCAACCGATCACTCGAACAGAAATTGAACAGATCCGAGGTGTCAAAAGTGAGCGCCCATTACAAACCCTTATTTCCAGAGCATTAATTGAGGAAACGGGGCGTAAAGAAGGAGTAGGAAGGCCCATATTGTTTGGAACGACCATTGAATTTTTAACATATTTCGGATTAAGTTCTATTGAGGATTTACCACCATTGCCAGAAGATATTAACGAAATTGATGTAGAACAGGAAGCTGACCTATTCTTCGATCGACTACAAAATATGAACGATTAACCCTGTAGCTTACCAAAGTTACAGGGTTTTACTATGTTCAGTATCCAAAATAAATAAACTGCGACGTAATTCCTCCGTATTCTGTCTACATCACTCTATCTTTTGGAAGTAAGTGGGTTTTGCTTGTTTTGTAGTCATATGCACTGCTTGTCTGCATAGAATGGTACAAACGTATATGCAAAGTGAGATGAGGTGTGTCATGCGACCGTTTATTTATAGTATATGTATTGTATTGAGTTTTGTCTTATTACCACAATCAGATGTAAAAGCAAACGTTCAGGTTTCCGCAGAGAGTGCTATCCTAATGGATCAAGAAACTGGAAGAGTCCTATATGAGAAAAATGCGGACAATTCAACACTGATTGCAAGTATCACCAAGATTTTAACAGCTATTATTGCTATAGAATCTGGGAAACTAGATGAATACGTTAAAATTTCGGACAATGCCATATCAACCGAAGGATCATCCATTTATTTAAATAAGGATGATAAAATTACATTAGAAGACCTTGTTTATGGTTTAATGTTAAGATCAGGAAATGATGCAGCAGTGGCAATTAGTGAGCATGTCGGTGCCAGCCAGGAAGGCTTTGCATACTTAATGAATGAAAAAGCCAAATGGATTGGTATGACAAATAGTCATTTTGACAACCCACATGGACTGGACTCTGATACTCATTTTTCTACAGCCTATGACATGGCACTTTTAACCAAATATGCTATGGAAAATGCTGTTTTTAGAGAAATTTCCGGTACTTCATCTTATCAATCTTCTGCCCGTGATTATGCTTGGATAAATAAAAATAAATTACTTACTCAATTATATGAGTACAGTAATGGTGGAAAAACTGGTTATACACGAGCTGCTGGGAGGACACTTGTATCTACAGCTGAAAAAAATGGACAAACATTAATTGTGGTGACGTTAAATGCTCCTAGTGATTGGCAAGATCATATAAATTTATTTGAATGGGGATTTGAAAAGTTTCCTTTACGAAAATTACAAGATAAATCCACGATGACATTACAAACAAATGAGGAAGATCCCATTACAGCAGAAATTCAAGAACCTATCTACTACCCTTTAGCAGAAAACGAAATGAACAATATTAGTTACAAAAATTATGTTAGTCGCACACCTTCAGATTTTGATAAGATTGGAAAACGAATCTTCTATCTTAATGATAAAGTAATTACGGATACATCACTCTATCTCTATTCTATCGAGGAGACGGAAGATCCATCGTTCTGGACTACTTTTATGGAATACTTAAAACGATTGTTTGGTGATAATCGTGATTAATGTGATATGGGCATTAATGGCGATCATTGGTATTGTTTATGCTATGTTTAATGGAACGATGGAACAAGTAAATGAGGCTTTGTTTGAGGGGGCAAGTGATGCTATTACATTGGTAATCAGTTTATCGAGTGTATTAGTTTTTTGGTTAGGCATGATGAGAGTTGCTGAACAAGCAGGAATATTAAAAGGTTTTGCTAAACTATTCAGACCGATTGTGAAACGATTATTTCCCGACATTCCGGATGGTCATCCTGCAATGGGATATATACTCGCCAACTTTTCTGCCAATTTATTCGGGTTAGGTAATGCAGCTACACCAATGGGCATTAAGGCAATGGAAGAGATGAAAAAAATTAGTAAATCTGATCAAGCAAGTAATTCCATGATAACCTTCCTTGTCATTAATACTTCTAGTCTTACTCTAGTACCAACTACAGTAATTGGTATTCGTATGGAGTATAGTTCAGCAGCACCAACTGAAATTGTAGCAAGTACGATTTTGGCTACATTTATTACTACTGTTTCAGCGATAACGATTGATCGTTTATTGCAAAAATCGCGCCAAAACTGAACATCACCGTGCGGTTAAAAGGAAAGGAGTTTAGACATGATCGAATGGATGACTGTCATAAGTATCTGGTTAGTTCCAGTGACAGTAATGATGATTTTAATTGTGGCTATAATAAAAAAAGTTCCAGCATATGAAGTATTTGTGGAAGGCGGGAAAGAAGGCTTGAAAATGTCGATTTCTCTTCTTCCTTTTTTATTAGGAATGTTAGTTGCTATTGCTATTCTGAGAAGCTCAGGAGCTTTAGATGCTTTTATCGGCTTATTACAGCCTATTCTATCAAAAATTGGAATACCAGCGGAAATTGCACCTTTAGCAATATTACGACCCATTTCTGGAACAGCGGCTTTAAGTGTAACAACGGAGATCATCAAAACTTATGGTCCTGACTCATTTTTAGGCAGGCTGGCATCTACCATGCAAGGGAGTACAGATACTACACTCTATATATTAACTGTCTACTTTGGTGCGGTTGGTATTAAAAAAATGGGGAATGCTTTAAAAGTTGGACTGATTGCCGATTTTATTGGTATAATAGTTTCAGTAATAATTGTCTCGTGGTTATTCTTGTAGTAGCGCCCAGTTGAAGCGCTACTGCTTTTCGTATGTATACGAAATAAATGACATGGTTAACAATGATAACATAAATCTTGAAAGAAAGTGTGAGCATAATATGGAACGACTGCAGAAGGTAATTGCCAAAAGTGGTATCACTTCTAGAAGAAAAGCAGAGAAAATGATCGTTAATGGTCTTGTTGAAGTAAATGGTAAAGTTGTGACAGAATTAGGAACCAAAGTAACAGACCAAGATGAAGTGAAAGTAGAAGGAGTACCGATAGAAAAGGAAAAATTATCATATTTTCTTCTATATAAACCACGTGGTGTGATTACCAGTGTTTCCGATGATAAAAATCGGAAAACGGTGTCCGATTTTTTTGAAGAATATGAAGAAAGGCTTTTCCCTGTTGGAAGATTAGATTATGATACGTCAGGCATATTAATTATGACCAATGATGGAGATTTCACTAATTTATTATTACACCCAAGTCATCAGATTAACAAAGAGTATGTCGTAAAAACAAAGGGAATACCTTCTAAAGAAAAACTACAATTGTTTAAGAAGGGAATCCGTTCTGATGGAGATATATTGAAAGCAAAACAAGTAAAGGTAATGTCAACAGACTCAAAGAAAAATACAGCTATTATTAAAATGGTTTTACATCAAGGTAAAAACCGACAAATAAGAAGAATGTTCGAAGCAATCGGAACACCGGTCCAAAAACTAAAACGGGAAAAATTTGGTTTCTTAACATTAGATGGCTTAAATGCTGGTGAACATAGAGAACTGACACCACAAGAAGTCGCCGAGCTAAAGAAATTGGCCAAGTAATTGTTAAATAACTGTCACAATTTTTGATCATCGTAAATGGTACAATGATCGAAGGGAGTGAGGATCTATGGATAAGATTGAACAGGCGAAACAAAAAAAACAAGTAAAAAAGCGAAATCGTTTTATTTTTCGATCTGCAATATTAGTAGTACTCTTCGGAGCTTTATTGTTTGCAGTTGTTTCTAATTTAACCGCTGAAGAAGAAGCGGCTGTTGATATAAAGGACCAAGCACCAGATTTTGAATTAAATCGCATTGCAAACAATGAAGATACCGTAGAATCATCGCTGCAACTTTCTGATCTTGAGGGTAAGGGAGTTATGCTAAATTTTTGGGCTACGTATTGTGAACCTTGTGAAAGAGAAATGCCTTATATGGAAGAACTGTATCCGAAATATAAAGAGCAAGGAGTAGAAATTGTTGCTGTTAGTGTGGATGCTACAGAATTAGTCATTGATAAATTTGTAGATCAGTATAATTTGTCATTCCCAATACTTCATGATAAAAACAGTCAAGTGCTGGATGCTTATGGTATTCGACCATTACCAACGACTTACTTCATTGATGAGAATGGGGTAGTAGTAGAAAGAGTATTAGGTGAACTTTCACTTGAACGATTAGAAGGCTATTTACAACAGATTGTACCAGAGGGAACGTGAGGGGTTTCAATGAACACAATAAAATGTAGTACATGTGGTCATCCGAATAAAGAAGGGACCACTATTTGCGGAAAATGTGGAAAACCGTTAGATAATGACCAGCAAGGTACATTATTAAATATGCGATATGACGGAAGTGCGATTCGATCCAAAACGAAAAATCGTTCAATAGTAGATAAAACATGGAATTTCTTTTCATCTATTAAAGTAGGTGTAACATTAATTGCGATTGCTTTAGTTGCATCTGCTCTTGGTACGATATATCCTCAGGAAATGTATATTCCACAAAATGTTGATCCTGCTTTACATTATCGGGACCAATATGGATTATCAGGTCAAATCTTTTACCAATTAGGTTTTCATAACTTATACAACTCCTGGTGGTATATGGTATTGATAGCCTTGATCGGTATTTCTATTTTTATCGTGAGTATTGACAGAGGTGTTCCATTATATAAAGCATTAAAAAATCAAGCTATTAAACGACATCCGAATTTTTTGAAAAGACAGAAACTGTTCGGAGAATATACGGACTATCATGCGGAAGATAAAACTCGCTTTATAAACAATCTAAAAAAACACCGTTATAAAATAACAGAAAAAGACGGTCACATACTTGCGGAAAAAGGTAGATTTTCAAGATGGGGTCCATATGTGAATCATTTGGGACTTATCATCTTTCTATTAGGAACACTATTTCGCTTCATTCCATTTATGTATGTGGATGATTTTGTTTGGGTAAGAGAAGACGAGACAGCAGTTATACCAAGTACTAATCAACAGTATTACATAAAAAACGAAGAATTTATCTTTGAAACATATGGTAATGATGATGAAGATGAAATATTTGAGGCGGCATTACAAAATACAAATGGACCTGTACCGAAACATTTTGAAACAAGTGCTATTATATATGAGGATGTGTCCAAAGATGTCATAGGATCTGAGCCGGAATTAAAAGAAGTCAAAAGTGGAGAAATTATTGTAAACGAACCATTGAAAATTGATGGTTTAGCACTTTATCAAGATAGTTATCAATTAAATGAATTTCAGACGATGTCCTTTAAGTTACATGAGGTAGATGAGGAAGAGGAAGAAGCGATTGTAGAATTTACAGTAGATTTAACAGATCCTGAAAGTGAGTATGTATTTGATAATGGCTACCGTATCGAGCTAAATCGTTTTTATCCGGAATATGAATTAAATAATGGTGAGCCGAGGTCAAAATCTAATTATCCTCGAAACCCAGGATTTGTCTTCTTTGTTTATGGCCCTGATATAGAAGAACGGGAAGCAAGCTTTTTAGCGATTGGTCAAAATATCCCTTCAGGTGACAATCAGTATAAGCTAAGTTTAACAGACTTTGGCGTGCGCGATGTCAGCGGACTAAAGGTAAGGAAAGATCTGACGCTTCCTATTATTGGATTAGGGGCATTTATTTTTATGATTGGTGTTGTACAAGGGATGTATTGGCAGCATCGAAGAATTTGGATTCATCAAGCTACAGATAGAATATATATAGCATGTCATACAAATAAAAATTGGTATGGATTAACAAAAGAATTTGAAAAAATTATAGACGGGACATCTTTTACTATGGTTCGAGATCAAGAAAAAAAGAATGATGCGTAACTCATTACCGTTTGAGGTGATGCAAGGAGGAGAAAGTGTATGGATATACTATCTTTAAGTGGAGGCCTATTGTATACTGCTTTTGTGATTTACTTAATAGCAGTCATTTTTTTTGCTGCAACCATTAAGGACAAGCAACATGAAAAACAGTTCACACTTACGAACAAATTAGCGATTGGTACTACTATGCTGGGGTTTATCGCACAAGTTGGATACTTTTTTACTAGATGGATGGCAAGTGGACATGCACCGGTTAGTAACATGTTTGAATTTGTTACTTTTTTCGGTATGATGCTTGTATTGGCGTTTATCATTTTATACTTTATATATCGTATTGAGTTATTAGGATTATTTGCCTTACCTGTCGCATTATTAGTTATTGGGTATGCAAGTATGTATCCAAAGGAAGTTTCACCTCTAGTTCCTTCTTTGAAAAGTCATTGGCTGTACATTCATGTTACGACGGTCGCGTTAGGTGAGGCGATTCTAGCAGTTAGTTTTGTTGCCGGAATTATCTATTTAATCCGTCAAATTAACCAATCCCAAACTACTGCAAAAACTACTTGGTTAGAAATCATTATGTATTCTATTTGTGCAACATTAGGCTTTGTGATTATTACGACGATTTTTTCATCAATGGATTATAACGCAACATTTTCTCATGTCGTTGATGGAGAAGAAATAACATTAGACTATCAACTACCAGCTTTGTTTGGTCCGGAGAATGGTGAACTAATAACAGAAGATAAGATAGATGCTGTTTTTACTGCACCAGGATGGTTGCATGGTGCAGAAGCGCCTCGTAAATTGAATACATTAGTATGGTCCTTAACTGTTGGTTTATTATTATATTTGATAACGAGAGCTGTATTGAGAAAAAGAGTGGCTGCAGCGATCCAACCATTACTAAAAAAAGCAAACCCGGAATTATTGGATGAAGTATGTTATCGAGCAGTTGCCATTGGATTTCCGGTATTTACTCTAGGTGGATTGATTTTTGCTGCCATTTGGGCACAAGAAGCATGGAATAGATATTGGGGTTGGGATCCAAAAGAAGTATGGGCACTCATTACTTTCTTTTTCTATGCTATTTTCTTACACCTTCGTTTATCACGAGGATGGCATGGGGAGAAATCAGCATGGTTAGCTGTTATTGGATTTGCTATCATTATGTTTAATTTAATTGTTGTTAACCTAGTGTTAGCAGGTTTACATTCTTATGCCTAAAAGTTTTTACAGAAAGTACAAGTGATATTTGTCTCTTGTGCTTTTTGCCTATATACTATGAAGAGATAGGGGGGAGAAGAATGGAACAGGAAACGAAAAAAATTCTTGTTGTTGATGATGAAGATAGAATTCGACGTCTATTAAAAATGTACCTTGAGCGTGAAGGTTTTGAAATTGATGAAGCAGAAGACGGGGAACAAGGTTTAAAATTAGCTATGACGGAAGATTATGAGGTGATCTTGCTTGATCTGATGATGCCTGGAAAAGATGGGCTAGAGGTTTGTAAAGAGCTTAGAACCAAAAAGACGACACCTGTGATTATGCTTACTGCTAAAGGTGAAGAGTTAAGTCGAATTCATGGTTTTGAAGCCGGAACTGATGATTACATTGTGAAACCATTCAGTCCACGTGAAGTGGTGTTAAGAGTAAAAGCATTATTAAGAAGATCCACAAGTTCTAATACGATACATACATCTAACCGGTCAAAAGATCTAATTGAATTTCCGCACCTACTAATTGATAATGACGCACATCGAGTTTTAGCAGATAATAAGGAAGTTAATTTAACACCAAAAGAGTACGAACTGCTCTTGTTTTTAGCAAAATCACCTGATAAAGTTTTTGAACGAGAAGAATTACTTAAAGAGGTATGGAAATATGAGTTTTTTGGTGATTTAAGAACAGTAGACACGCATGTAAAACGATTAAGGGAAAAACTAAGCAAAGTATCCACAGATGCCGCAAAAATGATTGTTACGGTATGGGGTGTCGGTTATAAATTCGAAGTAACACAAAACTAATAGAATATGGTGTGTTTAATGGTGTATTGCTTAAAAGGGAATTTGGTGTAAATCCAGAACTGTCCTCGCAACTGTAAGTGTAACGAAATAGCTTATGTCACTGTACGGAGAATTTACGTATGGGAAGACGCTAGAGTAGAATAATACACAAAGTCAGGAGACCTGCCATTAAACATTTATTCATGCTTCGAGGATTAAGCATGTGGAGTGTTGTATCAACTTAATACATACATTAACATAGCTTTTATCCTCAACATTACAAAATTGAGGAGAATGAAAACATGAAACAAATCAAAAAAATATTTATTATTACTATTTTAGCGATAGTAATGACAGCTTGTGGAAATACATCAGCGACAGATGAGGAAGTATCTATCTCATTAACCATTACAGATCAAACAACAAATACAACGATCAGCGATGATGATTTTACTGTTCAATCAGGAACACCCTTACTAACTATCTTGGAAAACAATTATGATGTGAAAGTAACTGACGATGGCTTTCTGACTGCCATTGAAGGTTATCAGCAAGACACTGATGAAAGCATCTTCTGGACATATGAAGCAAACGGCGAAATGGTAAATGAGGGAATTGCTGATTATGAAGTAGAGGATGAAGATCATATAACCTTTGATCTTCAAGTAATAGAGTGATACGTTGAGTACCTATAAACTTACACTTATATCACTGATAGCAGCTGTTTGTGTTATAGGAAGAATAGTATTCCAATTTATACCAAATATACAACCTGTAACTGCCATTATAATCATTACTGGTGCATTAGTAGGTGTATTACCAGCTATTTGTATCGCCATAGTGACAACCTACATTACAAATCTCTTTTTAGGTATGGGGATTTGGACGATTTGGCAAATGATTGCATGGGCGGTAATAGGAGTTATAGCTGGAATTATAGGAAGATATAACAGAAAAAAACGCAAGTTCTTGTTAACTATTTTTGCATTTGTGTCAGCATTTATTTATGGATTGATTGTCAATTTAGGTACTTTCACGTTTGCTGGCAATTTTGTCGCTTACTACTTAGCTGGTATCACCTTTGATATCGCTCATGCAATTGGAAATGTTATATTTATGATCCTTTTATATCCGATATTAGTGAGAGTATTTCAGCATACTAACCGTTTATTTTGATAAATTACTACCACAGTATTGATTGCTGTGGTATTTTAGTTTTGTATAGATATTTTAAAGAAGAAGTGTAACCTTTCAATATAATTTTCGACAAATAGTATAAGGTAAGGGGGTCTTGAGGTGAAGACCACTTTTGAGGAACTATATGACAATTATCATCATGATTTATTTCAATTTATATTTTATATGGTAAAAGATAAACAACAAACAGAAGATATTGTTCAGGAAGTCTATATAAAGGTCTTACGTTCGTATCAGAATTTTAAAGGTGAAAGTTCGGAAAAAACATGGCTTTTTTCGATTGCAAGGCATGTCACTTTTGATTATTTTCGCCAGTTAAAAAGAAAAAGAAATAAATTCTTAGAATTCTTTAATTGGGGAGAAGAAGGAGAGCAACTTAAATCTGATCATCAGGAACCAGAAGAATATGTAATGTTAGATGACCAAATGAAGCAGATTTACAATTGTATGGAACGCTGTACAAATGATCAAAAACAAGTCATTATATTACGTTATATCCAAGATTTTAATATAAAAGAGACGGCAGAAATATTAGATTGGTCTACGAGTAAAGTAAAAACTACTCAGCATCGTGCACTAAATGTTCTAAAACAATGTATGGTGACCTCGTTTAGAGAGGAGGAAGGCTATCATGAAGAATCATAAGTTAAATGATGAACAGATAAAAGAACAACTACGTAAATTACCTAAAATGGAAGATAAACGTACTAAAGAGGAGATTTATAGTCAAATTGAATCTAAAATGAATCAAGATAAAGTATCTTCTCAGAAAAAACGATCATTTGTTTGGATCCCGATGGTTGCAACTGTTTGTGCAGCATTGTTAATTTTCGTCATTATACAGGGGCAAGACTTCTCAAGGAGTTATGATCAATCATCTTCTGATATGGCTGATGAATCAAACGTGGATACTTTTGATAATAGTGATGGTGAAACATCAATAACAGAAGAAGCAGATATTTATAACAAAGCGGAATTGCAAGACAATATAAATGAAGAATATCGTTATCTAATTGATATGGAAGATGCACAATCCGCAAGTTATATGGCGTTTCTGACAGAACAAGCACAACACATTGTTCCAATTACCATCTTGAACAGTAACTTTTCTTATCGTCAAATTAACGAGTATATTGATTTAGAAGAAAACGGCTTGTATGATATCGGAATACGTGATATACAATTTGAAAGAGATCAGCAAGAAGTAAGTGCAACATTTACAGATTCCTTTGCATTGCAGCCTAGTGGAAGTAATTACAGCAGTTTCGAAAAGGTTTTAATGTTTATGTTTCGACCATTAGGGATTGAGGAAGTTCAATTTGAGAATCATCATCCTATTTTAAATGAAGGAGCTATGAACAATAACCTTTACCCACTAAGTTCAATAAAACAAATACCTTATAAAGTATATCAATACAGTGAAGGGTCTGATTTATTGCTTGCTGCCAAAACCGACGGTACATTTAAGACGCTAACTGCTGCTTTAGAAGAAATGAAAAAACCGGCACCGGAATTTAATGTGCAGTCTTCCATACCGGAAGATACGGTGATTGAGACGGAAGATCATACGGCTGATGAGGTATTTGTTTCGCTGTCATCTGACCAAATTGGAGAGAATCAACGTACTGTTCAAATGATTGAAGCGATACTAGCTAGTGCAGCCACTTATGGATATCAGGAAGTGCTTTTTAGTATCGGTATCGACCAAATTGGTAGGTATGATTTAACAGAACCAATTCAAACTACCGATCAAATTAATATTATTCAGTAAATTGTAGTAATAAAATATACTTTTCAAAGCTAAGTCCCTAATTAGAGGCTGTAAAAAGCAACTCATTTTCCTGAGAAAAACCAAGCATTATCCACCCAATCCTTATTCGCACTAGATAAAAACTGCGAACTAATGAAATAAATTTTGAATGAAGCTTTCCTCCATTTTGGTTATAGATAATTTTTATATGTTTGGGTTCTATACAAAAAACAAAGAATAGGGTTGTAACACTCCCTATTCTTTGTGGTCTATTTTTACTGATTCTGTTGGACAGCTTTCGTGTGCATCTAAAAGATCTTCTTCGGAATCAAATGGCACTGCTTTCTCGCCTTTGTTATTATCGAGTTTGCTGTATGCGACACCTTCGTCGTCATAATCAAATAGATCAGGAGCGGTTGCACCACATACTCCGCATGCAATACATGTTTCTTTATCTATCCACGTATAATATGGCATCAATCGCCACTTCCTTTACTTTCTTAATTCTAGTTATAAGATTATCAAATACTTTCGTAAGTTACAATGATGTTGTATTCAAATCTCAAAATAATTGTTAAAATATATATAGTTTAAATTGAGGTGTTCACATGTTTGAAAGTATATTATTAGATAGTATCATAAAGTTAAATGGTGAACGAACAGTATATAATATTTTTCACTTGTTAACAGCGAAGAAATCTACTCAAACGATACAAGATAGCAACTTATTTGGTTTAACTAACTATTTCGGCGTATATAAAGCATTAACGAGAGAAAGATTCAATAAGGAAATCCAACGATTAAGTCATGAGCAACTGATTACATTAAATCATGATCATCAGACCGTACATATTACTGATAAAGGACAGAATTATTATCATATGCTTAAAGAAAAAGAGGAGCAATATATCCATCTAAACGGTCTGGAATTTCATCAAACAGCAGCTCTATTTTCAAAAAATTTACTACTATTTATTCAAACCTTGACTCACTTACATCAGAAAGAACAACGGTTTATACCAATCATAGATAATGTCGAAACCCAGCAATTTGTAAAAAAAGTATGGAACAAACAACAGCAACTTGGTACAGACAGAATATTGAAGTGTATTTATCAAGATTTAGTCATTATATTAGAGACTTTTCCAGACAGTCATGCAGAGGTGTTTGTTGATAGTTTAACCTCATTAAAAAAAGTAGGGCTTAGCAGATACCAGATTGCTAAGAAATATCAAATGACAACTCATGATGTTTATTTGTCTTTCATGAACATTACTCACGCTATATGTAAAGCAATTGAAACGAACCGCAATCTTACGTTTCTGCCACATTTGTATCCTGTTCATAAAAATAATATGTTATTAAGTGATTCAACAAATCGGACATTCTATTATTTGCAACAAGGACTATCAATTGACGAAATTGCTAATGTTCGCAATTTAAAAGGAAATACAATAATGGATCATATAGTCGAAATCGCATATATTTACAAGGAATTGAATTGGTCCGAATATATTACTGATCAACAATATCAATTGGTTAGCAATACATTAACAATGCAGCAATCGAAAAAATTAAAGGATATCAAGAATGAACTTCCAGAATCGATTAGCTATTTTCAAATTAAACTGGTGATAGCCTTAGGTAGGCAAGAGAATATTAGGGGGAATCATTATGTCTAAACCACAACTAGAACAGTATTTACAAGCCTATTTTGGTTTTTCGACATTCCGACTAGGGCAAAAAGAAATAATAGAGGCTGTTCTGAATAAGCGTAATGCCTTTGCAGTCTTGCCAACCGGAACAGGTAAATCTATTTGCTATCAATTACCAGCCATGATGTTATCAGGAACCGTAATTGTTGTATCACCTTTACTATCATTAATGACTGATCAGGTAAAACAGCTAAAGGCCACTGGATTTAAAAAGGTAGCTGCGCTAAATAGTATGCTGTCCTATCAAGAAAGAGAAACACTCTTACAACAAATGGGCTCCTATAAATTACTATATTTGTCACCGGAAATGCTTCAGAGTAAGCGGATACTATCTAGAATAAAATCTCTCAAGATTAGCTTATTTGTAGTCGATGAAGCCCATTGTATATCACAATGGGGTCACGAATTCCGCCCAGATTATCTAAGAATAAAGCATGCTCACCAATTATTAGATAAACCACCATTACTAGCACTTACAGCAACAGCAACACCTGATGTCCAACAAGATATTATGGAAGCATTACAAATACCTGATGTAGAAAAATTCATCTACCCAATGGATAAGCCTAATATCTCTTTGGTAGTGGAACAGGTAAATCATTTGAAGGAGAAGGAAGATAAACTTGTAGAGATAATCCAGCACTTCACTGTACCTTCCTTAATTTATTTTTCCAGTAGAGAAGAAGCGGCAAGAGTAGCAGCGATATTGCAAGCAAAAGTACATGATCGCAATATCGCTTATTATCATGGAGGCTTAGATAATCAGGATCGTTTGTTGATTCAACAACAATTTATGAACAAGCAATTGGATGTAATTTGTTGTACAAATGCTTTTGGAATGGGCATTAATAAGAAAGATATCCAATTAGTGATTCATTATCATTTTCCATCTCAAATCGAATCATTTATACAGGAAATAGGTAGAGCAGGAAGAAATGGTCAGGAATCTGTTAGTGTAACACTCTATCATGAGTATGATCACATCATTCCACAACGGTTACTCGATTCAGAATTACCTGACATGGGTGTTATTAAGCAAATGTTACGTCAGATTTACAATAATGATGTTTCTGTAGAAGATTTGAAAGAGGAGTTTATGTTGAAAGCCAATGATGTAGAGCCTTATTGGAGGTTTTTTCGATACCAAATAGAAAAACTTAAGATAGTAGAAAATGAACGATTTAATATAGCAAAGATTCCATATCAGGATGCTGTTATTACATTGCAAGAAACAATAGAAAAACGTTATAAATACAAATATAATAAATTAAAAGAAATGTTACAATGGCTTCATACTACAGGTTGTAGAAGAAAAGCACTGTTTACACACTTCCAGGATCATATTCAAAAACCGACGAATATGTGTTGTGATTATTGTGACTTTCAATGGGAGAACTGGCGGCCAATTTTTGAACAGAGTAATCTTAGTAATCAAGATTGGCAAACCAGTTTGAAAGAGATATTATATCAAGGAGAATAAGATGCATAAAAAAAGCCAAGCAGAACTTATCAAACTACTATCAAGTAAACAATTGAAACAACAAGTATGGATATCTCAAGGGTTATTAGCGCTGTTAGCAATTATTTTAGCTTATTTTTTATTAGATGATCAGCAAGCCATATCTTCATTATTCTTTTGGGATTTTTACGATTGGTTCATATTTGGTGTTTTGTCCGCTTTTGTATTAGTGTTACTGGATTTACTATTAATGAAATTCTTTCCGAAAAAATGGTGGGATGATGGCGGTATTAATCAGAAAATATTCGAAGAAGGAACTTACATCGAAATCATTTTATTATGTTTCTTCATTGCTTCAGTGGAAGAGTTGCTATTTAGAGGTGTTATCCAAACAAATTTTGGTATACTGATAGCAAGTATACTTTTTGCAGTCGTTCATATTAGATATTTATCAAAAGTGGTACTTTTTATTGCGATTATTGGATTGAGTTTTTGGATAGGTTTTGTTTTTCATTGGACAAGCAATCTTAGCGTTGTCATCACACTACATTTTCTTGTGGATGTTATATTGGCTTTGTTAATTAGGACAGGGAGGTTTCGCCATGCATCATGATCAAAGAGATGACCAGGCTGCATCTTTAAGAAATCAAGTTGAACAGCAACAAACGAACTACGATGATGTACATTCATTACCTCCTAGGAGTGAGGTGCATCAGAGTAGAAAAACGAAGTCTAAATGGAAAATATCTTTTCCATTCATACGCTTTATTTTAATATTGTTTATTGTGATCATACTCTTATTATTAACAGTTAATCTTTGGGGCGAAGAATATTTATCATCAGCAGAACCTGAGGAAGGTGATCACATTGCTGAACAGGTATACATTAAAGCGAATTCCTCTGATAAGGGGGAAGTAAATGATTCGGATATTATTATTCATGAAGTAGAACGAATGGATACGTTATTTTCTATTTCTGAAAAATATTACAGGAATACAAACTTTGTAAAACATATTATGGATGCCAATATAATAAAAAATAATTTAATCGTTGGTGAAGAAATTGTTATTCCAATTGTTGAAGAAAATTAATTCCTTAAATTAGCGAAAAATCATATAACCCCCGTTACATTTGAGCGTAACGAGGGTGATGTATTACCCCAACTATTAAAATACTTTTTTGCGATCACGTTCTTCTTTTAATATTTCGACTGCTTCATGGAATCGTTGGGAGTGGACAATTTCTCTTTCGCGTAAAAATTTTAAAGAATCATTAATAAAGGGGTCGTCAGATATATCGATAATCCATTGATATGTTGCACGGGCTTTTTCTTCTGCAGCAATATCCTCATACAGATCGGCAATCGGATCACCTTTAGCTTGGATATATGTTGCGGTCCATGGTGAACCAGCAGCGTTCTGATAGTATAACGCATGGTCGTGATTAACGAAGTGAGCGCCTAAGCCCGCAGCTTCCAATTGCTCTGGAGTAGCATCCTTTGTTAGTTTATAAATCATGGTAGCAATCATTTCTAAATGAGCAAATTCTTCCGTGCCAATATCATTTAATAAACCAACCACTTTGTCTGGTATGGTATAACGTTGATTTAAGTAGCGTAAAGCAGCGGATAGTTCTCCATCTGCTCCTCCATATTGTTCGATTAAATATTTAGCTAACATTGGATTGCATTCACTTACCTTAACCGGATATTGCAATTTTTTCTCGTAATACCACATCTCTGATATTCCTCCCTTTTTATACTTGCCAAGGCCAAGGTGCTTCTTTCCAATTCCATGGATAGCTGGAATAACTTTGACCATATTGCATAAGAGGACCAAATTGTTCTTCAAATTGATTTTTCAATTGTCTACTCTCATAAGCTGCTTGATTAAATTGTTTAATAGCATCTAAGTCATGGGGATGTGTATCAAGGTATAAAGTTAACTCTACTAAGACAAAATCTACAGCTTGAATTTGTTCCATTAATTGATAATAACTGTCTGGTAATGGCTTCTGCTGTGTCATTCGCTTGATTCACCCCTTTTCGAATAATATGGATCATACAAACAGGTCCATAATGTTCCTGCATAAAGCGCTTCTTTAGCAGTCGGAAATTGTTCTGCATTATTCGGCTGAAAACCTATATATAAATTAGGTGGAGTAGAATAACACTTCATTAAGACTGGTTTACAAGGATCAAACCTACTTACGAACGGGGAGTAACATTTGCTTTGAGTAAAAGTCATGATTTTCTCCTTTCTAAAAAAATCTTTCCTTCACTTTCATTGTATGGAGCAGGCATCATGTCCTATTACATATCAACGTTGATCTATTTGTAAATTTCACATTATAAATAGATCATTGTATACTATTTTAGTATGTAAAAAATAGAGGAGTGACAGAATGGTAAAAGGATATAAGCATTTACAAGAAATGATGGAGCACCTTTTAAAACAATTAGGTTATCCTAATGAAATATTTCATTTATTAAAAGAACCAGCTAAAGCAATGAAAGTCAGGTTTCCGGTCAGAATGGATGATGATTCTGTGAAAATATTTACTGGGTATCGAGCTGTACACCATGATGTATTTGGAATGACACAAGGTAATGTGCACTTTAGACCGAATTTAACAGAAGAAGAGGTATCACAATTAGCTATATTGAGAAGTGTCAAGACGAGTAATATGCAAATTCCTGTTGGAGGTAGTAGTGGCGGTGTGATGTGTGATGTTAGAGAATTATCTTATCGGGAGTTAGAAAAACTATGTCGAGGTTATGTACGTGCTATTCAGAGAGTAATTGGACCTGATACGGATATTCTATCTTCCGATGCCTCAGTAAACCCACAGATTATGGCATGGATGATGGATGAATATAGTCAGTTAAATACTGGATCAGATCCTAATTTTATAGCAGGTAAACCATATGTATTAGGTGGGATTAAGGATAAAGAATTAGCAATTGAGAAAGGGATTATTGCTACGATTCGTTCCATACAGACCGAATTAAATCAAAAGCAAACTAAAGGTATTATGATTCATGGTGTAGGTCAAATTGGAGGGTATATTGCACATCAATTATATGCATTGGGTCATAAAATAATAGGTTTATCAGATCCTCAAGGCGCATTGTATGATCCTGAAGGGTTAGATATACCAAATATTCTAAAGAGAAAAGATAGTTTCGGTTTGGTAACAAAAGCCTTTCCAGATCGTATTAGTATCGAGGAATTTTTACAAAAAGAGTGCGATATGTTAGTTCTTACAGCCAAAGGAGAACAGATCACATCAGATCTTGCAAGATATATGCGCGCAGAAAGCATCCTCGAAACCATTAACGAATCGATTGATAAACGCGCATTGGATATCTTCATCGAAAAGAATGTAGATGTGATTCCTGAGGTTCTCACTACTACGGGTGGAATTGTCTATGCTTACTTGGAATGGCTAGAATATAAACAAGGAATAAAGTACACCGAAGATGAAGTGGAGAAAAAATTTATAAATATTATCAATCAAGCGATCAAACAAGTTTGCTATGTTTCTGAAAATAAAAATGTTAATATATATATGGCCAGTTATATGATTGGTTTAAAAAATCAAGCTGAAGCTGTACGTTTCCGAGGCTGGATTTAAGACATACATAAATATGTAAAGTGTTGAAGGAGTGTATCGTTTTATGCAACAAGAAAAAGTGATTGTAATTGGTGCAGGACCATGTGGCATGTCTGCGGCAATTGAATTACAAAATATTGGTATAGATCCATTGATTATTGAAAAAGGGAATATCGTAGATTCCATTTATCAATATCCAACCCATCAAACCTTTTTCAGTTCAAGTGATAAATTGGAAATAGGTGATGTAGCGTTTGTTACAGAAAAAAATAAACCTGTTAGAAACCAAGCGTTAGCTTATTACCGTTCGGTCGCAATTCGGAAGAAGTTAAGAATCCATAGCTTTGAAGAAGTTATAAAAATGGAAAAAACAACTGATGGTTTTCAATTAGAAACGAAAAATCAATATAAGGAAACAAACTCGTATCAAACAAAATATTGTATTATTGCAACAGGTTATTATGGTCAACCGAATTATATGGGAGTAAAAGGAGAAGAATTGGATAAAGTTTTTCACTATTTTAAGGAAGCACATCCTTTTTATCAACAAAATGTGGCAGTTATTGGTGGAAAAAACTCTGCAGTAGATGCTACAATCGAATTATATAAAGCTGGGGCTAATGTAACAGTCCTTTATCGTGGAAGTGAGTATTCCCCAAGTGTGAAACCATGGATTTTACCGGAATTTGCTTCTCTTGTAAAGCATGGTAAAGTAAAGATGGAATTTAATACAATGGTTGAGGAAATAACGAAGGATGAAGTAATTTATCGAGTGAATGGTGAGAAGAAATCTATCAAGAATGATTTTGTATTTGCTATGACAGGTTATCAACCGAACCAAAACTTTCTTAAACAGACTGGAATTACTATTGATCAAGAAACAGGTAGACCAACATTGGAAACAGAGTCCATGGAAACAAATATCAAAAATGTTTATATAGCTGGTGTTATTGCTGCTGGATATGATAATAACGAAATATTTATTGAAAATGGTCGTTTCCACGGTGGATTAATTGCCAATTCTATAAAAAATAAAGAGAAATTATCACGGTGCTAATCGTTCTTAAAACCTCTACTTCAAGGTTTAATTAAATCAAAGAAGCTAAGTGTGGGAGTAGGAGAGCTAACACCTTGATAAGTTTCGCTAATCCCGACTAGACGCAGATACTAAGCGAAGTACTTTGACGGTCTTTATAATAAAGGAAAATCCGATCTGATCCAAATGAATCGTTCGGATTTTCTCATAGATAATCTACTTTTGTCACAGACTCAAAAGTGAATATATTAATCTCTAAATGCTTTCATTAATTCGTGATGAGACGCGCCATTTTCCAATAGCAGCATGAGTTTCAAACGCGCTTTCGGACCAGTTAGATGATTAGCAAAGATGACACCATCCTCAAGTAATGAACGTCCACCACCTTCATATTGATAGGTAGGTTGTACAATTCCTTTATAACAACGAGATACAAATAATACTGTTATATCATGTTTTATAAATTTTTTTATTGCAGGGACGATTGCTGGTGGAACATTACCTTGACCTAACGCTTCAATAATAAGTCCGTCCATGTGTGAAGGTTGAATATAGTTTAATAAGTCATTTGACATCCCGGCATATGCTTTCAAGAGTAGTACGTTTTTCGTTATACCTTGAATGGGAATGGTTTCATGGTGATATGTTTTTTGATAAAAATACACATCTTGTTTCGTTACCATACCAACTGGTCCGAATTGCGGACTTTGAAAGGTTGCCACATTACTAGTAGAAGTTTTTGTGACATATTGAGCCGTGTGAACTTCATCATTCATGACAACTAATACACCACGATTACTAGACTTTGGATTAGAAGCTACTCGAATGGCACATATCAGATTATATAATCCATCCGTCCCAATTTCATTACTTGATCTCATCGCACCTGTAAACACAACAGGGATACTAGTTTTTACACACAGATCAACAAAATATGAGGTTTCTTCTAACGTGTCAGTACCGTGTGTTACAACTATGCCATTATAGTTATCCGTATTAATTTTTCTCTGGATAAATGCTACTAATTCAAGCATGTGCTTCGGTGTGATATGTGGTGATGGCAGATGAAATAAATTCACTTCTTCTATGGGAAACAAATGTAATGCTTCCATTTTTGATAAGGGATGTGTTTCTGTTTCTACTACATTTCCCTCTCGATTCTCTTCCATAGATATTGTACCGCCAGTATGAATAATTAACGTTTTGTTCAATAGGTTCCCAACTTTCTTTATTTATATACCTTAATTTCTTTATCTTTATATTTTCTTTTGATATTATGCCATAATTATCGAGAGATAGAAAGTAGGTGATATCAGTTGTTTGCTCTCGTATCAGTATCCATTGCTCCGGCATTTGCATTGTTATCTTTTTTTTATTTAAAAGATGAATATGAATTAGAGCCGATTAATGCAATTTTCCGTACATTTATATATGGGGCACTACTAGTGTTTCCGATTATGTTTATTCAATATGCATTTCAAGAAGAGGGAATTGCGCAAACCCCTTTTTTGCAATCATATTTCATCTATGGATTATTTGAGGAGTTTTTTAAATGGTTCATTTTTATTTTTACCACATATAAGTATTCAAAATTTAATACGGTTTATGATGGGATTGTATATGGTGTTTCTATAAGTTTGGGTTTTGCTACGGTTGAAAATATTCTTTACTTATTTGCACATGGTATAGAATTTGCTTTTAGTAGAGCTATTTTTCCAGTATCATCTCATGCATTATTCGGAGTAATAATGGGTTATTATTTGGGAAGAGCAAAATTTTCAGCTAACAATGGCGTATTTTTTCTACTATTAGCCTTATTATTACCTACTTTTTTACATGGGACTTATGATTTTATAATAGAAGCGATTCAAAAACAATGGATATACGGACTCATCCCGTTTATGGTTATACTATGGTTACTTAGTCTTAGGAAAGTAAAAGTGGCTAATGAAATCAGCCAACAACAAGTTTAAATAAGTAATTAAAAAGAAGCTACCGCGCGTTTTATCACGATGCTAATTAAAACTCCTGGAAATTAATTGAGGGAGCAGGTGAGCTAATACCCTGATAAGATTCGCTAATTTTCAGTGGGGAAGGCTCACTTTGTGGAATGTGTGGCTCATTTTATACTTTTATACTTCAATACCCGTTTCATTATTTATCTAATGGAAACGGGTATTTTTCTTGAGCACTTATAGGTGGTTAATCTTTCATTAAACAAAAAAGTAATAAGTTTTTTCGGAATGTATCTATTTTTAAATGAATAAATTTCAATTTTTATTAAAAGCTATCCATAACAAAATGTCACTTAGATATTAATTTGGAGGTAGCTTTAATGAAAAAAAAGATAACGATTTGTCTTATCATTTTTGCCATTAGTTCTTTTTTCTTCATTGATGGAAGAGACAATCAGGTTCAAGGTTTTACAAATCAAGTGATACAACATGGTGCTACAGGTGATGACGTCATTGAACTCCAAGCGAGACTTCAATATTTAGGTTTTTATAATGGTGATATTGATGGAGTTTTTGGTTGGGGGACATATTGGGCGTTACGTAATTTTCAATATGAATTCGGTATGGAGATAGATGGATTAGCAGGTCAGGAAGCAAAGAAAAAACTGGAAAATGCAAGTGAATTTGATAAAGCCTATGTGCATGAGCAAATTCAAAAAGGAAAGAAGTTCACCCATTATGGTGGAGTGGACAAGGAAAAACAAACGGAGCCATCTCCAACAAAACAAAAAGATGGTGATGCAGGTCAACAGGGTAGCAATCAACAAAATCAACAACAAGATCAAAATCAAGCAGCTCAACAAGATAACAATCAACCAGAAGCAACAGAGGAAGATTTAGAACCAACCGCTGTCAATATACCACAAGGATTTTCACAAAATGATATACAAATCATGGCAAATGCTGTATATGGTGAAGCTAGAGGTGAACCGTATGAAGGTCAAGTAGCAGTTGCATCTGTTATTTTAAATCGTGTGGAAAGCTCTACATTTCCAAATACTGTATCAGGGGTGATTTTTGAACCCCGTGCCTTTACAGCGGTAAGTGATGGTCAAATTTGGTTAACACCAAATGAAGCAGCAAAGAGAGCTGTATTAGACGCCATTAATGGTTGGGATCCAACTGGAGAAGCTTTATATTATTTTAATCCTGATACTGCTACTTCCAGCTGGATTTGGTCACGACCACAAATTAAACGAATTGGAAAACATGTATTCTGTATGTAATTTTTTGGAGGTGAAAAAATGTTTCGTTGGACGCTTATTACGATTTTAAGTATTGCTGTTATTGGTGTTTCTGTATGGGGATACCAAGAACACCAAGAAAAAAATGCAATTCTCATCCAAGCTGAAAATAGTTATCAACGATCTTTTCATGATTTAACCTATAATTTAGATCTGCTACATGACAAAATTGGTTCTACTTTAGCGATGAATACTAGAGATCAATTATCACCACAACTGGCTGAAATATGGCGGTTAACATCTATGGCTCATAATGATGTCGGTCAATTGCCACTAACATTACTGCCATTCAATAAGACCGAAGAGTTTTTACAATTGATGGGTGATTTTAGTTATCGAGCAGCAATAAGAGATTTAGATAAAGAGCCACTTTCTGACGATGAATTGGAGGCTTTAGAATCTCTTTACGAAGCATCAGGAGATATTGAACAAGAATTACGTAAAGTACAAAGTATGGTATTAAATGATAATTTGAGATGGATGGATGTACAACTAGCATTAGTGAATAACGATGAGCAAGCTGATAATACGATTATAGATGGTTTCCAGACTGTAGAAAAAACGGTAGAAGGATATTCAGAAGGTAAGTTGAATGCAAGTATGATGGGGACATCAAGCAAAAAAGATGGTTTCTCCATACTTGGAGATGAAAAGATCTCAGAAGAAGAAGCGAAGAAAAAAATGCGCTCACTACTGCGAATTGATGACGAAACAGAATTAACTGTTGCTTCCACAGGTAAAGGGGCTGATGTTCCATTATTCAGTGGATCATATAAAGAAGATGATACAACCGGATATATTGATGTAACCCAAAATGGTGGATATCCAATAACTTTAATGATTAATCGAGAAGTAAAGGAATCAAACAAAAGTCTACATGAGGCGATGCAAAATGCTAAAAAGTACTTATCAAAATTGGATTTCACTACAGATCTTGCTTTAGTTGAAAGCAACCAATATGATAATGTAGGGGTATTTCAATTTGTGCCTCAAAATGAGAATGTGTGGATTTATCCAGATGCGATACAAATCAAAGTTGCTTTAGATAATGGTGAAGTGCTTGGTTTTGTTGCAAAAGATTACTTAGAGAATTATCAAGAAAGAGAAATACCTGAAGAAATTGAACTATCAGAAGAAGAAGCACGCGATAAAGTAAATCCTAATTTAAAAATTCAGGAACATCATTTGGCCATTACTGAAGATGATATGGGTGAAGAAGTATTAACTTACGTTTTTTTAGGAACATTGGATCAAGACACATACAAAATTTTCATTGATGCCTCTGATGGAAGTGAAGTGAGAGTAGATAAACTGAAACAAGCAGAGATGAAATATTAAAATGTGAGAAAGAAGGACTTTTCCTTCTTTCTTTTTTTTGCGATAATAAGTATGAAACTAATCTCCATTTTATCATTTATAAAAAATTGCAGAGAAAGAGGATGAACATTGAGTAAAATCGGCACATTTTTGCAGCTTGAGCAAATTAAAGAAGAAAGAACAATCTCTAAATGCAGGGTAATCGAAACAAAAAAAGATAAGTTATACGTTGATTACCCAATTGATAAAGAAACAAATCGCTCTAACATATTTCCTGTCGGCACACATTTTCATGTTCACTTTATAGAAAACAATTCGGTATTTAGTTTTCCAAGTGAGATCATCGGTAAAGCTAAAGTGAAAAATATACCTACACTTATTCTTTCAGTTGAATTAAATAATCTACAAAAAATTCAACGGCGAGAATTTGTGCGAGTTGAAGCGTTGCTGGATGTTTCCGTGCAAAGTATAGACCAACAGTTTGATTCTTTTACTACTGTGACCCACGATATTAGTGGTGGAGGGATGGCTCTTCTAGTGGATAAAAATGATAGGATAAAACAAGGCGAGTTACTGGATATTATGTTAATATTACCTTTAGAAAAAAAAGTTGAATATTTACATATCATTGGAGAAGCATTACGAATACAAGAGAGAAAAGAAGATAAAGATATTTTATCTGTAAAATTTACTGAAATGGATACACATGATCAGCAGTCCATTGTACAATATTGCTTTACAAAACAATTAGAAGAGCGCAGAAAAGGTCTTTCATAGAAGGGGAGGAATATGGATGAGTGAGAAAGAAATTGCTATTGCCATTGATGGTCCAGCTGCTGCAGGGAAAAGCACTGTAGCAAAAAAAGTTGCAAAAAAATTAGGTTACATATACATCGATACAGGTGCAATGTATAGATCGTTAACTTTTTCTGTATTAAACAATCAAATTGATATTAACAACTCTGAATTAGTTATAAAACATCTTCATGACATTACTATCGACATTAATGCCAATCAACAAGTATTTATTAATCATGAAGATGTAACGGATGCCATCAGGACTGAAGAGGTTACCAAAAATGTTTCAGCTATAGCTTCTATTTCGGAAGTAAGACAGGAAATGGTGAACAGGCAACAAAAACTTGCTGAAAAACGAGCGGTTGTAATGGATGGAAGAGATATCGGAACACAAGTCATTCCTGATGCAGAAGTTAAAGTTTTTTTGGTGGCCAGTGTGGAAGAACGAGCAGAAAGAAGACATACAGAAAACATTCAAAAAGGATTTCCTTCAGATCTGGGACAAATTAAACACGATATTGAAAAACGAGATAAAATGGATTCAGAACGAGAGGTGTCTCCACTTAAAAAAGCGGCAGATGCGATAGAAATTGATACGACTTCATTATCTGTTGATGAAGTTGCAAAAAAAATATTATCTTTAGTTAATACAAAGATGAGGGGTTAGAAATATGAGTTTTTATCAATTTGCAAAAACAGTAGTGAAAATTGTTTTAAAACCAAAGTATAAAGTAAAAGAAGTAGGTACAGAAAATATTCCAACAGAAGGTCCTGTCATTATTTGTTCCAATCATATTTCGAACTACGACCCGCCTATTGTTGGAATTACTTGTCCACGGCCAATCCATTTTCTCGCTAAAGAAGAATTATTTAAAAATAAATTATTTGGCTTTATATTAAAGAAGGTAAATACCATTGTATTAAAACGCGGAATGAATGATCGTAACGCGCTTAGAAAAGGGCTAGAAGTACTAAAAGAAGGAAATGTTTTAGGGTTGTTCCCAGAAGGAACGAGAAGTAAAAGTGGTGAATTAAAAAGAGGGCTGGCGGGAGCAGGATTCTTTGCACTAAGATCAAAGGCAACAGTAATCCCCTGTGCGATTGTTGGCAGTTATAAAAGTAAAGAACCCCTTAAAGTAATCTATGGTAAGCCTGTCGATATGGAGACATTAAGAGAAAATAAGGCTTCTGCTCAAGAAGTAACAGATGCGATAATGAATGAGATAAAAAAAATTAAAGAAAATCGCTAAGTTTTATATATATAACTTGACAAATCACGCTAAATGTTAGAAGTTAGAAAAAAGCACATTTATGTTTTTTGTGTTGGAAATCGAAGGAGGTCTTTGTCATGGATGAAATGAATCAAGAAATTTCTGAGATTAAGGAACTTTCAGTAGGCGATATTGTACAAGGTAAGGTGGTTAAGGTAGAAGAAAAACACGTACTTGTTGATATCGGATATAAAGTAGAAGGGATTGTTCCAATTAGCGAGCTTTCTGCACTTCGTATAGAAACAGCTAGTGATGCAGTTAGTGAAGGTGACCAACTAGAATTACAAGTAAAAAAAGTAGAAGACGAAGAAATCGTCTTATCTAAGAAAGCTGTAATTGCAGAAAAAGCTTGGGAAGATTTGCAAGAAAAGTTTGAAAATAATGAAATTATTGAAGCTACAGTCCGTGATGTTGTAAAAGGTGGCCTTGTAGTAGACGTAGGTGTCAGAGGTTTTATTCCTGCCTCATTAGTAGAAACACACTATGTAGAGGATTTTGCTGACTATCAAGATAAATCGTTAACATTAAAAATTGTAGAATTAGATAAAGAACAAAATAGAATCATTTTATCGCATCGTGCCGTTATTGAAGAAGAAGATCAAAAGAAAAAAAGTGAATTACTCAGTTCCCTTGAGGAAGGTCAAGAGATAGAGGGGACGGTTCAACGCATTACAGACTTTGGTGTATTTGTAGATATTGGTGGATTAGATGGTTTAGTACATATCTCACAACTTGCACATACGCATGTGGAGAAAGCTTCAGATGTCGTTTCTGAAGGTGATACACTTAAAGTAAAAGTTTTATCAGTAGATAAAGAAAATGAAAGAGTATCATTATCCCATAAAGCAACACAACCTGGACCTTGGGACAATATTGAAGAGAAAATCGCGATTCATGATGTAGTAGAAGGTACGGTAAAACGTTTAGTTAACTTTGGTGCCTTTGTTGAGGTACTTCCAGGTGTGGAAGGTCTAGTTCATATCTCACAAATTTCTACAGAGCATATTGGAACACCTGGTGAAGTGCTTGAGGTTGGACAGACTGTCCATGTAAAGGTGCTTGATGTGAGTGAGCAGGATAAGCGGATATCACTAAGTATCAGAGAAATTGAAGAAGAGAAGAACCAACAAGAAATTAAACAGTACGAAAGTGATGACGATCAATCAGGCTTTCAATTAGGTGATATGATCGGAGATAAATTAAATAAATATAAAGATGATTAATTCATAAAACATGCTACGATCTGTAGCATGTTTTTTGTTTTTCTTAATAATAAACACAAGGAACCTATTGCTTTCTAATACAGCAATTGGAATACCGAGAGTATATAGACAATCATTTGTTTTATCACGGTGCTAATCGTCCGTAAAAAACCCACTGATGGAAGGCTCACTTTATCAGCAAAAGTGTCGAAAGCGTTACATTTCTTAAGCGATGTACTTTAAAAAAGATTAAAAAGCAAGAAAACCGTACATACTGTTAAAGGTGATGTCTATGTATCAATATTTATCCATCTATTTATGTTGGGTATTGTGGTGTTTTGTTACTTTTTTTATGTCGAAACAAGGTAAACGAAACACCTATTCAATTGTGTTGCTGTTGTTTTTAATTTTATTACCTTACGAAATTATTATAATTGATTTACCAATGAATGGGTCTTTCCTGTTTCTATTAGCGTATAGTGTATTTGCTACTATCCAAAGTAATCTGACATTTAAAAAGTATTTTTCGATCCTTTTAATGAGTTACTTGTATGCCATTTATTTTATTTGGCGGATTACAAGCCCTATTTTAAACGATTTTTCGTTTATTACTATTGCAGTTATAAGTGGCTTTTTATTGCTGCAGATTTCATCCAAGAATTTACATCAACAAATAACAATTTTAATTGCAGGAGTAAGTTTTGGTCAATTTTTGTACAGTATTATCTGTCGAAGCTATTACCTGCAATATACGATTAATGATACACATTTTTTCAGTATTTTATTTTCGATCCTGCTGCTTATGGCTATCCAGCATAGCTGGGAATATTTAATAATAAAAATAGAAAACGTTGTGAAAATGGTGGAATTCAGAAAGAGGTGGAATTCGTGAATGAATATACATACCCTATTTTATTTGGAGTTACAATGGGTACTATTGCTCGTTTTATTATGTTAAGAACCGACTATCGGCAATATCCAACCTATTTGCATGGGAAGATTATTCATTTAGCACTAGGATTTATTGCCGCAAGCCTAGGTGCAGTTGCAGTACCAGCAATCATGGAAAAGGAATATACAGCCGTGACGTTTTTAACGATTGCTGCATCACAGTTTAGAGAAGTTCGAAACATGGAAAGAAATACACTTGCAGAAATGGACAGCTATGAATTGGTTCCTAGAGGGAACACATATATAGAGGGAATAGCGGTTGCATTTGAAAGTAGAAATTATTTAGTAATTTTCACTTCTTTACTAGGGACCATGACATATTTAATATGGAATATTTACGCAGCTATTATTGTCGCTGTATTGTGCTATTTTATTATTCGGAAATATATGAGTGGATCAACACTTGGAGAAATTGTGGATATTAAACAAGCACTTGTTTCATTTGATGGTGCTGGCTTATATGTGGACAACATTTATATTATGAATATTGGTATACCGGAAAGACAAGAGGAAATTTTAAAATATGGAATGGGTTTTGTGTTAACACCTAAAAATTTTGATGTGCGTTCTACTATTGCTAATCTTGGGCAACGGCAGGCTATTCTACACGACATATCCGTTTCATTAGGTGTTTTTAGAGATTCTGGTACTCCTGCGCTGACTCCACTCATCAAACGTGATTTAGATGACGGTCGTATCGGTGTATTTATATTACCTCAAGATAAGGATTTAAACAAAGCTGTAAAAGTAATCCAATCAGTACCAGTGTTAGAAAATGCCATTCGAATGCCTTCAGAATCTAAAGCACAAAGTAAGGAGTGAGTTTAATGGTATTAGAAAAAGCCATTTTAGCTACGATCACCACGAATGCTAATAAGGTGACAGCAGGTGCTTCGATTTTTATCTGTGACAGTAAAGAAGAAATGGACAAAGTCGCCGCAAATTTAGAAGCCATACTAGATGGAATTAGTCATGCACTAAGTGATGAATTATATATTATTGTAAAACATTAAAAGATAACGATAATTTTATTATGTAAACAAAATGAATTAACTTGTTTTATTTATCTTAGTTGTGGTAATTTAGTAAAGTAAAACGATAGAGGAACAAATTAGAAAATCAATTTTAGGAAGGATGTGCCTTCATGAGAAGTTCAGTAGTTGCGATAGTTGGAAGGCCAAATGTTGGAAAATCAACTATTTTCAATCGTTTAGTTGGTGAAAGAATATCTATTGTGGAAGATATTCCTGGAGTAACCCGAGATCGTATTTACGCAGAAGCAGAGTGGTTAAATACCACTTTTCGTTTAATAGATACTGGCGGGATTGAAATTGGCGATGAACCGTTATTAATACAAATGCGTGCACAAGCAGAAGTTGCAATCAGAGAAGCAGACGTTATTATATTTCTTGCTAATGGAAGAGAAGGCATTACAGCGGCTGATGAAGAGGTTGCCAAGATTTTATATAAATCGAATAAGCCAATCGTATTAGCCGTAAATAAAGTTGATAATCCAGAAATGCGCGAACAAATTTACGAATTCTATGCATTAGGATTTGGAGAACCTCACCCTATTTCAGGTACCCATGGATTAGGATTAGGGGATTTGTTGGATAGTGTTGTCAACCTTTTTCCTGAAAGGGAGAATGAGCCAGTCGATGAAGATGTCATTCATTTTAGTCTAATTGGACGACCAAATGTAGGAAAATCCTCTTTAGTTAATTCAATCTTAAATGAAGAGCGTGTCATTGTTAGTGATATTGCTGGAACAACACGTGATGCGATTGATACTAATTTCAGTAAAGACAATCGTGATTTCATCATTATTGATACAGCTGGTATGAGAAAAAGAGGAAAAATCTATGAAACTACCGAAAAATACAGTATATTAAGGGCATTAAAAGCAATTGAACGATCTGATGTTGTCCTAACATTAATCGACGCCGAAGAAGGTATTATCGAGCAAGATAAAAAAATAGCAGGTTATGCTCATGAAGCAGGAAAAGCAGTTGTTATTGTAGTCAATAAGTGGGATACAATTGAACAACATGATCAAGCAATCAAAGAATTTGAGGACAATGTAAGAGCCCATTTTCAGTTCTTAGACTACGCACCGATTGTATACTTATCTGCGAAGACGAAAAAAAGAATACACACACTTTTACCAAAAGTCGTACAAGCGAGTGAAAATCATACGAAGCGGGTCGAAACGAATATATTGAATGACGTGATTATGGATGCATTGGCAATCAACCCTGCACCATCAAAACATGGTAAGAAATTAAAAGTGCTATATGCAACGCAAGTAGCTGTTAAACCACCTACATTTGTTGTATTCGTCAATGACCCAGAATTAATGCACTTTTCTTATGAACGTTTCCTTGAAAATCAAATCCGTGAGGCTTTTGGTTTTGAAGGGACTCCAATAAAAATATATGCTCGTAAACGAAGTTAGAGGTGAATCAGATGTCAAAAATAGCTGTTCTTGGAGCAGGTAGCTGGGGTACAGCACTTGCAATGGTTTTATGTGATAACCATCATGATGTAAGGATCTGGACCCATAACCCAGATCAAAAAAAAGCGATGGAACTGGAGAGAAGAAATCAAAAATATTTACCTGATATTTCACTTCCAGACTCATTAACAATTTATGATGATCTCAGTCAGGCTATTGAACAAGTTGAAGCTATTGTATTAGTCGTACCAACAAAAGCAATAAGAGAGATTTGTCAAAAATTGAATAAAGTACTACACCATAAAGTAGTCATCATTCACGGGAGTAAAGGAATTGAACCTGACAGTCATTATCGTATTTCGGAAATGATAAAAGAGGAGTTATCCTTAAGTTTATATGATGATGTTGTAGCACTGTCCGGTCCAAGTCATGCAGAAGAAGTCAGTGTAAAGCATCCTACCACTTTGACAGCGGCATCTGAAAATGGGGAATTGGCTTCTTTTACCCAGGATTTATTTATAAATCAATATTTTCGTGTTTACACAAGTAAAGATATCATTGGTGTAGAATTAGGTGGTGCGCTAAAAAATATCATTGCTTTAGGTGCGGGAATCTCGGATGGATTAGGTTATGGGGATAATGCGAAGGCAGCACTTATTACTAGAGGGTTAGCTGAAATTTCCAGATTAGCAACTATCAAAGGAGCAAATCCTTTAACGTTTATTGGTTTATCTGGTGTCGGGGACCTTATCGTTACTTGTACTAGCGCACATAGTCGTAATTGGCGTGCAGGTAACATGTTAGGTAAAGGGTTCCAGTTAAATGATGTATTGAACAAAATGGGCATGATTGTGGAAGGGATTCGTACGACAGAAGCAGTTTCCCAATTAGCAAAAAAAGAGAATATAGAAATGCCGATAACTACTGGAATATATGACGTGATTTATGAAATAAGATCACCGAAAGAAGTAGTCGATGATCTCATGACCAGAAACCGGACAAATGAAGTGGATGATATTTCATCCTTACTTCAAAATAGGTATACCAATTAACTGTTTAACTCCTCCGTGCATACTATAAGAATGACTATAGTAGTTAGGAGGAGTTAATTTGAGTGACTTTAAACAAAATATGTTTGATCAGATTCAAAAACAATCTAATGTCCAACCTGATCAAATTATGAAAGTAGCACAATCTGTACAGAATGCGGATTTTTCGGATGAAAAAACTGTAAGAAAGTTAGTAAAACAATTAGCTAGGCTTTCTGGTAAACCTGTGTCTAAACAAAAAGAGGATAAAATTGTGAAAGCAATTACCAACAATAAAATGCCTAAAGATATTAATTCATTAAGTAAATTATTTAAAAACTAACATTATAGGCACATGAGGATGCAAGGTCTTATTGCTTCGCATACAATAAATCGCACAAGCATTCACTTTCAGGGTGATGATGGGTATTTATTTAGTCACAACCGGAGTAGATTTTGCCCCTTCTACTTCGGTCTTTTTTTGTTACATATACTGTAAGAACAAAACAATCTCATGCTTTTCTTTAAAAAAAATATTTATGTTATAATATGTAACGATGTATATAGATTTGTAGAAACCGTAAGAAAGGATGAATGTCAGTTGTCAGATCCATTAATGAAAATGTGGATATCGTTTGGAGGCATGGGTGCTCTTATTTTATCCATGGTTTTAATTGTACTTAGCAGGTATAAATTAAAAGGAATGTTATCAGGTATTGTAGCACTTGTTGCTTATATCTGTTTAATTATAGGTGGCATTATAATCACTTTAGTGGTTATTGGTGGGCCATCATCCTGATAAGGAGGAAAAATGAAAAATAATGTTACATAAATTTATAGTATTTGCCTTTAGTCTTATTCTGCTGACAGGTTGTATGTATCCATCAGATAACCTCAGCCAAAATCAAATCTCCAATGATTCACAACTACAGTTAGTACAAAATGCTATTGATCTATACGCAGAGCAAAATAATGGTTTGCTACCGATTGTAACGAAAGAAAACAATACACCTTTATATCAAAAGTACATTATTGATTTTAGTTTGTTAAAGCAACAAGGACTTATTCAATCTATTCCTGGAACAGCTTTTGAAAATGGTGGTAGTTACCAATATGTTTTAGTTGATGTGGAAGAAAATCCAACTGTTAAGGTAATTGATTTGCGTTTAGCAGATGAGATAAGAACAATACAACAACGGTTAACGATATATCGGGATGAACATACATATCCACCATTCGGAGACAAAATAGAAGAGGGTGTATACGAATTAGACTATGAGGAGCTTAATTTAGATACAGATCCAAGTGTAAACAGCCCATATTCTGATAACAAGTTACCTGTTTATATCAGTACGAATGGTGAACTATTAATTGATTATCGAATTGAGCTTTACCAAGCTTTACAAGAAAAAAATCACTCCTACACAAACGGCGATGATATTAGACCTATATTAATAGAGGATCATCCTGTCGTTCCAGCATACAGTATTCCCTTTACTGTAGAAGATAAAGAGCCAATATTTGCACCAGAAATAGAAGAAGGATGGTAGTTTTGCATCCACTAGTAAAAACTTATCCAGTTTGGGTAAGTTTTTTTCTAATACAGTAAAGAAAATTACGCACAAAATTCATAAACTACGAAATAATGCTTGTATGGATCTGTTGTGTTTCAGATAAGCTGTACGGGAGGCGTGTGGCTTTGTAGGGAGGAGCGAGAGTTAATTGTCATCTTTTCTACAAAAACTCAAATAAAGGCTCTCTGTGGCTGGGATTTGCTTTCTAATAAGGTCATTAGACAGTTGTGATACAAAATGGCATTCTTAAAAAGATCCTCCTCTATGAAAGCTTTTCTAATTTATGTGAATAAACTAGTTCTTTACATCATATGTTGAAGTTAGAACTGGAAAATCTATCTGACTGGTATATCAGGAAAGTTTATTTATTATGCGAATATTTAGCATAAATTAATAGGACAACATCATAGAATAGAATTGTCAAAGATTCGAAGGAATGATGAGGTCGAATAGATCGGGAGGGGATCATTTGGAAAGGGTAGATATCTTCAAGGATATTTCAAAACGTACGAATGGTGATATTTATTTAGGTGTCGTTGGAGCAGTTCGGACCGGTAAGTCTACATTTATTAAAAAATTTATGGAAAAGACCGTCTTACCAAACATGACGAATGAAAGTGATCGATTGAGAGCACAAGATGAATTACCACAAAGTGCAGCAGGAAAAACAATTATGACAACTGAACCAAAATTTGTTCCTAATCAGGCAGTGTCGCTAACGGTAGAAGAAGGTTTAGATGTAAATGTTCGACTAGTAGATTGTGTTGGATATACAGTTAATGGCGCACAGGGTTTTGAAGATGAAAACGGCCCACGTATGATTCACACACCTTGGTATGAAGAGCCTATACCTTTTCATGATGCAGCCGAAATTGGAACAAGAAAAGTTATTCAAGAACATTCTACAATGGGCATTGTAGTTACAACAGATGGAAGTATAGGAGAAATACCTAGAGGCGACTATGAGGACGCAGAATCACGTATTGTAGATGAATTAAAAGAAGTTGGAAAACCATTTATCATGATTATTAATTCCGTACAACCTTATAATCAAGAAACTGAATTATTAAGGCAAGACCTTACAGAAAAATATGATATTCCAGTTCTGTCCATGAGTGTAGAAAGTATGACTGAGCATGATATTAATAACGTATTAAGAGAAGTACTATATGAGTTTCCAGTACTCGAAGTCAATGTTAACTTACCAAGTTGGGTATTAGTTTTAGATGAGTCACACTGGTTAAGACAAAATTATCAAATTGCGATTGAAGAGACTGTTAAAGATATAAAAAGATTAAGAGATGTTGACCATGTAATAGGTCAATTTGATCAATTTGATTATATTCAGCAAGCATCTTTAGCAGGTATTGAGATGGGAGAAGGTATTGCAGATATCGATCTTCACGCTCCAGATGAGTTATATGATCAAGTATTAAAAGAAATCGTTGGTGAAGAAATCAGAGGTAAAGATCACTTACTTCAATTAATGCAAGAGTTTACGAATGCCAAAAAAGAATATGATCAAATTGCTGAAGCATTAAAAATGGTAAAACAAACAGGTTATGGTGTAGCAGCTCCGGCTTTGACTGATATGGCGTTAGAAGAGCCTGAAATTATTAGACAAGGTTCAAGGTTTGGGGTTCGGTTGAAAGCTGTAGCACCGTCTATTCATATGATAAAAGTAGACGTAGAATCTGAATTTGCTCCGATTATTGGGACAGAAAAACAAAGTGAAGAATTAGTCAGATATTTAATGCAAGATTTTGAGGAGGATCCATTATCCATTTGGCAATCTGACATTTTTGGAAGATCTTTGAGTTCAATCGTTAGAGAAGGGATTCAAGCGAAGCTATCTCTGATGCCTGAAAACGCTAGATTTAAATTAAAGGAAACTTTAGAACGAATTATCAATGAAGGTTCAGGTGGTTTGATCGCAATAATTTTATAAAAAAGATTGAAAAAGCGTTAATGTATTAACATTACGCTTTTTTATTTTGTATATATTCATATTTTTTGGCAATAATAGGTAATAGCAATGAAACTAATATCCTAATTACTAAAAATATTATGATATCAACGTTTGAAAACACTTGCATCCCTAAATAACATATGATAACATTCATGATAACTTAGCAGTAATTGGAGAAAATAATAATTTTTTCTCTATGAAATGCGAATAATTGTTGAATTATCTTTCATTCTCAGTTATTATAAGCCTTGTCATCATTTGATGGATGGCATTTAGCTATAAGTATTTCTTTGAAAGAATTTTATAGCTTTTTATTGGGAGGAGGTGAATATCATGAACAAGACAGATCTAATTAATGCAGTTGCAGAAAAAAGTGAACTTTCTAAAAAAGATGCAACAAAAGCTGTAGATGCAGTTTTTGAATCTATCATGGATTCACTTAAAGATGGTGAAAAAGTTCAATTAATTGGTTTTGGTAATTTTGAGGTACGCGAGCGTGCAGCACG
This sequence comes from Gracilibacillus salitolerans, assembly GCF_009650095.1. Lineage (GTDB taxonomy): Bacteria > Bacillota > Bacilli > Bacillales > Amphibacillaceae > Gracilibacillus > Gracilibacillus salitolerans. The sequence continues at coordinate 2,651,757 of NZ_CP045915.1, read as the reverse complement.
TAAAGGGCGTAATCCACAAACTGGGGATGAAATCGAAATTCCAGCAAGTAAAGTGCCTGCTTTTAAACCAGGTAAAGCCCTTAAAGATATCGTAAAATAATATGGTATTACATATGGGCAAAAAAGGGTGCAGCTTGCACCCTTTTTTCATATCACCTATCCTAATTTCTCCTCTGAAAATTTTCCTTTCGCAAACTATCCTGTAGGATGTAAACTTATGCTATACTATGTTAATATAGAATAGGATTTTGAAGAATTGCGGTGAATTTGATGACATACATAGATACAATTAATTATTATACAAATTTAATAACGCAAACTATTAACCAAAGTTTCCTGAATAAACATTTAGATGAACCCGAGTTAGAAATACATAAAATGATTACTCTTCATGAATTAGTCCAGGATAAGCAAAACTATGAAGAATTAGTACAGACAACCATGTTAGTTCAGATCGCTTTGAATACACATGATAAAATCAGCATCAATTTTGAGGAAGAAAATATAAGGAAACAGCAACTTACAGTGTTGGCAGGAGATTATTATTCAGGTATCTATTATCATTTATTAGCAAAACATAATAACTTAGCTTTTATTCGTTTGCTTGCAGACGGAATTAATGAAATGACCCAAGCTAAAATCGGTTTTTATTATTCTGATTTTAATGATTTGGACAACTTTCTTGTCGAATTTAAAGAAATCGAGTGTAAACTAATTGAGAAAGTAACTTATTTTGTTAATAAATCAGATCATTTACCGTATGTTACTACTTGGATATTAGCAAGGCGTTTGGAATATGAATTAATACAGTTACGTAAGGGAAAACGTACTTTTTTCCATCGATTAGTATTAGAAAATGTACAAAGTATACAAAATAATGAACAGTTGGAGAAAAAAGTACGACAGCATTTGATCAAAATTAATCGGGATTTGGATCAAATAATGACTAATAACAAAAAAGATGTAGTAATACCAAAAGATTTAGATTTATTTAATTTTAGCACGTTAACGAAAAAATGGAATATGGTTTTGGAAGAAGGATTATCACAATGACAAAGGAATCAAAAGAAGAGAAAGTACATCAAGTATTTGAAAAGATTTATAATAATTATGATTTTATGAATTCGATTATTTCATTCCAGAAACATAAAAAATGGCGAAATGATGTAATGAATAGAATGCAAGTACAACCTGGTGCCAAATCGTTAGATGTATGTTGCGGTACGGGAGATTGGTCTTTTTCATTATCCGAAGCAGTAGGAGCGAATGGAGAAGTAATTGGCCTAGATTTCAGTCAAAATATGTTATCTGTTGCTAGAGAAAGACAGGCTGAAAACTCATTCAACAATGTACAATTTATACAAGGAAATGCAATGGAGTTACCGTTTGAAGATAATTACTTTGATTATGTCACCATTGGATTCGGTTTGCGAAATGTCCCAGATTATTTACAAACATTAAAAGAAATGCATCGAGTTGTGAAACCAGGCGGCATTGTTGTATGTCTTGAGACTTCGCAACCAACAGGAATGGTCTTTCGGAAATTATACTATTTTTATTTCAAAAATATTATGCCTTTATTCGGTAAGCTTTTCGCGAAAAGTTATCAAGAATATGTGTGGTTGCACGAGTCCGCGAAAGACTTTCCTGGAAAAGAAGCATTAAAGAGTTTATTTGAAGATGCTGGACTTGTAAATGTCCAATATAAAAGCTATACAGGTGGGGTAGCGGCCATGCATCTAGGTGAAAAACAAGTGGAGAAATAAAGGTGAAATCAAATGAAGCTTGCAAAAACATATACTTTTTTAAAAAAAGATTTATCATTAATTGAAGATGCATTGGAAGAAACCGTGTATGCAGACCAACCAGTTTTGCACGATGCCTCTACCCAATTATTAAAGGCTGGTGGCAAGAGGCTACGACCGGTTTTCGTATTATTAGCATCCAAATTTGGTGATTACAACCTAAATAGAATCAAAAATGTCGCTAGTTCTTTAGAATTAATTCATATGGCCTCACTCGTACATGATGATGTCATAGATGACTCTGACATAAGGCGTGGTAAACCAACAGTAAAAGCTAAATGGGACAATCAGGTAGCGATGCTCACAGGTGATTATATATTCGCTAAAGCCTTACAACAATTTACTGAGATAGATCAGCCACGAGCCCATCAAATATTAGCTAAGACGATGATGGAATTAACGATAGGTGAAATTGAGCAAATTAAAGATAAATATAACCTAGATCAAAATTTAAGAGTCTATTTAAGAAGGATAAAAAGAAAGACGGCGTTATTAATATCATCCAGTTGTCAACTGGGTGCTATTGTAGCAAATACTGACAATGAAACAGAAAAAGCCTTATTTCGTTATGGTTACTTTATGGGAATGTCCTATCAAATAATCGACGATATATTAGATTTTACCGCTTCTGAGAAAGAATTGGGCAAACCAGCTGGCAGTGACCTGCTTCAAGGCAATATAACACTACCTGTTTTATATGCCATGGAAAACCGCCACATTCGACATGAGTTGGAGGAGGCCTTTGCTGATACCGGTAATATAAACCCAAATCTAATGGTGCCTATTATTTCAAAAATATCAAAATCCGACGCAATTGCAAAAGCTAGAGGAGTGAGTGACCAATATCTTCAGAAAGCGTATGATTCTCTTAGTTTACTACCGGATATTCAAGCGAAAGAAGCTTTAGCTAACATTGCTAATTACATAGGAAATAGAAAAATATAACGAGGTGAATACTGTGGAACAGACATTTTTAATGATTAAACCAGATGCTGTACAACGTAATTTAATTGGTGAAATTATAGCAAGATTTGAAAGGAAAGGTTTCAAATTAGTTGCAGCAAAGCTTATGACGATTTCGGAACCTCTAGCAAAGCAACATTATGCTGAACATAAAGGGAAGCCTTTTTTTAATGATTTAGTATCTTTTATTACTTCCGGACCTGTATTTGCTATGGTATGGCAAGGGGAAAATGTAATCGAATCTTCAAGGAAAATGATGGGGAAAACGAATCCTCAAGAAGCTGAAACAGGTACAATCAGAGGAGATTTTGGGATTGTTACTCATCGTAATATTATTCATGGTTCTGACTCATCTGAAAGTGCGGGTAGAGAAATCAATCTGTATTTTAGTAAAGAAGAAATACAGAGCTATGAAAAAAATGTTGATCACTGGCTATCATAGTTCCACCTGAACAGCTAGATTGAGGGAGAAGAGACATGACGGATTATCAAACTTTTATAGGTCAGATATACAAAAAAACCGGCCTTGACTTATCTTTGTACAAAGAAGTACAAATGAAAAGGCGATTAACTTCTTTACGAAATAAACGGGGTTATGACTCATTTAACAGCTACTATAAAGCAATTAGTAATGACCAGCAATTACTCCAGGAATTTTTAGATAAAGTTACCATCAATGTATCTGAATTTTTTCGCAATCCAGCTAGATGGAGAGTGTTGGAAGATAAAATTGTTCCGAAATTTAAAGAAACAAAGAGAAAAATAAAGATTTGGAGTGCAGCTTGTTCTACTGGGGAGGAGCCATACACATTAGCGATTATTGCCAATCAATTCTGGAATCTAACAGACATAGAAATCTTGGCAACTGATATAGATCCTAATGTGTTAGCGAGAGCAAAGCAAGGTATATATAATGACAGAGCATTGCAAGAAGTACCAGAAGATATTAAAAAGAAATATTTTCACCAAGAAGGTGATACCTACAAAATTAATGAACAAATGAAACAAGCTATCACCTTTAAAGAACATAATCTACTTGCAGACCCATATCCATCAAATGTAGATTTGATCGTTTGTCGAAATGTACTCATCTATTTTACAGAAGAAGCTAAAAATACGATTTATCATAAATTTAGTGACGCATTATCCAATGATGGTGTATTTTTTGTTGGAAGCACTGAACAAATATTTTCACCGGATGAATACGGACTGGAAGTTTTAGACACCTTTTTTTATGGGAAAATATAAATTGCATAAAAATCAGAAAATTTCTACACACATTTTTTGAATGCTGTGTTATAGTAATACAAAAATATATTTGAGGGGGATAACAATGCGATATTTAACAGCGGGTGAATCGCATGGTAAACAACAAACAACAATTATTGAGGGATTACCAGCGAGAATGCCGATTACACCAGATGACATTAATGATTCGCTCCTGCGCCGCCAGAAAGGACACGGCAGAGGAAAACGAATGCAAATAGAGAAAGATTTAGTAGATGTAGTAGGTGGCGTGCGCCATGGTTATACCTTAGGGTCTCCAATAGCTCTCGTTGTACATAATGATGATTTTAAACACTGGATTGATGTGATGGGAGAAGACCCTGTACCAGAAGATCAAAAAATTCGTCGCGTTGTGACTCGTCCACGTCCAGGCCATGCTGACTTAAATGGTTCGCTTAAATATGGGCATCGAGATATGCGTAATATTTTAGAACGTTCATCAGCAAGAGAAACAACTGCTCGAGTTGCGGCTGGTGCAGTTGCTAAAACATTATTAAAACAATTGGATATCAAAATAGTTGGATATGTAAGAGAAATAGCCGGAATTAATGCAACAGAAAAACCAGAATTATCGATAGATGATAAGATGCGTATTTCAGAAGATTCCCCTGTTCGCTGTTTAGATGAGATAGCCGGGCAGCAAATGATGGATGCAATCGACAAAGCGAAGAAAGATGGAGATTCCATTGGTGGTGTTTGTGAAGTAGCTATTGAAGGTCTCCCAGCAGGAATTGGCTCATATGTACACTATGATCGAAAATTAGATGGTAGAATCGCTGGGGCAGTACAAAGCATTAATGCTTTTAAGGGTGTTGAATTTGGAATTGGATTTGAAGCAGCTCGTAAAAATGGCAGTGAGGTGCATGATGAAATCCTATGGTCAGAAGAACGTGGTTATTACCGTAGAACGAATCGCCTAGGTGGTTTTGAAGGTGGAATGACGACTGGTATGCCAGTTATCGTAAAAGGAGTCATGAAACCAATTCCTACGTTATACAAACCACTTCAAAGTGTAGATATTGAGACAAAAGAGCCTTTTAATGCAAGTATTGAAAGATCTGATTCTTGTGCAGTTCCAGCTGCAGCTGTAGTAATGGAGCATGTCGTTGCATTTGAAATTGCTAAAGCAATCTTAGAACAATTCCCAAGTGATCAATTTCCTAAACTAAAAGAAACAATCAATCAATACCGTGAGGAAATAAGGTGCTTCTAATGCATAAGCAGACAATAACAACTAGTACAAATCAATATGATGTTTTTATCGGTAAAGGCATTTTGGGAAATTTGAAAGATTATCTACCTAAAGAGTATCGCAACATATTGATTATTACGGATACCATTGTGAATGAGCTATATACAGAAAAAGTTGTAGCTAGTCTTCCTGAAGAAGCAAAGGTATCTGTTAGTATAGTCCCATCTGGTGAAGCCTCCAAAAGTATTGAGCAATATTATCAATTATTGACGGATGCCATTCAACAACCGTTAGATCGCAAATCTCTCATTATTGCACTAGGTGGAGGTATGATTGGAGATTTAGCAGGATTTGTTGCTGCTACCTACATGAGAGGAATTGACTTTATTCAAGTTCCTACCACAATTTTAGCTCATGATAGCAGTGTAGGTGGGAAAGTAGCAATTAATCATCCGGAGGGTAAAAATCTAATCGGAAATTTTTATCCACCGCAAGCAGTGCTTTATGATATCGATACGTTACACTCATTGCCTGATAAAGAAATACGATCAGGTTATGCAGAAGTAGTCAAGCATGGCTTTATTAGTAACCACGCTTATTTGGAAGATATACTGAAAGTGAACCTTACAGAAACGATAGATTCAAATGTGATGACCGATCATTTACAGAAAGGGATCGCTGTCAAAGCACAGGTTGTGGAACAAGATGAGAAGGAATCTAACATTCGGAAATTCCTGAATTTTGGACATACTTTAGGTCATGCTATTGAATCGGAACTTGGCTACGGGAAAATCACTCATGGTGAGGCGGTTGCAATTGGTATGTTATTTGCTATCAGAGTAAGCGAACAAATGTTAGGTAGTAAGTTACCATACGAAGCATTGTATAATTGGTTATCTGATAATCATTATCCTTTAGATTTACCATCGAAATCTGCTGCACAACTTGTTGAACGTATGAAAAAAGATAAAAAATCTGAGAATGCAACTGTTCAAATGGTATTATTACGAGAAATAGGTGAGCCAATAACAGAAAACATATCCGACCAAAAACTCACCAATCTTCTAGAAAACTTTATGAGAGAGTTGGGTTCATAATGATCAGAGGGATACGAGGAGCAACTACTGTAAAGAACAATGATGCAGATGAAATAATTCAGGTAACACGAGAAATGATTGAAGCAATGGCCAGCGAGAACGATATAGACCCTGAAACAATTGCTTCTGTGATGATTTCAGTAACACCTGACCTGAATGCTACTTTTCCAGCAAAAGCCCTACGATTAATTGATGGGTGGAAATACGTTCCGGTAATGTGTATGCCAGAAATTAATGTTCCTGGCAGTTTACCAAAATGCATTAGAGTGATGATGACTGTAAATACATCTAAAAATCAAAAAGAAATTGAACATATTTATTTAAATGATGCAATTAAACTAAGACCAGACTTGATAGAAGAGAATAAGTAAGTAATATAGAAAGGAGTTATGTCATTGCAAGCAAAACAAGTATTTCAGAACATGTCACCATATACACCTGGAAAACAAATTGAAGAAGTAAAAAAAGAATATGGTTTAACTAAGATAGTCAAATTAGCATCAAACGAAAATCCATTTGGCTATTCTGATAAAGTAAAAGATGCTATTCCACGTATGATTGATCACCTGGAGATTTATCCAGATGGTTATGCAACAGCTTTACGTGAAACATTGGCTAGAAAGTTAAATGTAGGAGAGAAACAATTAATTTTTGGTTGTGGATCTGATGAAGTCGTAGATATCATATGTCGTACATATTTAGAAGAAGGAACAAATACTGTAATGGCAACTCCGACATTCCCTCAATATAAGCATAACGCATTAATTCAAGGTGCAGAAATCGCAGAAGTACCTTTAATCGACGGTTACCATGATTTAGAAGCAATGCTTAAGCAAATCAATGCCCAAACAAGAGTGGTATGGCTATGTTCACCTAACAACCCCACTGGTTCATTGATTAGTCGAGATAAGTTAATTAATTTTTTAGATGCATGTTCATCTGAAGTTATGGTTGTTTTAGACGAAGCGTACTATGAATACATCGAAGACAGCCAAAATCCGGATAGTATTGGACTATTAAAAGACTATTCAAATTTAGTGATTTTACGTACATTCTCTAAAGCGTATGGTTTAGCTAATTTACGTGTAGGTTATGGTGTGGCATCAGAAGGGATTGCTACTAATTTAAATATCACGCGTGGACCATTTAATACGACGTCCATTTCACAATTATCTGCTCTAGTGGCGCTTGAAGATGAAGCCTTCTTACAACACACGTGTCGAGAGAACCTCGAGAATAAGAAAGCATTTATGCTGGCCTGTGACGAAATGGGTTTAAGGTACTATGATTCAGAAGCAAATTTTCTTTTTGTGAAATTGCCGACTTCAGGTGATGCATTGTTTGAATATTTATTAAAAAATGGTTTCATCGTTCGTTCTGGCGAAGCACTAGGGCATCCTAATGGCGTACGAATTACCATCGGTTCTAAAGAACAAATGAATGAGATAGTAACGAATTTGAAAGAATTTTTAGCATCAATATAAAAGGAGAATAAATCGTGAAACAAACGGTTTTAATAGCGGGTCTCGGATTGATAGGAGGCTCGCTTGCTTTAAGTATACGAGAAACGAAAGAAGTACGATTAATTGGATATGATTCTAATTACAGTACACTTGAATATGCCAAGATGAATAAAATCGTAGACGATGTTTATAATGACTTTACGGAGGCAGTAGTTCAAGCCGATATATGTATCTTAGCTGCACCTGTTTCTGTGACAGTAGATTTGATCAATATCTTAAACAAACTTACATTTAAAAAGTCGATTATTGTGACAGATGTAGGCTCTGTTAAAGGGCCGATTATGGATGTGGCTAGTAAACTTGATTCACCGAACATTGCTTTTATAGGTGGTCACCCAATGGCAGGCTCACATAAGAAAGGAATTCAAGCTGCTAAAAAGCATTTGTTTGAGAACGCGATCTACGTTCTGTCCCCAACAGATAGTAGCACGGAAGAGGATCTAGAACGATTACAAGCACTTTTAACACCAACTAAATCTAAATTTATAATCTTAGAACCGGATGAACATGATGAAATGACAAGTGTTATTTCCCATTTTCCACACTTAATCGCTTCCTCCCTTGTCCATCAGGCAAGAAATTGGCAAAAAACGCATCCATATATACATAAACTCGCTGCAGGAGGATTTCGTGATATTACAAGGATTGCTTCTAGTAACCCTTTAATGTGGCGAGATATATTCTTTCAGAATCGATCGAAAATGAGTAGGTTAATGGATGATTGGATAGAAGAAATGAAGCAATTGAAAAATTTGATCGACACTGGGGAAAAAACGCAAATCGAGAAATATCTAGAGCAAGCACGCGAGTATCGTGATGGATTGGATAGTGGTAAGCAAGGAGCTATTCCATCCTATTACGATGTTTACGTTGATATTTTTGACCAACCAGGTGCTATATTGAAAGTGATCGAATTATTAGCTAATCATGATATAAGTATTAATAATATTGAAATATTAGAGATCAGAGAAGGCATTACTGGTGTTTTACGCTTAAGCTTCCAAAACGAAAATGATCAGAAATTAAGTCAAGCTGTTTTGAAGAAAAATCACTATGATACGGTGATTGAAGAATAGGAGAGGAATATCTTGTCACAAAAAGTATTAGCATTTGAAAGAAAGACGCTAACTGGTAACATTACTGTTCCTGGAGATAAATCTATTTCTCATCGAGCGGTAATGTTTGGTTCCTTAGCTGAAGGAAAAACCAAGATTACTAACTTTTTAGCTGGTGAGGACTGTTTATCAACTATCGGAGCTTTTCAAGCAATGGGAGTTTCTATCCACCGTGAAGAAAATACTGTGCTAATTGAATCTGCTGGAGTTAACGGACTAAAAGAACCGGTTCAACCGATTGACTTGGGGAACTCTGGAACAACCGCTCGGCTATTAATGGGTATTTTAGCAGGTTTGCCATTTCACTTTGCGTTGTATGGTGATGATTCGCTATCGAAGCGACCGATGGATCGTATTGCTAATCCATTACGCAAAATGGGTGCAAAAATTGACGGCCGAGAAAATGGCCGCTTACTTCCGATTGCTATAAGAGGTGGTCATTTATCACCAATTGATTTCAAGCCACCTGTCAAGAGTGCTCAAGTAAAATCAGGTGTATTGTTAGCTGGTCTCTTAACAGATGGGGTAACGACCGTAGAAGAAGTGACAAAAACGCGAGATCACACGGAGAACATGCTAAAAGCGTTTGGTGCTGATATTGATGTGGAAGGTACAAAAGTAAAAATAACAGGTAATAAGAAATTAACTGGCTGTGATATCGAAGTACCTGGAGATATTTCATCTGCTGCATTTTTCCTGGTCGCTGCAGCCATTACCGAAGGAAGTCAAATCACCATTGAAAATGTTGGTCTTAACCCGACACGAACTGGTATCATTGATGTATTAAAATTGATGAATGTTTCCATTCAAGTCATTGAAAAAAGAACGATTGGTGGGGAACCAATCGGTGATATCACGGTGCAAGCTTCACAGCCAAAGGCTACAGTGATAGAAGGAGATATTATCCCACGAATTATCGATGAAATTCCAATAATTGCTTTACTGGCAACACAAGCAGCCGGTCAAACCGTAATAAAAGATGCTGAAGAATTGCGTTTTAAAGAAACCGATCGCATTGAATCAGTGGTTAATACATTATCAAGATTGGGTGCGACTATTTCTGGTACGAAGGATGGTATGATTATTGAGGGAAATACACAGCTTCATGGTGGTGTAACAGAATCGTATGGTGATCACAGGATTGGGATGATGATCGCAGTGGCATCTCTTTTAACAGATGAAAAAGTAGAACTACATGATGATGAATGTATCTCGATCTCCTATCCTACCTTTTTCGAACATTTACATTCCTTACTATCCAACTAAACAAGAAGATCCATGTTGAGTCAATACTGAACATGGATCTTTTTTAGGTAATAAACAAAATCTATAAGCTACGAAACTGTCAAGTGGGTTTGCTCTCTTCCATTCTTTTGGGGTTGAGTGCTAAGTGCGTCTATGCGAGGTCTTCAGACGTATTCCAGTACTCTTTATGGAAGGAACGGAGGAAAGTCTTACTCTAAAAATATTCACTAGTTCGTAGTTTTTATCTAATTTGAATTTATTTTCCCAGAGTAGTGTAGAATGGAAATGAGATGGTTATTTGCATTTTTTTGTTCTTATAAATTGTCTTAGTTGCTCGATTGGTTGTTATCCGATAAGATGAGTAGTTAGAAGGATACGTTATAAAGAAAGGTTGAAGTCATTGAATACAATTGAACAAGCAATTGAAATGATCCATGCTGGAGAAGTTAAAGAAGCCTTATCATTGCTAAATGAAACGGCAATTTCAGCTGATATAGATACAAAACTAGAAATTACACAAATTTTTGTAGAATTAGGAAATCATGATTTGGCAGAAGTTCTTTTAAAAGATATTCTAGTTACAGAACCGAATAATAGCGAAGCGAAATTATTATTAGCAGATATAATGATTGACGATAACAAAGACGAAACAGCGATTGAACTTTTGAATGAAATAGAAGATGGAGATGAAAATTATCTTCAGGCACTAGTACAGCTTGCCGATTTATACCAAGCGCAAGGATTATTTGAAGTAGCAGAGAGAAAATTACTGATAGCGAAAAATATAGCCCCTGAAGAAGCGATAATTGATTTTGCACTAGGTGAATTATTGTTTTCTTCCGGAGAATACCATAAATCGATTATATATTTTGAAAAACTAAGGCAAACAACAGAAGAATTTGCTGGGGTTAACATTGCTAGTCGATTAGCAGAAGCATATGCTCTAAATGGTGAATTTGAAGCATCCCTCGATCATTATCAAACATTAAATACCGGAGATCCTGAAACGCTCTTTCGGTACGGTTTTTTAGCTTATAAGTCCGAACGATATGAAATAGCGATTCAAGCATGGGAAAAGTTATTAGAAGAAGAGTTAGAATATCCTTCTGTTTATTTGTATCTTTCTAAAGCATATGAAGAAGAAGGCATGATTGAGGAGGCTTACCAAACGGCCAATCAAGGGGTAGAGATGGATCCGTTTAATAAAGAAATGTGGTTTACTGCGGGCAGGATCACACTTAAAACAGGAGAAAGTGAACAAGCATTTGATTTAGTGAAAAAAGCAATAGCGCTAGATAACGAATATCAGGAAGCACTTTTATTCTTAGTGGAGACATATAAAAAACAAAATAATAATTCTGAAATTATTCACTTATTAACGGAAGAGGTTGATATTGACCCATTAGACGGTATTTTCTACTGGGAGCTTGCCAAAGCTTATAATGAGGAAGAAGAGTTTAAACAGGCATTAAATGCGTACCAGAATGCATACAATAAGATAAAGCAAGATACTGACTTCTTAAAAGATTATGGATATTTTCTAGTAGAAGAAGGGAGGATCAGTATAGCCTTAGAAGTATTGGAAGAGTATATGGTTTTAGAACCATCAGATTTCGATATTCAACAATATGCCGAACGGTTGAAAGATCAAAATAATGATACTCTCTTTTAAATGGAGGGGAAGTGAAATTGGAAACTTCAATTCGTGTTGAGGATAAAAAATCATTTATTCAGTGGTTTTTAGGAAATTATCAACTAAAAAAAAGAGAAAGTGTTTGGATTCTTAATTATTTATTGAATCATGAACAATTGTTAGATCATGTTCATTTTGTCTTAGAAGCACGCTTTTGTCCAAGAGCGATGATTATTTCTACGCATTGTTCAAAAGAGATAGCTTTTCGTTTTTATAAAAAGCATATCGTAACAACCGATGCAGATAAATCGTTTCATGATATCCGGCTACATGCTAAAGAACCTATATATATCCAACTTAACTTTAAAGATTCCAAACAGTGTATCCCTTATATGAAAGTATTGGAGGATAATCCGTTTATTCCTGATGACTACTTCTTGACCAAAAGCGATAAAAAAATGGCCGAAGAGTGGTTAGAATATTCGTTATATGAATATAAAAAAGAAATATTACTCCAAAACATAAATGAGGCGTTAGACCAAAAGAATCAACAATTGTTTGAACATTACTCTGATCAATTGAAGAAACTAGAAGCATCCTATATTATTAAGAAGTGAATAGATTGATGAACGGGAGACCCATAACAATGGGAATATTCCGTTTCTTTTTGTGGATTATTGTCAACTTGGCATCAAGCCAAGTTTTTCATGTTCTAGTAATTATAATAGGGAGGATAATAGATGCGTTGGAAAAAGGAAGATCTGGAATTGTTTTTTCAATCAAAAGAATATATTGATACGCTTTGTATACCACTAATACCCCTAGATTTACAAACAGAATCAGAGGCAACAAAATTAGCTAATCAAAATACTTCTTTGCAGATTATATCTGATGAATTAGAAAGAAACTATACGGGTAGAATAATGCTGAGTCCGCCTTATACATACATACGCAGTACTAACTATGAGAAGGAGAGTTCCATTCTCAATCAGTGGACAAGCATGCTTTCCAATAATCATTTTAAACATATATTTCTACTTACTTATGATGTCAACTGGAAAAAATACGAACGTCTTCTGGAAAATAATTTAATATGGCTAACCGCTACTACAATTGAAGATTACCAATCGAATCAATCTAAAAAATGGGTGAACGAACAAGTTCAACAAATCAGTGAGTTGATAAGAACCTATTGGTGAAAGTTATTCTTGATAGAAAAAAGATATTAAAAATTAGATTTTATTGACCAGTTCAAAAGTTTACGCTATCATAGTAATGTCCTAGTAATATATAAGAGTTTATAATCCATGAAGTCGGAATATGTGTAGAGGGGGGTAAATGATGTCAGAGAAAAAACAACAAGTGTCCCGTCGTCAATTTCTAAATTATTCATTAACAGGGGTTGGCGGATTTATGGCTGCTAGTATGCTTGCACCTATGGTACGTTTTGCAATTGATCCAGTTTTACAAGCTACTGGTGGAGGTGATATGCATGCCGTGGTTGATGTATCAGAGATCACAACAGAGCCTCAACGGTTTGACTGGACTATTGAACAAGTCGATGCTTGGTACACATCAAACGTAACAAAAAGTGCATGGGTTTATAAAGATGAAAATGATGAGATTGTTGCATTATCGCCGACATGTAAACACTTAGGCTGTGCAGTGAACTGGTCAGGTAACCCTGATTATCCTGATCAATTTTTCTGTCCGTGTCATGATGGTCGTTATTACAAAAACGGTTTAAATGTCCCGAATACACCACCAAATGCGGCATTAGACTTATTTGAATTCGAAGTGAAGGACGGAACATTATATCTTGGAAATGTTGTCGAGAATACGGTTCAGGAAGGAGGGGCTTAATAGATGCTACAGAAGATTTATGACTGGATTGATGATCGTGTCGACATAACGCCACTCTGGCGAGATATTGCAGATCACGAAGTGCCAGAGCATGTTAATCCGGCACATCATTTTTCTGCGTTTGTATATTGTTTTGGTGGCTTAACATTCTTTGTAACAGTCATTCAAATTTTATCAGGGATGTTCTTAACGATGTATTACGTGCCTGATATCGAAAATGCATGGCGCTCTGTTTATTACTTGCAGACAGAAGTTGCACATGGACAAATCGTAAGAGGTATGCACCACTGGGGAGCAAGTGTAGTTATTGTGATGCTATTTTTACATACGTTACGTGTTTTCTTTCAAGGAGCTTATAAGAAACCGCGTGAGCTTAACTGGATGGTAGGTGTCCTTCTATTCTTTGTTATGCTTGCATTAGGATTAACTGGTTACTTATTACCATGGGACAATAAAGCATATTTTGCAACAGTAGTAACACTTGAAATTGCGGAGGGTGTACCTTTTATTGGAGAAATGGCTAAAACATTACTTAATGGGGATCCATCTATTGTTGGGGCCCAAACATTAGCTAGATTCTTTGCAATTCACGTGTTCTTCTTACCAGCAGCATTATTCGTGTTGATGGCTATTCACTTTATCATGATCCGTAAGCAAGGGATTTCTGGTCCGCTATAAACTAGAGCTAACGAAGGAGGGATAGCAGTGAAACGAGGAAAAGGGATGAAGTTTGTCGGCGATTCACGAGTTACGGCTGACAAACAAAAGTTTATTCCAAAAGATTATTCGGAATATCCTGGTAGAACAGAAGCATTTTGGCCAAATTACTTATTAAAAGAATGGTTAGTAGGGGCAGTATTTTTAGTAGGTTTCCTATGTTTAACCATTGCACACCCTGCACCACTAGAGAAAATGGCTGATCCAACTGATACTAGTTATTTACCATTACCAGACTGGTATTTCTTATTCTTATATCAATTATTGAAGTATAAATTTGCAAGTGCACAATTCTTTGTATTAGGTGCAATCGTTATTCCGGGACTTGCATTTGGTGCACTTTTCTTAGCACCATTCTTAGACAAAGGAAAAGAGCGTCGCCCGCATAAAAGACCGATTGCTACTGGATTAATGATTCTTAGTTTTATTGCTGTATTTTGGTTAACTTATGAAGCAGCAGCACACGTTGACTGGGAAGAAAAAGCAGAAAATAACCAACCGGAGTGGCCGGATGATCAACCTACTGTCGAAATAGATGAGTCCGATCCAGGTTATGCACTGTATGAAGAGAACAGTTGTATTAATTGCCACGGTGGAGATTTAACAGGTGGAGGAGCTGCTCCAGGATTAATTGGTATTGAGCTTGATGTGGATGAAATTAAAGATATTGCAGTAAACGGTGTTGGTCAGATGCCTGCAGATCAATTCCAAGGTAACGAAGAAGAATTACAACAACTTGCAGAGTTTATTGTTTCAGTAAATGAAGAGGCTGCAGAAGAATAAATCATTACCCTCGCTCGTAATAACATGGGCGAGGGTTTTTAGTACGGTTATCAGAGAAATATTGAATGTGTAGAATTATTTTGACAAACATAATTTTAGACATCTGAAAATAGTGAATAGTAGAGGAGAAATATATGATACTGCAAAAATTTTTGTTCCACCCATATTTTATTGCTCTTTTATTTATAGTGAATCTACTGGGTACTATTTATGGATACTTCTGGTATGGCAACCAACTGAGTAATACACCTGTTCAGTTTCTTGCCTTTGTACCTGACAGTCCAACAGCCAGTCTGTTTTTCACATTGTTTTTATTTTTTCTGTTAGTAGGGAAGCGTGTACCAATTATCGAAGCGTTAGCATTTACTTCACTTGTGAAATATGGGACCTGGGCTGTTGTAATGAACCTTTTAACACTATACTTTAATGGAGATTTAAGTTGGCAGGGATATATGTTAATCGCTTCTCATGGCGCAATGGCGATTCAAGCATTTTTGTATGCACCACTTTATAAGATTGAATTAGGCCATTTAGCTATTGCCGCCATATGGTTATTACATAATGAACTGATCGATTATGTGTATGGCATGATGCCTGTTTATGGTAGCTTAACTGATTACCATCAACATATCGGGTATTTTACTTTTTGGTTATCGATTATAACCATCTTTACCGTTTATCAGATATCGGTAAAGAAAAATATTAGACAATTATAAGATGAAAACCCACCCCGGTCGTCATCACCACATTGATTAATAGTAGATAAAAACTGCGAACTAATTAAAATTCAGATTTGCTCTCTTCCATTCTGATTATTGTTGAGTGCTAATTCGCCGCTGCGGAAAAAATACTCGCTTTCCGAGGGGAACGCTTCAGCCTCCTCGGAAGCCAAAACCGCTTCCTGTGGGGGTCTTCAGACTGTTCTTTTCCCACAGGAGTCTCGTATTTTTTTCCGCAGCTTAGAGTAGCTTACTGATTAAGTGAGAGGAGATCCTAAGAATATAATTCCGTAGGTTTTATTCTTACAATAATTAGAGAATCACTTTTAGCGTAGGCTGAATACGCAGACTCCTGTGGGGACAGCACGAGCTGAAGACCCCGCAGAAAAGCGCACTTTGCTTTTTGAGGAGGCTGACGCCGTGCCCACGGAAAGCGAAGTATTCTGCCGGAGCGGTATGCTAGTACTCCCTAGAGCAGAATGGAAGAAAGCAAATCCACATGACAGTTACTTCGCAGTTTATGCATTTTACGGATCATTTTTAGATAAGCTTTTCTTCGGTTCAGAGTGAATAGAATTATTTCTCTTGCATATTAGTGAACAATAAAACACGATTTCGCGAGGCTATTGATTCGTACTGATTCAAATGCATAACTACGACCGATCTTTCATACATTTTAAAAAAGAAAGATGGAAGAAGGGGTAGTTGTGCGAAATAATATATTTTCATTTTTTTTCATCTTAATATTAATACAAGCTTTTCATCCATTCGATCTTTCTGCTCAAAGTAATGATCATTATATGTATACCTTTGAACGGCTTGTACAAGAGCAGCGTTATCAAGTAGCAGTCCAAATCATTGAAAATAATCAAACGACCATTTTACAGAGAGTTGCAGAAGAAAAGGGTACATACGAGCCGATTATGAGAGAATACCTTGATAATTGTCTCCGTATACTGCTTGATGAGCAGACAACAGATTCAGAAAAATCCCTGGCAGCCCAACAAACCATTATTTTATGGGATGCAATGATATCAGACAATGCTCCATTATGGACAACTTGGAAGTATGAATTAGAAAGAAAGATGAATAGACTATTAGATCAGGAGCAAGTGAGTCAATCTGATATGGAAGAAGTTATATATTATGTGGAAGCTATATCCCCGGTTGTTAAACTGCATTTGAATGATGAACAATACCAAGATTATCAGCAGTCATTGAGTGTATTAACGAATAATCATCAATCGTATGATGAAATCGAATTAGAAGAAACGTTTATACAAATATCTAAGCTTAATATTGACACATTGAATAATGCAAATGCCCAATATACAAAGTGGTTGATATTTATAGTATTCGGCTTTATTTTCCTGAGTTTATCTTACGTTGCATGGGCAAAATACAAAGGAGAATCAACGTAATCATTTAAATTGACACTTTGTCGTTTTTTGACTAAAATTGACCTTAGTGAGATGTTTTTATAATGGAGGAATGAAGATGATTGGATATTTAGTTTATCTCGCTTTATTAATTTTAGTCCCATTATGGGCGCAATCAAAAGTAAAAAACACTTATAAAAAATATTCGCAAGTAATGAATTCTAACATGGTAACAGGTGCACAAGTTGCTAGAAAAATATTGGATGATAATGGCCTGTACCATGTTTCGATAGAAGAGACGAAAGGTATGCTGTCTGATCATTATGATCCACGTAAAAAGGTAGTTCGTTTATCAAGAGATAACTATCATGGCTATTCTGCAGCAGCTGCAGCAATTGCCGCTCATGAAGTAGGTCACGCTATTCAAGATGCTGAGTCATATGCATTTTTACGCTTTCGACATGCATTAGTACCGATAGCAGGATTAGGAGATAAAATGTCGTTTATTTTTATCATTGCTGGTATCCTACTAAATGCAATGAACTTGGTACTAATCGGGGTTATTTTCATGTCATTTGCGGTTCTATTCCAACTTGTAACATTACCGGTAGAGTTTGATGCTTCTAACCGTGCAATGGGCCAACTTGTATCTTCCGGAATCATTCGTAATAACGAAGAACGACAAACTAAAAAAGTATTAAATGCCGCAGCATTAACTTATGTCGCAGCTGCACTCGTAGCAGTGGCAGAATTAATTCGTTTTGCTTCGATGTTTTTACTTGCAAATGATGATTAAGATTAAATATGATGAAAGGCAGATGTGTAAACATCTGTCTTTTTACTTTATCTCTGGAGGGTCTTAAATGTATAATAAAGAAAATATGCAAGTTATGCAAAAGAGGGTCGATCAATATATTTCGCAATTTGAAGAAGGTTATTTTTCACCATTAAGTATGCTTGCACGTTTCACAGAGGAAATTGGCGAGTTAGCGCGTGAGGTCAACCATCATTATGGCGAAAAGCCAAAAAAGAGTTCTGAAGATAATAATTCGATCGAAGCAGAATTAGGAGATCTTCTTTTTGTTATGATTTGTTTTGCTAATTCACAAAATATTAGTTTAAGTGAAGCATTTGAAAAAACAATCAATAAAATCGAAACAAGAGACAAAGATCGTTGGACAAGAATAGAGAATCAGGAGGATAATAATGAGTAAAGTAAAAGTAATTGTAGCAGGACCCAGAGGTAAAATGGGTAGTGAAGCTCTAAGAATGATTGAACAACAAGAAGAACTGGAATTAGTCGCTTGTTTAGATCATAAATTTGAAGGTAAACAAATTAACGAATTTGAGGAACTGCCAAAGTTCGA
Source organism: Gracilibacillus salitolerans (assembly GCF_009650095.1). Lineage (GTDB taxonomy): Bacteria > Bacillota > Bacilli > Bacillales > Amphibacillaceae > Gracilibacillus > Gracilibacillus salitolerans. Next base: position 2,633,069 of record NZ_CP045915.1, on the reverse strand, counting down.
TGCTGTGATTTATACGGATATCGAAGCATGTTTTCAATCTGTGGAGGCAGATGTTTTAGTCGACTTGACGACACCTGAATTTGGTTATATACATACAAAAACAGCGATAAACTATGGGATTAGACCAGTAGTAGGCACAACTGGTTTTACAGAAGATCAATTACAAGAACTGACTGATTTGGCCGAGGAGAAAGAAGTTGGCGTTATTATTGCACCAAATTTTGCTTTAGGTGCGGTACTAATGATGCAATTTGCGAAATGGGCAGCTAAATATTTTCCGGATGTCGAGATTATTGAAAAACACCACGATAATAAACTGGATGCTCCATCTGGAACTGCAGTAAAAACTGCTTCATTGATTAAGGATGTACGTGAGACGAAAAAGCAAGGGCATCCGGATGAAAAAGAAACCATTTCTGGCGCAAGAGGTGCCGATATCGATGGTATGAAGATCCATAGTATGCGTTTACCAGGACTTGTTGCACATCAGGAAGTGGTATTTGGTTCGTCTGGAGAGAACCTAACCATCAAACATGATTCGTTTCATCGCAAGTCCTTTATGACAGGAGTTAAATTGGCAATTGATAATGTAATGAAGCTGGATATTTTAGTTTATGGATTAGAAAATATACTTGAATAGGGGAGAGTACCAGATGAATATAGCTTTAATTGCACACGATAAAAAGAAGACAGATATGGTTAATTTTACATTAGCCTATTCAGCCATTTTGAAAAATCATACTCTTTATGCGACCGGAACGACTGGCAAAAAAATTAACGAAGCAACTGGTTTATCAATCGAACGCTTCGAATCCGGACCATTAGGTGGGGATCAACAAATAGGTGCTAAAATTGCAACCAATGAAATGGACCTCGTTATATTTTTCCGTGATCCATTAACAGCTCAACCTCATGAACCGGACATAAGTGCACTGATGCGTTTATGCGACGTTTATCAAATTCCTCTAGTAACTAACTTAGGAGGAGCAGAAGTAATGATAAGAGCGCTTGACGCAGGTTTTTTTGAATGGCGTAATCTACAGTCATAAATCCAAGATAATAGGTGGGTTGCCACATGCTAAAAATAGGAATTATATGTTATCCATCAGTAGGTGGATCTGGAATAATTGCAACCGAATTAGGTAAAATGCTCGCAAAACAAGGTCATGAAATTCATTTTATTACATCCAGTCTTCCATTTCGTTTGAACTCATTTAATCCAAATATTTATTTTCACGAAGTTGAGTTAAATCATTATCCTGTTTTTCAATATCCACCTTACGATTTAGCTTTGGCAACGAAAGTAGCGGAAGTAATAGATACAGAAAAATTAGATATCATTCATGCACATTATGCAGTACCTCACGCTATTTGTGCTATTTTAGCGAAACAAATGGCAAAGCATCCAGTAAAAATTGTAACTACTTTGCATGGTACGGATATTACCGTTCTAGGAATCGACCTAAGTTTGAAAAAGATGATCCAATTTGGAATCGAACAATCAGATGCAGTTACTGCTGTATCACATAGTCTGGTAAATCAAACCAAAGAAATGTTAGAAATACAGCGCCCTATCCATGTGATGTATAATTTTGTAAATGAACAAGAATATCAAGCACATAATAGAGTAGAGTTGAAGCAAAAATTCGGAATCCAAAAAGATGAAAAAGTCTTGATTCATATTTCTAATTTTCGAAAAGTAAAGAGATTAGAAGATGTGATTCGCACCTTTGCAGCCGTAAATAAAGAAACTCCTTCCCGACTTTTGTTAATTGGTGATGGTCCAGAGTACGGTAGAATTTATGATCTGGTAAGAGAATTGCAATTGGATCAAGTGGTCCACTTCCTTGGTAAACAGAAAAATATTCCTTCTTTGCTTTCCATTGCAGATATTAAATTATTATTATCTGAGAAAGAAAGCTTTGGACTTGTTTTACTAGAAGCAATGGCTTGCGGTGTTCCTTGTATTGGTTCAAATGTCGGCGGAATTCCGGAAGTTATTGAAGATGGAGTAACAGGATTTATTGAAGAACTGGGAGATATTAATGCATTTGCTGCCAGAACACTAGAGTTAATTAGTGATACGAATAAATGGCATGCGTTTTCGGACAATGCAAAAGAAAGAGTTTTACAATGTTTTTCATCTGATAAAATTAAGAAGCAATATGAAGATTTGTATGCTAAAGTGTTAGGTGAGTACGATGATGTCTGATCAATTTAAGATAGCTCAACAAGTTGTGAATGCTATTCGAGATCATGGCTTCCAGGCTTATATTGTTGGTGGCGCTGTTAGAGATTCCATCCTTAGACGAGATGTCTATGATATAGATATCGCAACCTCAGCTTATCCTGAGCAAATACAGGAAATATTTAAAAAAGTGATACCGACTGGAATTGACCATGGTACAGTCTTAGTGCGCTATCATGGTACATCCTTTGAAGTGACGACATTTCGAACCGAAACAGGTTATAGTGACTTTAGAAGACCAGATGCAGTGAACTTTGTTACGGATTTAGCGGAAGATCTTGCAAGAAGAGATTTTACCATGAACGCAATTGCAATGGATCAATCCTTACAACTGATTGATCCATACCAGGGCAAACTAGATATCAAGAATAAAATAATTCGTACAGTGGGGAACGCACAGGAGCGTTTTTTAGAAGATCCATTAAGAATGATGCGAGCTATCCGTTTTCAGAGTCAATTAGGATTCAAATTGGACAACGAAGCTTTACATGCTATTCACGATAACAGGAAATGGCTCGAAAAAATTGCGGTGGAAAGAATCGCGATTGAGTGGGAAAAAACGTTAAAAGGTCCATATTTCAATGAAGCAAAACAAAACTTATTTCGTGTGAATTTAGCTAACCATTTACCAGTCATCTCTGAACATATATATATACAACAAGCGCTGAAAAGTCTGACAAGTTCGTTGCCAAGTTTCGCAGCTTTTATTACTTATATGCACCTAAAAGTATCTGATATAGCTATATCCTCTTGGACAAACAAATGGAAACTATCCAATCAAATAAAAAAAGATAGTAAGCTGTTAGTTCAACTGATTCAAGACTATACAAAAGAACCATTAAAGTGGGTACTATATCGTTTACCGGAAGATTTAATAGAGGATTTTTCAACATTGTGTTTATTATTTCAAAATGATCCAATAAACAAGGAAGATATCGTAGCGATTAAAAAAAGCTTGATTATAAAAAAAAGAAGAGAATTAGCAATTAATGGAAAAGATATTATTTCCTTTTTCCCAGATCGACAGACAGGATCCTGGATTCAAAACATGCTTCTCGAAACAGAGAAAGCAGTGGTTTCAGAAATAATAAAAAATGATAAAAATGATATAAGAGAGTGGTTACAATATGACAACTAATAAACGCCACGAATTAATTTCCTTACTGGCAGAACAGGATGATCGATATATATCTGGACAAGCTTTGTCCGAGAAATTAGAAGTTTCTCGTACTGCAATATGGAAACATATCAATGAATTAAAAAAAGATGGTTATCAGTTTGAATCTGTTCCTAAAAAAGGATATCGCCTAATAGCTAAACCCGAGAAACTCAATGAAAGCACGATTAAATGGGGATTAGCTACAAAATGGCTAGGTAAGCGTATTGAGTTTAAACAAGAGGTAGCATCTACGCAGGATTTAGCACATACATTAGCTAGAAAAGGTGCAGAACATGGCATTGTAGTTACTACCAACAAGCAACTATCTGGACGGGGACGAATGGACCGTCGTTGGGTTTCTGATCATGATGGCGGAATATGGATGAGTCTCATCCTCAGACCTAATATTCCACCACACCAGGCATCACAAATGACGTTATTTGTGGCTGTCACCCTCGTAGACACACTGGAGCGTGTCACCGGACAAAAGATTCAAATAAAATGGCCAAATGATTTATTTATTGATGGTAAAAAAATATCTGGAATCTTAACAGAAATGCAGGCAGAATTGGAAGCTATTCAATACTTAATCATCGGTTTTGGTATTAATGTAAATCAACTTTCTAAAGATTTTCCGGAAAGTCTAGAAGGAAAGTCTACTTCTCTCCGGATGGAATCTGGACAGGAATGGAACAGACAAGCAATCATTCAGAATGTTCTACGAGATTTTGAAATAGCTTATCAAACTTATCTGGATACGGGCTTTGAACCAATCAAAGAAAAATGGTTGGCGCATGCTTATAGATTGAATGAAAAAATTCATGTTAAAACAAGCCAAGAAGACTATGTTGCCACAGTCAAGGGGATAACGAATGATGGTGCATTGATCGTTTTAAATGACAAGAATGAGGAAAAAGTTATTTATAGTGCAGAAATTATATGGTAAGGGGTTATAAAGGTGAAAAATACGATTCAATTTCAAAAAATGAAAAAGAACGGTGAAAAAATCTCAATGGTTACAGCATATGATTACCCAGCTGCTAAATTAGCAGAAGCAGCTGAAGTTGATATGATTTTAGTTGGTGATTCGCTGGGGATGGTAGTTTTAGGATATAATTCAACGATCGAAGTCACCATAGAAGATATGATTCATCATGGAAAAGCTGTTACACGAGGTGCGCCCAATACTTTTATAGTCGTTGATATGCCTTTTATGTCTTATCATCTGTCATTGGAAAAAGCAATGGAAAATGCACAAAAAATCATGCAACAGACAAATGCCCAAGCGCTTAAAGTCGAAGGAGCTTCTGAAGATACATTAACACTTATCCGAAAATTGACAGAAGCAGGTGTTCCAGTGGTTGGTCATATTGGTTTGACACCACAATCGGTAAACGTGTTAGGCGGTTATCGAATCCAAGGAAAAGATAAGGAAACAGCTAAACAATTAATTATAGATGCAGAGAAGTTAGAAAGTAGTGGAGCATTCAGTGTGGTATTAGAATGTGTACCAGATCGATTAACCAAACATATAAGTAAACATGTATCGATTCCAACGATTGGTATTGGTGCCGGAAAAGATTGTGATGGTCAAGTACTTGTCTATCATGATATTCTACAATACGGAGTAGATTTCAAACCATCATTCGTAAAAGTATATCATGAGGCAGGATCAGATATAAAGGATGCTATTACACAATATCACCAGGATGTAAAAAGTGGGGAATTTCCAGATGATAAGCATACGTTTGATATGGATGAACAACTAGCTAATGATCTGAATTTGGAGGAATAGAAGTGAAAATAGTGCGTACGGTTAACGAACTGGTATCCATTACGGACACATTAAAAAATGACAATAAGACGATAGGTTTTATACCTACAATGGGCTATTTACATGAAGGTCATACAACCCTGATGGATGAGGGCAAAAAGGATGCAGATGTATTAATTGCAAGTATTTTTGTAAATCCCCTTCAATTTGGACCTGGTGAAGATTTTGAGCGTTATCCCAGAGATGAAGAACGTGATCAAAAGGTCTCTGAACAACACGGGGTTGATATTTTATTTATCCCAACTGTCGATGAAATGTATCCTCAGGAATCCACTGTTAAACTTCATGTAAACAAACGTACAGATGTTTTATGTGGTAAAAGTAGACCAGGACATTTCGATGGTGTTGTTACCGTATTAACAAAACTTTTTCATATAACAAAAGCAGATTTTGCTTACTTTGGTCTTAAAGATGCACAACAAGTTGCTGTTGTAAAAGGTCTTATTGATGATTTGAATTTTTCTACTAAGCTTATTGCTGTGCCAACAGTAAGAGAGACAGATGGTTTAGCAAAGAGTAGTCGAAATGTATATCTATCAGATCAGGAAAGAGTAGAAGCCGTTCACTTACATAAAGCATTACGTAGAGGTCAGCAATTAATTATTGACGGTGAAAAAAATCCTGTTATGATTATAGAGAAAGTAAAAAAATATATAGAGACATATACTAATGGTCAAATTGATTATGTTGATCTGTTATCATTTCCGTCATTAAAGCTTATGGAAACTATTGATCAACAAATCATCATTGCAGTAGCTGTTCAGTTTAGGAAAGCAAGGCTAATTGATAATATTATTATTAGTGAGAACGGAACTGTACCTAAAGCTATTGTTTAGGGGGAACAATTATGTTACGTACCATGATGAAATCGAAAATTCATCGCGCACGTGTAACAGAAGCAAATTTAAATTATGTAGGCAGTATTACCATTGATGAAGATATTTTAGATAAAGTAGGTATTTTACCGCATGAAAAAGTACAAATTGTAAACAACAATAATGGAGCACGCTTAGAAACGTATGTGATTGCTGGTGAAAGAGGCAGTAAGGTATTTTGTTTAAATGGTGCAGCTGCTCGCCTTGTTCAGCCTGATGATATTATTATAGTCGTTTCTTACGGCATCATATCAGACGAAGAGCTTGTAGAATTTAAACCAAAAGTGGCTGTAATGGATGAGCACAACAATATTAAAGAAATATTAGAACAAGAACCACCATTATCAAGCCTTTAATGAAAACAAACTCTTATCCACCAAGATAAGAGTTTGTTTTTTAAAAACTGCAACTAATGATGAACAGTATCCATAAACTGCGAAGTTATACGTTTTAGATTTGCTTTCTTCCATTCTTTCTGTAGAGGGTGTTATGTCACCGCTTCGGCAGAATACTGCGCTTTCCGTGGGCTCGGCTTCAGCTAACTTTGCAAAGAAAATCGCTTTGCAAAGTGGATCTTCAGCTCTCACTGTCCCACAGGAGTCTCCGCATTCTGCCTACGCTAATTTTAGTGTTCTGATTATCGTTGAATAGAACTTAGGGAACTATATTCCTTGGATTTCCTGTCATTTAATTAGAACACAAATCTAAGCTGCGGGAAAAATGCGAGACTCCTGTGGGAAAGGAACAGTCTGAAGACCCCGCAGGAAGCGGTCTTGGCTTCCGAGGAGGCTGAAGCGTTCCCCACGGAAAGCGAGTATTTTTTCCGCAGCGTCGAGTTAGCACTCAACTATAAACGGAATGGAAGAAAGCTACATCAAGAAAAAACTTCATTGGTTCACAGTAGTTATCTATTGTGAACGATGACTGAGCGTATTTGTTTGATTGTATATATTTATGCGTCAGAAGTTGCGAACTATAAATTGAAATGTAATATCAAGTATCGGGGATGATCCTTTGCAAAAATTTGTTGTAATAGATGTGGAAACTACTGGACAGTTAGCATCAAAAGGTGACCGAATTATTGAAATAGCCTTAGTAGTAATCGAAAACAACCAAATAACAAAACAATATAATCAATTAATCAATCCAGAACGCCCTATTCCATCCTTTATTTCACAATTAACATCTATTACAGATGAAGATGTGGAAGCACAACCCGTATTCGATAATGTCGTACCCGAGTTTAAAGATTTATTGGATAAAGCTATTTTAGTTGCACACAACGTCCCCTTCGATTTAACTTTTTTAAATGAAGAACTTGAACGTGTAGGAGAAACAAAAATCCAACCTTATGTGGTCGATACTGTCGAACTAGCAAGAATATTTTTGCCAAAAGCACCCAGCTACAAATTAAATGAATTAGCTGAATATTTAATGATCAGTCATGAAAATCCACATAGAGCAATATCTGACGCCTTGGTAACCGCTGATTTGCTAATTATGCTGATAAACAAATTACAATACCTACCGGAGAAGGTCATAAATCAAGTATTATCCATATCAAGACCATTACGAACGGATTTTGCTAAGCTGTGTGAATCATTAGACCATATGACCAATCGTACAGATATAGAAGAGTTTAGAGGTTTCTCTTTGAAGAAACAAAAAGAAACAAGAGATGTAGAAACGAGAATTCCCCAAGACTTTTCTAAATATCTAGATGAAATGTATGGTGATAACGGCAGACTGGCCCAAGTTTATGCCCGGTATGAAAAACGAAACGCACAAGTCTTCATAAGCGAAAAAATTTATGATCATTTTCGGATGAATGAACATGCTCTAATCGAAGCAGAAACAGGTCTTGGGAAAACTATTGGATATTTAATTCCAGCTGTTTATGAAGCATTGAATCATCATAATAAAGTAGTGATCAGTACAACAAATACGAACTTACAGTCACAATTAATCGATCAAGATTTAGCAAAACTTGATTTACCCGTTCGAACGGCGATTATTAAAGGGAAAACACATTATTTAAGCCTGCAAAATTTCGAGCAATTTTTTCACGATTCTAATTATCAGTCTTACCAAGATACATTATTAAAAGCAATGATTATAGTATGGCTAACAGAGACAACGACAGGGGATTTAGATGAAATACAGTTTCCTGTTGAAAAACACCCTATTTTTTATCAAATTGTAGTAAATAATGGAACAGCCAGCGAAATTTGGAAGGACTATTGTTTTTATCAAAGAATGCTAAATAAAGCAACTGATGCTTCGATAATTGTTACTAATCATTCACTTTTAGCAATAGACATGTTAGCAGAAAAATCCATACTTCCAGAGTATCAAAGGTTGATTATTGATGAAGCCCATCAACTAGAACAAATGGCAACGAGTTATCTTGGAGATTCTTTAAGCTATTTCGAATTAACTCACTTTTATCAACAATTAGAGAAGAGCTATGGCAAAAGTATTACCTTTCAGCAACATTTAGATACGGTTAAATATGAAACAGATATATTATTCCGACAATTGTATCATTATGTGAAAGAGCATAATAAAAATCAGAAAGCTGTAACAGATGTTGGGCGCTTGAAAACTGTCTGGAATCATGACAAACCAGAGGAACTTGTCGATAGCATATATCGAACAATCATGGTGATAAAAGAGTTAGCTCAATTGTTCCAAGATGATTCAGCAGATGAAAAGAATCAAATCTTCCGAATACAAGAACTGCTTCGTCAACTTTTGATAGAAGAAAAACAGGAAGCAGTTACATGGTTGGAGATTGATCAGCAAGGTGCAGAGAATGCGGTATTTATTCACCATGAGCCATTTTCAGTTAAGGATACCTTACAGGAATATTTATTTAGAAAAAAACAATCGATTATCTTAATCAGTGCTACATTAACCATGAATCAATCTTTCCATTATATAAAAGAAAGGTTAGGACTTGATCCAAAGCATTCTAGAGAGTATATGGTAGAACATCATTTTGATTATCAAAATAATGTACAACTTATGATACCTAATGATCTGCCTGCCATTCAATATCCTAATAATGACGATTTTATTTTTGCTATTAACGAAGCGATCATTTCAATAGCGGAAAAAACGAAAGGCAGAATGTTAGTACTGTTTACTTCATATGATATGTTGCGTAAAAGCTACTTTATTTTAAAAGAAACAGATTTGTTAATGGATTATATAATTATTGGACAAGGTGTCTCGACTGGTAGCAGGAATCGCTTAATTAAACAATTTCAAGCTTTTGACAAATCGATCCTTTTAGGAACGAATGCTTATTGGCAAGGAATTGATATTCCAGGAAATGATTTGTCCTGTTTAATTATTGTGAAGCTACCCTTTCAGTCACCACAAGATCCTGTCTATATTAAAAAAGCAGATTATTTTAAATTACAAGGAATGAATCCGTTTATGGAATTAGCATTACCACAAGCGGTTTTACAATTCAAACAAGGATTTGGCAGGTTGATACGGAAAGACACAGATCATGGCATGATATTTGTTTTCGATGAAAGAATTATGACAAAACGTTATGGTAAGACATTTATTAAATCCATACCAGAAATTCCTATTCATTATGAAAACATGCAAAACTTGCTAAATCGTGTAAGTAAATGGCTATGATAAACTTCCGTATTTGTGAAAACCTACATATATAACAAAAATAAAAGAGGTAGGTTTCCTAATGAAAATACGACTGTTCTGTTGCTTATTATTTTCGATCATGATTAGTAGCTCACCATTATTTGCTATAGCTGATATACCGGAATTAAATACCGATGAAATAGACATTATATTTTTTAATGTACCTCACGGAGAAGCAAGTTTATTAACCAATCATCAAGGTCAGCACATATTAGTTAATACAGCTTCAAAACGCAGTCAAAAGACGTTATATCAGCAATTAAGTAAATTGCACGTTGACAAAATAGAAACGATTGTGATCACAAACCAATCTGAAGAATATACAGGTAACTTATTATATTTTTTGGAGCATTATCAAGTCGAAAGATTAATCATTCCTTCCAACATGAATGTTGAATTTTTAGAAGATGTCGACGTTGAAACTTGGAAGCTAAATGAAGAGTTTGTTCTCTGGGAAGATGTAAATATCCGATCTTTAGATGAAACCAAAGATGGAGATATTTCGTTTTTAATGCGATATGGTAAAGAATCCATTTTATTTTTAAATGACAAAGAAACGACAATTGAACAAAAATTAATTCAACAGACTGTGGATGTAGATATATTAAAGGTAGCTGCTTTCGGTAGTGGACACTCACCGTCGCAAAATTTTCTTGAACATATTGATCCTTATATGAGCATCATTTTCCCGAGCCAAACCCATAAAATTAATGAATCATTAATTGAGCGCTTAAATGCCACTTGGATTGATGTTTACTTTTTGAAACAGTCTGGCACCGTATTTGTACGTTTAAATAAGGATGATTACGAAATTCTTACGGAAAATAGCTCAGTCAGCTTGAAACATTCTTAAATAACCAAATATATTTTAAAATCTACCATGTTTTCAGTTGAAAAAATGATCAAAGTCTATCAAAATAAATAGAGGAGAGTCTTTTTAAACATAGGGAAAGAAACCTTTACTTTCTCTATGTTATATCTGTTGGAGGTGTCTCAAATAAGCCATTCAAAAATCACTACACTGTCCACTGTGCAGCTGACGTATACAGAAGATTTGTATAAAATTGTAGATAGTTTAAATCGAACATTGAAAGAAGATAATCTTATGTTTGGATTAACATTAAGTGAGGATAATGATGAAAAAGCAATCTTTACCATTTATCGGACGTAATAAATTATGGATTATAGTTTCTTTAAGCACTATCGTCGTATTGAGCGCTTTGTTCTATTTCTTTACGCTTTATCAAGAAGTTATGAATAGTAAAACAGAGCACTTTGATGATGTGAGAACTTTAGCAATGGAAAATACTTCACTTGATGTGATACATAGCATTGAACGTTTTCATGGCGATCAGCTATACTATGTGTTAGATGGTGAAACGAACGATAATCAAGCCTCTTTACTATATATGTATCAAGTGGAGGAGGAATGGGAATACGACATGTATAATAAAGAATCCTTTTATTCAGAAGATGTTCTGTTATCAGAATGGCGTGACCGATGTACATCTTGTGAATTTTCAGGTTCTAATGTCGGAATAGATAATGGTTTCCCGGTTCTCGAGATTAAATACTTTGATACAACAGATAGACTGGTGTATGAACATGTTATATTAGAGGATAAATCACATTATCGATTAACTTTAAACCCATCATTTCAATAATAGAAAGGTGATTAAAAAGTATGGAATTAGCAAACAGAGTACAAACATTAACCCCATCATCAACACTTGCCATTACAGCAAAAGCTAAAGAGTTAAGACAAGCTGGACACGATGTTATTGGTTTAGGTGCAGGAGAGCCCGATTTTAATACACCTGTACATATTTTAGAAGCAGCGTCTCAAGCAATGTATGATGGTTTTACTAAATATACTCCTGCTGGAGGAACGGTAGAATTAAAGCAGGCTATTCAATCAAAGATGAAACAAGATCAAGGATTAGACTATGATCTTGACCAAATCATTGTAACAATTGGTGCAAAACATGCGCTCTACACTTTATTTCAGGTCTTGCTGAATAAAGAAGACGAAGTGATTGTTCCAGCTCCTTACTGGGTCAGTTATCCTGAACAGATCAAATTAGCAGAGGGTAAACCAGTATTTGTTGATGCGCAAGAAGAGAATGAATTTAAATTAACACCAGAACAATTAGAAAATGCTATCACAGAAAAAACAAGAGCTGTTATTATTAATTCACCTAGTAATCCTACAGGTGTTATGTATGAAAGAGAAGAATTAGAAGCTTTAGGAGAAGTATGTCTCAAGCATAATATTTTAATCGTTTCAGATGAAATTTATGAAAAATTAACGTACACATCAACAGAACATGTTTCTGTCGCAGAGCTTTCTCCAGCATTAAAAGAACAGACTGTTATCATTAATGGCGTTTCAAAGTCGCATTCTATGACTGGATGGAGAATTGGCTATGCAGTTGGTAACAAACAGATTATTAAAGCGATGTCGAATTTAGCATCACATTCAACATCAAATCCAACATCAATTGCACAGGTAGCAGCAGAAGCAGCTTATCAGGGTACACAACAACCAGTTAGCGAAATGAGGGAAGCATTTAGTGAACGATTAGAAAAATTATATCAATGGTTAGTCGCTATTCCAGGAATTGAATGCGTGAAACCTAAAGGTGCTTTCTACCTCTTCCCAAATGTGAAAAAAGCAGTGGAAATGAATGGATTCGAAACGGTGGACGAATGGGTTACTGCTTTGTTAGAAGAAGAAAAAGTAGCACTAGTTCCTGGTTCCGGATTCGGTGCGCCAAATAATGTTCGTCTTTCCTATGCTATTTCATTAGAGCAACTAGAAGAAGCAGCAAACCGAATTAAACGATTTGTTGAAAATCATCAATAAGTACGAACGATAGTGGAGGAAATATTATGAAAACAACGATTAATCAGGTAGCAAATTATCTCAATCAAGAGGTTTCGATAGGTGTATGGCTTGCCAACAAACGGTCCAGTGGTAAAATCGCCTTTTTACAATTACGTGATGGTACTGGCTTCATCCAAGGCGTTGTTGTAAAAGCAGAAGTTTCAGAAGAAACATTTCAATTAGCGAAGTCGATCACACAGGAGTCATCTTTGTATGTAACTGGAACGATTGTCGAGGATACTCGATCTCCGTTTGGCTATGAAATGCAGGTGAAGGAAATCGAAGTCATCCATGAAGCAACAGATTATCCGATTACACCGAAAGAACACGGGACGGAATTTTTAATGGATCATCGTCACTTATGGTTACGATCCAAAAAGCAACATGCCATTATGAAAATCAGAAACCAAATTATCCAAGGTACGTATCAATTTTTCCAAAAAGAAGGATTTGTTAAAGTTGATCCACCAATTTTAACTGGTTCAGCTGCTGAAGGAACGACTGAGTTATTCCATACTCAATATTTTGATGAAGAGGCTTATTTGTCTCAAAGTGGCCAATTATATATGGAAGCAGCAGCTATGGCACTAGGACGTGTATTCTCATTTGGTCCAACGTTCAGAGCCGAGAAATCAAAAACAAGAAGACACTTAATTGAATTTTGGATGATTGAACCAGAAATGGCTTTTGTAACACATGAAGAAAGCTTAGAAATACAGGAAAATTATGTACAATTTATTATTGAAACCGTGTTGGAAAATTGTGCGTTAGAGCTTAAAATATTGGAACGAAATCTAGATGCTCTAGAAAAAGTCAAAGCACCATTTCCACGTATCACGTATGATAAAGCAATTGAAACGTTAAAGGAAAAGGGATTTACTGATATTGAATGGGGAGAGGATTTCGGTGCTCCTCATGAAACTGCAATTGCTGAAAGTTTTGATCAACCAGTGTTTATTACGCATTATCCTAAAGATATAAAAGCCTTCTATATGAAACCTGATCCAAAGCGTGAAGATGTTGTGCAATGTGCTGATTTAATTGCGCCAGAAGGTTATGGTGAAATCATTGGTGGCTCTGCGAGAATTGATGATCTATCGTTAATGGAGCAACGTTATCAAGAGCATAACCTATCAGGAGACGCATATCAATGGTACCTTGATTTACGTAAATACGGTAGTGTGCCGCATGCTGGTTTCGGTTTAGGATTAGAACGAACTGTTGCTTGGATTAGCGGTGTGGAGCACGTTAGAGAAACAATACCGTTTCCAAGATTATTAAACCGTTTATATCCATAAGTATAGATAATAATCCTTTGCCAAACGTGCAAAGGATTTATCTATTTTAAAAAGAAAACATGAAGCACAAAAATCAGCACATAAAACATAAACTGCGAAGTACCGTGTACATGGATTTGCTTTCTTCCATTCTTGTCTTGATGAGTGCATAACCATCGCTGCGGAAAAATACTCCCTTTCCGGGGGCACGGCCTCAGCTCACTTTGCAAAGAAAATCACTTTGCAAAGTGGATCTTCGGCTCGCGCTGTTCCCCAGGAGTGTCGTATTTTTCCGCAGCTTTGACTAGTGTTTTGGAATAGTGAGAAGAAGTCCCTTGATTATATATCCGAAGATTTTCTTCTTTCAACAATCAGAACATTAGAACCAGCGGAGGCAGAATACGCAGACTCCTGGGGAACAGCGCGAGCTGAAGACCCCGCAGAAAAGCGCACTTGGCTTTTTGAGGAGGCTGAGGCCGTGCCCACGGAAAGCGAAGTATTCTGCCGGAGCGTATCTCACCACTTATCAAAAATCAGGATGGAAAAATTTCCACTGTGTCTCAGTTTTTATCTATTATGAAATAATTGGGCGGTTCGGGAACGGGTATTTTTTCTAATATAGTGTTATCATATTGGTTGAAGGTGGGTTATAAACGATGAAACAAAGCATGCAATACATTTTACATGATCAAATAAATTTTCCGGCGTTATTAATTGAAAAATTCGCATCGTTGGGCCTGAATGAGGCGCAATTAGCTATTATTCTGCAAATTTATACGGCACAAAGAAAGGGTAACAATTTTCCAACACCGGAAGAAATCGCTGAACATTTAACAATCTCAAATGAAATTTGTACTAACTTATTACGACAACTAATACAAAAAGATTTTTTGTCTATAGAAGAGGATCAGGAAGATAACCACATGATAAAAGAATCTTACTCATTAGATCCACTATGGCAAAAATTATATTCCATCGATGAAAAGGTGGAAAAGGTTGATAATAAGGTTGGAGAAGTTTTCCAAAAATTCGAACGTGAATTTGGCAGGCCATTATCACCTTTCGAAATCGAAATGATCAATAATTGGCTAGATGAAGATAATCACGATATTTCGCTTATTTATACTGCATTAAGAGAAGCAGTATTGATGGGGAAAATTAATTTTAAATATATAGACCGTATCTTAATTGAGTGGAAAAAGAAGGGAATCAAATCTTCCCAGCAGGCTCAACAATCTAGCAAATCATTTCACACGCATCAGCAAAATACGTCAGTTAAGAAAGAACATCCTTATGATAAATCATTATATTACAATTGGTTAGAGGAATAGGGGAGAACTATGTTAACCAAAAAAGAAATAAATGTTGTTCTGGAAAGAATCGAGGAGATGTTTCCAGATGCAGAATGTGAATTAGTGCATGATAACCCTTTTGAATTATTAATAGCTGTTGTTTTATCAGCACAATGTACAGATGCTTTAGTAAATAAAGTGACAAAAGACCTTTTTAAAAAATATAAGACTCCAGAAGATTACTTAAATGTACCCTTAGAGGAATTACAACATGATATTCGTTCGATTGGACTATATCGCAATAAGTCAAAGAATATTAGGAAACTTTGTACAACCTTAATAGAAGTGTACGATGGAGTTGTTCCTAATACAAAAGAAGCACTAGAAAATCTCGCTGGAGTTGGTCGTAAAACGGCAAATGTGGTAGCTTCCGTCGCATTTGGAGAACCAGCAATTGCTGTAGATACACACGTTGAAAGAGTTTCTAAACGGTTAGGTATCTGTCGCTGGAAGGATAGTGTTTTAGAAGTTGAAAAAACGCTAATGAGGAAAATTCCTAAAGAAGAGTGGAGTAACACACATCACCGGTTAATCTTTTTTGGCCGTTACCATTGTAAGGCGAAAAGCCCACAGTGTGAAATTTGCCCACTCCTTGAACTTTGTCGTGAAGGTAAAAAGAGAATGCGAAAAAGCAGCAAGGTATAAGAAATACCTTGCTGCTTTTTTTTAATCTTCTTCTCCGTTAGGTTCTTCTTGTTGATTGTTTTGACCTTGACCTGGCTGTTGATCACCTTGATTTTGCTGATCTTCATCAGATTGTTGCTCGTCTTCATTTGGTTGTTCCTCTTGTTCTTCATTATCTTGCTCATTGTCATCAGGCTCTTGTTCTTCATTTTCAATGCCTTGTGTTGGGACTTGAATACTTGCTGAAGGTCCTCGTACGTCCTTATTTTTTAAAAATGGTGTAACATGAACCGTGTACGTTTTATTAGCTTCAAGCTGAGTTATATTAACAGAATTTTTATTCGTGTTAAATTGATCAATTGTCTGACCACCATCTTGAACAACGATTTCAAACTCGATCGGGCCATTCTGATCGTATTCCCAGCTTATTAATGCTGATCGATTTGCTGGATCAAAAGTTTGATTTAACTGGCTGACCTGTGGAAGATCCTCCGCTTCATCTTCCGGAACTTCAACTGTTACTGTTTTAGGATCACTTTCCATATCATCATTTACAGCAATAACCTCAATAGTGTATGTTTTTCCTTTATCCACATTAGAAATTTCTACTTCTTTATTTTCGGTTGTTGTTAAATCATTTAATGATCCATCTGTACCAGCCGAAACTTTGAATTCTACATCATCTCCTTTATGATCCCATTCTGCTGTAATGCTTTCACTTTCTTCATCATAGGAAGCACTTAGATTAGTAACGGGATCAAGTTCATCAAATTTTTCAGAGATTGCATCAGGTTCTGTTCCTTTTACAAATAACTCAGTGACAATTTCAGAATCTGGTGTATATTCACTTGGTCTTTTAGCTGGGTTTGATCCTTTTTCAACTTGTACTTCCACTACAGAATCTGGTTTCACAAAATCTTCTGTCTCCATATCTTGAGAAATAAAACTCATCGTTTCCCTGAATAAATCTTGAGCTATCTTGGTGTTGTTAAGAGCTTTACGTTCTTTATCATAACCGGTCCAAACGGAAACGGTGTAATTGGTAGTATATCCTGCAAACCATGAATCAGGACTTCCGCCGCCTTCATCATCCGTAAGGTTGGTTGTACCTGTTTTACCAGCAAGTTGTAAACCAGAAACATTTGCTCTCGTACCTGTTCCTTCCCTTACTACAGATTTTAACATATCTGTTATCATGTACGCTGTATAGTCGGACATCGCAACAGTTGATTTGGATTCTAACTCTTCTGATCTCCTGTCCGAATAATCTATTCTGATGACAGAGAAAGGTTCATGGTACATACCTTCATTTCCGAAAGTTGCATATGCTCCAGCCATTTCAATTGGTGTGACAGTTGAACCAGCTCCACCGATCGCATCAGTAAGAGTAAAATTATCTTCAAAATCCATTCCAATCCCTTCTGCGAATTCCTTGGCATTGTTATAGCCAACTTCATCTAATGTTTTGACAGCAGGAACATTTAAGGATTGTTCTAGAGCATACCGTATGGACATCCAGCCTTGATAATTACGATTCCAATTTCGAACAACTGCATCTGTACCTTCAATTGGGTATGGTTCATCATCATTTATCTGGTGATACGTAGACCAATTTAATTCCTCAATAGCCGGACCGTAGGAAATAATTGGTTTCATGGTAGACCCGCCTTGACGTCCATTACCGTCTATCGCATAGTTCCAACCATCATTTTCACGGTTTCTACCTGGACCAATCGCTCTGATAGCACCTGTTTTTGTATCAAGTACTGTTAGACCAACCTGCATTTCTTCATCAGCACTATAGTCAATCGGATTATCGTCTGCATCGCTTAATAGAAACTCGACATGTTCTTGCGCGTCTGGATCTAATGTGGTGTAGACATCTAAGCTATCTTTATAAATATCCGCACCAGTTTTTTCTTGAACTTCTTTACGGACTTGTTGTATGAATCCCTCATATTTGACAAACTCAGGTTTCTTTACTGTTAGTAGATCCTCGATATTTACTTCTCTAGCTTCATCTGCTTCTTCTTCACTAATTTTATTATGCTGCACCATATAGTTAAGTACAGTATTCATTCTTTCTTTGGTTAAATCAGGGTTAACAAACGGGTCATAGGCTGTTGGTCGTTGTGGTAATCCAGCTAAGATTGCTGCTTCCGCGAGAGTTAAATCATCAAGGTCTGTTTTACCAAAGTATATTTCTGCTGCCATTGCTACACCATAAGCACCAGAACCATAATAGATTTTGTTAACATACATTTCCATAATTTCTTCTTTGGAATATACTCGATCAAGTTGTAATGCAAGCCATTGTTCCTGCACTTTACGTTTTAATTTCTTATCATTTGTCAGGAATGAGCCCTTCACAACTTGTTGGGTAATCGTACTAGCACCTTGAGCTCCAAATCCCTCTCGGAAGTTCGCAATGACAGCTCCACCAATCCGCCTGAAGTCAATTCCGATATGGTCGTGGAATCGAACATCTTCTGTAGCTAGTATCGCATTCAATAACACAGAAGGCATGTCATCATACTCTATTTTTGTTCTCTTCTCTGCTCCTAGTTTAGCAAATGTATCACCATTAATATCATAAAGGTTTGTTGATGCTGGATCCGATAATAACTCAGCATCTAGGTCTGGCGCCGAAGCAATATAATACGTAAATAATGCGCCAATACCTAAACCGATTACTAAAACGGCGATTAGTGCATATTTCATTATTTTTTTCCATATTGGTTTGTTCTTTGTATTCTTTTGTTTTAACTGTTTTCTTCTTTCCATTCTTGATTGGCTTTTATCTGCCATTAGTTGTTCCTCCGTTCTCCATATAATACTTGTCAATAACAGCCAAGTAATCTACTTTTGCTTGATATCGAATGGGTATTATATAACCTAGCTTTTTCACAGTTTCATAACGAATAGATTTTCTACCACCATTATACTGCTGATCCCAATAGGGAAATAGCTCTTCAGCAGGGAATAAGAATGTTTCTTGACTTACACTAAAACGAATTAATAGAAAGCAAATTCCACCATGATTTACTATGTGTTTCATATGATCTATCTGATGTTGGTGAATGTTATTGAGCGGAAAGGAGTGTTTGTTTTTTGTTTCCTTTGCTTCAAAATCAATATGCTTTCCTTTATATAGTCCATTATAATCCGTAGTTGATGCTTGTTTAAAGTATGCTTCTTTAATAACTGCTGCACTTCTTTTCGGATAATCTACATGAACAATTTGAACAGGTGTTGGTTTCTTATGAATAATCGCAATATCATTTGTTAAATAATATTGATTGGTATCATTAATATCTTCTTCCAGTGACATTCCCCTGTTACTGTAAACCGTTTGAATCGAATGATTAAGTTTTGAAAAAGCTGATGATTTTTTCCCATTTGGATATTGCATAAACTCCCTCCTATATCATCAACACATCCATCATATCATGGATAGATATATCATACGCTAAGCTAATGAAATCTTCAATGAAAATGTATAATGAAAGCCTGATGCAACAGTAAATTCCTAGCTTAAAATTTCGAAAATCGTAACATTTATATGGGGGCTGATTAATAAATCAAAAAAATTGTTCATAAAAAGTCGACATTACGAGATGCAATGTCGACTTTTGTACTAAGTTGATGGACGATTAGGTCCATTTAATTTTTTGTCATTTTGCGTCGGTATCTCTTTGTTATGCTGCTTTTCCCGCCCGTTATTCATCTTTCTCTTTTTATTTACACGCATCACAATCCCTCCTTTGCTTATAGTTTGACTCTTTTTGTATAAAACATACATATTATGGCTAGTTAATGTCAGCTTATTTCTAGTTTTGTCAAGTACAAGGAATTTCAAACGTCATAATCGAATACAGTCAATAATAAATTTAGGAGGGATATGTATGAGTACCAATCATGATATTTTCACGAAAGAGGCGTGTGAAAAAAAATTAAGTGAATTAATGGAACTTGTTGAACATATCGAAACACAATGGGTTTTAAAAACAAACAAGGAAACTCAAAATCAGTATTGGTCACTTAACGACATATACAAGAAAGAGGGCGCATAATAGAATTATTAAAAAATTCATGTTACAGTAATGATGGCTATTACAGTTATAGAAAGGCGGTTTAATAGTTTGTTACTGTTAACATATATAGAGGAATTAGAAAAAAAATTAGGAAGGTTAAAAGAATATTACCTTACTCATGAACGTCCAGAAAACAAAAGGGATCCGCAGTTCTTTGCGTTTGTAAAGGAAAATACCGAACCTGTTTTTGAAACGATAGATCAATGGTATGAAGAAGCATTAAACTTTGTGAAGAACAGGAATGTTAACGTACATCCTCAGCAGGTTGAATCAACAGCGGAAAACATAAAATTATTGTTACTCCACAGTTACTATGTAGATGTAAGAAGAAAAAGGTACATGGAATTACATCAATCGGTAATGTATGTTTTCGATTTATTAAAAAATGATATGCAAAATTTATAAAAAACATCGTTATCATAGGTTGATGCCTTAGACAATCCTCACTATCGTGACATACGCTAGTATAGAATAATAATTAGTGAGGTGACTATAAATGAGACATCGAAGACCGTTTGGTTGTGGAATGCCACCAACACCGACAGTTGTATATCCAACTAAAACTAATGAAGTACACACTTGTAGTGAAAGTGAAGTAAAGCACATTCATCCTTCCCATACTACTTGTGTAAATCATCATTTAGTGAAAAACACGCATTACTATCCACACACAACCTCTTATCAGAATACAGTTGATCAAGTTAATGTATATGGTGGACCAATGCAAGGACCATATAATAATCCAGGAAACCAACCAGGACCTGGCCAATGGAATCCACAAAACATGATGCCACGATAATTCAGAAGAGTAGAGACCATCTTTGATTGATCTTATAAACAATGGAGGATGTGTAAGTTAAACTAGCAGAAAATAACCTGAAAATTTACTCTATACTAACTGTCATGAAAACAATTCATGGCAGTTTTTTATTGTATGAAGTAAACGAGCAGAATTTTAGCACATGCTGATGAATATTCCTGATTTTATTGTTTCATACTAAGTAGAAGGTATATATCATCAGTTGTGGAAGTTTAATGGCAGATAGAATATCTGATTATGAGTTATATAATCTTAATTAAA
Organism: Gracilibacillus salitolerans; assembly: GCF_009650095.1. Taxonomy (GTDB): domain Bacteria; phylum Bacillota; class Bacilli; order Bacillales; family Amphibacillaceae; genus Gracilibacillus; species Gracilibacillus salitolerans. The sequence goes on along the minus strand of NZ_CP045915.1, from coordinate 2,611,960 downwards.
GTATTTGGTGACTGTTTCACTGTGTTAGGTGTATTAAACATTAGACTATCTGACGAGGATTTCGTGGAAACAAGGTGCACTCAAAAAACTACTTTAGAGATTGTTTCATTTAATTTGAGATGGTTGGATTATCTATAAGATGAATGGGGAGAAATATGATGGGAAATATACAAGTAATTGTTCAAAGGCAAGACGATCCACACTCTAAACCATATGAGGAAGAATTTCTCATTCCCTATCGTGCCAATATGAATATTATTTCCGTCTTAATGTCGATTAGAAGTAATCCGGTTAATAAACAAGGTGAACATACTGCTCCGGTACAATGGGACATGAATTGTTTGGAAGAAGTATGCGGTGCTTGTTCGATGATTATAAATGATATACCAAGACAAGCTTGTTCAACTTTAGTGGATCGATTAGAACAACCAATTAGGTTAAAGCCAATGGAAACTTTTCCAGTAATTCGAGATTTAGTCATTGAGAGAGAAAGAATGTTTCAAGCCTTAAAGAGGGTACAAGCTTGGATTCCAATTGATGGTACATATGATATCGGTTCAGGTCCACGAATGAATGAATCAACACGTCAATGGGGATATGAGTTGTCTAAATGTTTTACGTGTGGTGTTTGCTTAGAAGCGTGCCCAAATGTAAACAATAACTCCGATTTTTTAGGACCTTTTGTTTTTGCTCAAATCGAGTTAAAAAATATACACCCAACTGGAGCAATGCATAAACAGGACCGTCTTGAAGGATTTATGGGGGACGGGGGATTAGAATCATGTGGTAATTCTCAAAACTGTGTACAAGTCTGTCCGAAAGGTGTTCCGTTAACTACCTCCATTGCAAAAATCAATCGCGAAGCAACATTCAAGTCATTTCTTGATTTCTTCGGTTAGGATATTGATTTAAGTAACAATAATTTTATTATGTTAACTGAATACAAAAAGGATCAGCAGGGAGGAAAACGTTGAATAACTTAAATTGGTTAACATATTTCATAATCATCTTGGCAAGTTATCGTTTAACACATTTAATTGTCTTTGATAAAATTACGGAATTTATCAGAAAACCTTTTTTGAAGAAGGAAAAAATTATTGATGACAAAGGAAACGAGCATATTAAAAACGTTCCAACTTCGAAATTTGGTTATCTCCTTAACTGTTATTGGTGTGCAGGGGTTTGGAGTGCGATTATTATCGCGATTTCTTATATGTTTATTCCAACCATTGCTTGGCCGGTTATCTTTATCTTATCGATAGCAGGTGCACAAGCCATCATCGAGACATTTGTAGGAGTAGGAACTAAAGTGACGAAATGGTTCACTGATCAGTAATTTGTGTATTATTTGTACTCATGCGTTACCTTTTCTAGGGAAGAGAGAATAGTATGCGCCAACATGCTGCAATTTTTTGATTAACATGAACAGGTTTCATTTCTAATATAGCTTTAAGGGAGTTCACTCATGAAGAAAGGGATCATTGTTGTCATTTCATATGGAATCATTTTGTTAACTGCTTTCTTTTTTCATGAACCGTTAATCAATTGGTTAAATAGAAGTGAACCATCACAGCTCCCGCTGATGTTTTGTCTTGCTGTTTTCTTTGGGATTATTCCTGTAGTTCCTTTTTCTGTATTCGGCGCATTAATGGGGGCAAAATACGGAATTTGGATGGGCGCGGCTATTAATTGGTTTGGTTCAATTGGAGCTTCAGCTATCTTATTCTTTTTTGCTCGTTTTGTCTTTATAAAGGAATTCCAGCAACTTATTACAAGATTTAATAAGATTAAAAAGTTTGATGAACTTATTAGTCATAATGCCTTTATAGCTGTATTATTTAGTCGAATGATACCGATTATCCCCCCGCCTGTAGTAAATATTTATTCTGGCTTAAGCACTATGTTGTTTAAAACCTATATTCTAGCAACTGCAATTGGACAAATTCCCGGAATGATTGTTTATGCTTTCATAGGAAATCAATTATTCGAATCGATTCAACACTTAATGATGGGAATTGGTATCTATTTAGGCTTCCTAATCATTATCATTCCTTTTTATCGTTGGTGGAGGACGTGCTAATTCGAAATTATGAAGATGACTAATTACTTTGATGGAAGAGGGATTTCTTATATGAAGGAAAGGAGATTGAATAAAGTGTTAAAACTAACTATTATTATTCTCATCATTTTGTTAATACTTTCTCTTGTTTATTTATATTTAATCCAGCCAATCGTGAAAACAAATACATTAAATCAGTCTTCAAACGATACATCTAAACCTGTTGTTATGATTATTATTGATTCTATCATGGATAAACCGTTACAAAATACAATAAAAGAAGGAAAAGCACCAGCATTAGAATTTTTAATTCATAATGGCAACTATTATCCAGATATGGTGAGCAGTTATCCTACTATGTCGGTTACTATTGACAGCACACTGTTAACTGGAACATATCCAAATGATCATAAGGTTCCGGCACTTGTCTGGTACGATGAACAAAATAAACAGTTTATTAGTTATGGCAGTGCCAGAAAAGAAATAATGAAAATAGGAATGAAGCAAGTTCTTCACAATAGCTTGTTTATACTAAATCATCATCACTTAAGTAAAGATGTAAAAACCATTCATGAGGAATTAGATGGGAAATCAGCCTCAGTAAACACACTTGTATTTCGGGGAAACCAAAAACGATTAATAAGCGTACCTAGAATTTTGAATATGAACGGCTTTTTAGAAAAGGGGGATTCGATCAATGGACCAAGACATTTTTCTTATGGCTTATTATCAAAATTAGACCCAAGTAACAACAAGACTCATTTTTGGCAAGCATTTGGTTTTAATAATGAGTTTGCTACAAAAGAACTTAAATTTTTGATCGAGGAAGATCATTTACCTTCCTATTCTCTCGTTTATTTCTCTGATAATGATAAAGTAATACATAAAAATGGAGTAAATGAGATGAAAGGAATTGAAGAGTCTGATAAACAATTGCAAGAAATTCTTAATAGTTATCCATCATGGGAAGAGGCAATACAGGATAATATATGGATTGTAATGGGGGATAGTGGGCAAAGTGACATTGGAAAGGATGAAGAACAAGCATTAATTGATTTGAGGAAATTGCTAAAAGACTATAACATACATCAAATTAGCGGTCCGATTCAAGAACAAGATCAAATCGTTCTAGGATTAAATGAACGTATGTCATTTATTTACTTGTTAGATAGTAAGCTAGAGCAGGAGCAAATTGCCACACAGTTAAAAAGCGAGGATCGAATTAATTTTATAGCATGGAAACAAGATGATGTGGTAAACGTCATTTCTGGGGACAAGGAAGGTCTTCTTTCATTTAAACCTGATGGCATATTCACTGATTCATATGGTCAGAAATGGGAAATAGAAGGTAATGAAAAAATCTTAGATCTCTCTTTAACAAAGGATCTAAAGGTGACGTATCAAGATTTTCCTGATGGACTCGCACGGTTATATAGTTCTTTTTATTCACATTCAGGAAGGTATTTAATTGTAGACGCAAAACCTGGCTTTGAATTTGTTGGAGAGGGATCACCGACTCATGTGAATGGCGCTAGTCATGGATCTCTTTATAAGCATGATTCCTATTTTCCAATGATTGTTACCGGAACTAAATTGAAACCAGAACATAAGCGGATGGTCGATCTAAAGGAATGGATTTTGAAAATAGTAAACGATGCAAATAATGAAGGAATGTAGGAATTTTAAAATGACAGGAATATAACGGAGGACTACTTCATGCACTTTAAGGTAATGACTTATAATGTTCATCACGGTAAAGGGTTAGATAAGGAAGTGGACCTTGATCGAATTTGTAAGGTTATAACTAACAGTAATGCAGATATAATTGGTCTAAATGAAGTAGATAGATATTTTTCAAAACGAAGTCATTTTCAAGATCAAATGGAGTATTTAACTAATAAATTAAATTACTATGGCGCTTTCAGTCCTTCCCTGTCCTTAAAACCAAAAACGAATCATTCTACTCGACAATATGGGAACGCCATTTTATCTCGTTTCCCTTTACATGCATCAAAAAATTATATTTTTAGCAATCGACTTTATTTTATTGAAGATAGATCTATACTGGAGGCAGCTATTCCATTCGATGACAAATTGGTGCATGTTTATGTTACACACTTAAGCTTAAACCCTTGTCTTCATAAGAAACAAAGTGAATTCATTATAAATAAAGTGAAAAGACCAGCAGTTATTATTGGAGATTGGAATATGAATGTACAATCCAAAAGATGGCAAAAAGTAGTAGAGGTGTACAGAGATGTATGGGACTCTGTTGAAAATCAAACGGGTCTTACATACCCATCTAAAAAACCACGAAAAAGGTTGGATTATATTTTTGTTAGTGAGGACTTCAAAATTCTGGATGTACAGGTTAACGAGTCAATTCCGACCGCTTCTGATCATTTGCCTTTAGTAGCTACATTATCCATTTAACAGTCTTTTCCTCTCAAAATATCCTGAAAAGGTAACATCTTACAGAATAATCATTTCAACACATGACAAAATAGTATTGGTATTACTTTATGAGAGGAAATAAGATAATGAATATCAAACTATATGTACTTACACTATGGCTAATAATTGATCCTATTTATTTTATGTTTACTCGCCTTGTTTATATTGATGGCGTAAAAGGTAGTGATCGAAATATTTTTAGAGTTCGTTTAACCCGTTATAAGGGAAAAGAATCGATATTATCTGATGGTACTGTCATCCAAAAAAATGATCTATTAATAAAAATTCATCTTCATAATGCACAGTTAATGAAAAGTATCAGAAGTATGAAAAGTGATGTTAGAAAGGCTATGGTCATTCATCAAAGTGTGGAAAAATCATTACCACAACTTGCTGAATATGTGAACAACCATTCCAACGCCACTGATATAAAAGGGATTATAGGTATAACTATGCTGAATCGGGGCAGCTCCAAATTAGGTTTTGACTCTATTGAGATTAGTAGTCCCTTTTATAAATACTTTAAATGTATTGCTTTACTCCCGATCTACTGGCTATCGGTTAATTCACTTTCCTCAAACAATCTTAAAAAACATCATCCATGTTATTTATTCATGTCTAAAGACAGGTTGTTACAAAAATACTTTCAACAAATGAAGTAGCTAAGAACAAAAGCGAAGAGTCCTAATTCTTTATAGAAAATAAAAAAACTCCTGTGATGACAGGAGTTTTTTGGGCAACCAAATATAGGAATGTATTATCTTCGCCATCCAATAAATAATAAACTTATGGAGCCTAGAGTAAGACTCAAATTAAATAGCTGGATTTAGATTGGCATTTTTCTTTTCAATGGATAACTGATGAAGTGTTATTTCTGGTAAGCTTCCAACTCTGATGTTTACACCAGTTTGACCCATTCCTTCACTGATATAGAAAGGACGCCCATCTTGTGCATGAAGCCCTTTTATAATATTCATTTTGGCAAGTTTCCCCATTTTGGCAAGATGGTATGCTTTGGGATAACAAATTTGGCCTCCATGAAAATGACCAGCTAACAAATAATCGAAATCATATTTTTTCATATTAAGCACGATATTAGGATCATGTGTCAGTACTAAATTCGTCCCTTTTTTGATGGATTGATAAGAGCTGGACAAATCACTACGGTGTGTACTGAAATCATCAATACCAATAATGTTTAATGGCTGATTTTCAATATAAATGGTTTCATTGCTATTTTGCAGCACATTACAATTATATTTATTAAGCGTACCTATTAATGTTTGTAAATCTACCCCTTTTAAAACATAATCATGATTACCTAATACCGTGTAAATACCATACTTAGGATTCAATTTATTTAAAACCTTTAAATAAGGAATTAGCTTTGGGATTGTTCGCTTTCGATCAAGAAAATCACCAGTAAGGGCAATTAAATCAATAGCCTCATCCTTTAGCTTTTCATAAAGCAATTCAGCGGATATCGAGATATTTTCCAGATGCAAATCAGAAAGATGCAATATATTTAAGGTTGAAACTGATTCTGTTTGGGCGTTATCTATTTTAATTTTTCTAACGATAATATTTTGTGTGTTTTTATATGCTTTGAAAATAAAAATAGCCACTAGGATAATGAAACTAATTAATAATAGCATGAACATATTCATCACTCCTCTGGTCCTAATTATACAGGTTTTTTTCCTTAATTGTTACGGCAATTTATGGGTGGACTTCCAATACAATCTGATATTTATGAGGTGCATCATGACACTATATTCAAAGAAGATCTTATTTCTCCCATTTTTAAACATACCTTCTGGTCACCATCAAGTTGCAGATTCTTTAATACATGAAATCGAATTAAATGAACCACGAGTGCAATGCGAAAAGGCAGAAATCCTTTCCTATAGCTATGGGAAAATGGAAGCTGTCGTCTCAGGAGTTTATCTGAAATGGATTCATTTATTTCCTAATTTATATAATTGGATCTATCAACAAAGTGTATATAAAAATTTAGAACAGCCTAAAAATTTCAAGCTATATGAACTACTTTTCTTAGCTCAAATGCAACAACTAATAAAAGAGAAACAACCAGATTGTGTGATCTGCACCCATGCGTTACCATCCTATATGTTGAATGTGATGAAGGAAAAGGGTATCACCAACATTCCGGTAATTAATGTTTATACCGACTTTTTCATACATCGCTTTTGGGGAACGGATCATATTGACTTTCATTTTGTATCATCTCCAAATATGAAAGAACTCTTAATAAAAAAAGGAATACCAGAGCAGCGAATATGGTTTACAGGTATTCCTGTTCATCATGAGATTAAGTCAAACAGAAATCCAGTCCTGAAAAATAATTCTTCCTTTCTATCCATTATGGTTACGGGTGGAAATCTCGGGGTTGGTGCGATGGAGGATTTGTTAAACAATATAAAAACAAGTGGTAACATCAAATTTTATGTCCTTTGTGGAAAAAACAAGCTGCTATACCGAAAATTGAAAAGACTAAATAATCAAAACGTTATTCCGTTAAAATATATTACATGCAGAAAGGAAATGAATGAACTTTATGATTCGATAGACGGTATTCTAACTAAACCAGGAGGGGTAACGATAAGTGAATGTTTAAGAAAAAGAAAGCCAACTTTTATCTATCACGCTCTTCCAGGACAAGAAGTTATCAACTTGGATCAATTACAAAAATTAGGAGTTGTTTACTACCTGAATAACTGGACGGATCTCGAGAGTCAGCTGTTCACTTTTTTTAAAAGTAGAGAACATCTCGAAATAATGAATGCAAGCTTAGAGAACTACCATAATCAACTAATGGATAAAAGAATATCTGAACTTATCAAGCAAATTTTGTGACATTATTTTAGTTATAAGCGCCTACACGTCCATTAAATTACCTTTTGGTCGATTTCATCACGGTTTTGTTATAATATGGAGTTAAACAACTTCGACCATTGAATGATTGATAAAAAAAGAAAGCTGGTAATAATAATGGATTATAGTCATTTATATGATGAGTATAAACCGCTACTTTTCGCGGTTGCTTATCGCATGGTAGGTTCAATTAAAGATGCAGAGGATATTGTACATGATGTTTTCCTACAGTTAGAAAAAGTAGATCTGTTTACTATTGATGATCCAAAGGCTTATTTGACAAAAATGACGACAAATAAAAGCTTGAATCATCTTCAATCTTCTATAAAAAAACGAGAAGTTTACCCAGGTCCGTGGCTACCGGAACCTATTGTTACACCAGAAGCAAATGCTCCCTTAGCCAACCTTTTAAAAGAGGAGTCTATTTCTTACGCTTTTATAGTTCTCTTACATCAACTAACAGCGCTTGAGAGATGCATTTATATCTTGAGGGAAGTGCTCGCATTTGATTATAAGTTCATTTCGTCAACTGTCAATCGATCCGAGCAAAGCTGTAGAAAAGTATTTAGCAGAGCAAAGCAAAAGTTACAAAAAAACCAACCATTCAAAAAAGCAACTAAACAGGAAGCGAATGAACTGGCCAAACTTTTTCTGCGAGCAGCAGAAAGTGGTGATTTTGATCCTTTCATTCATTATCTATCAAAAGATGTGGTACTTGTATCCGATGGTGGTGGGGAAGTATTGTCTGCCATGTATCCGATTATTAGCAAAAAGCGGGTTGTTGCATTTTTACAAGGCATTCAAAAGAGAGGGACTTTTCAAGGTCAGCTTAGTCTAGTGAATGTAAATGAAGAGATCGGAATTCTTCAACAAAAACAGGGGGAGCCTACCAAATTGATTACCTTTGATTACACAGAAGCTGGTGTTCAAAATATTTATGTCGTAATGAATCCAAATAAATTAAAAGAAATAGGTCACAATTTCTCCTTTTAATTTGTCTTATAAGTGAAAGCTTATAAAAGGAGGAAAAATCATGGAACAAAGAATCAATTATATGGAGGTAGCACCTGATTTAGTAAAGCTCATCAGTCAATTGGAGATGTATAAGAAACAGGCAGAATTTGATGAGAAGCTGATTGAATTAGTAAAGATTAGAGCTTCCCAGCTCAATAATTGTGCGTACTGTATTAATATGCACACGAAGGATGCCAGAGCATTAGGAGAAACAGAGCAAAGAATTTATTGCCTAAGTGCTTGGAGAGAAACAGGATTCTATACAGAAAAAGAAAAAGCTGCCCTAGAGTTGACTGAAGCTGTTACTAAAATTTCAGAGCAAGGTGTGCCTGATAACGTCTATCAAAAAGTTCGCCAGCAATTTAATGAAAAGCAATATATTGATTTAGTGGGACTTATTATTACAATCAATTGCTGGAATCGATTATCGATCGCCAATCGTAATGTTCCTGAATAACAACTCGTCAGAGTCTTGCAAGATCGAATTTTAAAGAGGCTGGTAAAAACAAATACCCTAGCGTGTACATAAACGTGCTGGGGTATTTGTTTTTACATAAAATCCAACAAAAGTGAGGTAAATAGGCTAAATGAAAAGCTGCTTATAACATGAAATATTGGAACCACTAGAATATAATGGTCATTTCATTTATAATGATACATACAGTTTCCTTATAAAAGGTAGTGTTCAAGTTGAAAGTTATCACAGTCATCGGAAACAAACCAATGGAATTAAATATTAGAAATGAAAATGATCCAAGAATCTCTTTTATAAAGATCGCTCTGAAACAAAGATTGATTTCGTTCATTGACGAAGGATTAGAATGGGTGATTATGTCTGGTCAAATGGGAATTGAACTTTGGGCAGCACAAGTGGTAGTAGAATTAAAAGAGGAGTATTCCATAAAATTAGGCATATTCCCGCCATTTTTAGAATATGAATCTAGATGGCCGGATGTTTATCAAGAGGCTTTTCTTCAAATCATTGAACAAGCTGATTATTACCAACCACTGTATAATGAACCATATAAAGCTCCTTATCAGTTTATTAATAAGGATTTTTGGTTAATTGATAAAACGGATGGGTGTTTAGTGCTTGGTGATGAGGAGTATCCAGGCAGTGCAGGTTATGTACTAGATAAAATGAAAAAAGCTGTAGAATCTTCCAACTATTCGATTTGGTATATCACGCCGAATGATCTAGAAGAGGTTGTGAGGGACCATCAGGATTATAATGAAAGTCATTTAGATTAAAAATTGACAACTTATATCTTTTTTGAAAAAATGATAAGTAATGATTAAATGAGGTGGAAATAATGGCAAATCAACTAAATGGAAAAGATATTTTAGAGAAGAATTTTAAAACGGCGATGAGAGGTTATAATCAAGAAGAAGTGGACGAGTATTTAGATGTTATTATTCAGGATTATGAATATTTCCAGGAAGAAATCAATCGATTGCAGCATGAAAATGAACGATTAAAGAAACAATCTGATCACACACGTGTTCGACCAAGCACATCCAATCATCAAGTCAATTATGACATTTTAAAACGACTTTCTAATTTGGAAAAGGCAGTCTTCGGAAAAAAATACGAGGAATAATCTACCATTCTATCTTTGGTTTTCCATTGACTATTCCTTTATACGTGTTACAATAGTAAAGGCTTAAATAAAGAGGGATGAATGTTGAAGTAATCGCTGCACATACTAATGTGTAGAGGAAAGTCCATGCTCACACAGGCTGAGATGCTTGTAGTGTTCGTGCTTGACGAAGTCATAAGTCAAGGTAACCTTTTTAGGTTAACGGCAGGGAAAACACCTACGTCTTTGGATATGGTGTGAATACCTTGAAAGTGCCACAGTGACGTAGCTAAATAGGAAACTATTTAGGTGGAACGCGGTAAACCCCTCGAGTGAGCAACCCAAATATTGGTAGGGGCATCTTTCAGTAGGGAATTCAACCGAACGAAGGACAAGCTTTTTTGGCTTGTAGACAGATGATTACTCCTTTGGTACGAGGCTGACCACCGTTTGCAGTACGACAAGGACAGAACATGGCTTACGGACATTCATTCCGGTCGTAAATAGGATTTCAAACCCCTTTCTTAATAAAAGGGGTTTTGTTGTACATAATGATATATGAACGCACCAAATAATTGATAATGGAATCGATTAGAAGGAAAGGATTTTATAAATGAAAAATACAGTTACCTTAATTGCGACAGCAGCGATGGGATTAGAAGCGGTTGTGGCAAATGAAGTATGTCAATTAGGGTATGAAGACGTGGCAGTTGAAAATGGCAGAGTAACCTTTGAAGCGGATCATTATGCAATTGCTCGTTGTAATCTCTGGTTACGAACAGCAGATCGTGTGAAATTACTGATAGGGGAATTTGAAGCAAAAACCTATGATGAATTGTTTGAAGGGACTAAAGCGTTACCGTGGGAGCAATATATTCCGGAAGATGGTAAGTTCCCCGTGACAGGAAAATCACATAAATCTACATTATATAGTGTTCCAGACTGTCAATCGATTGTTAAAAAAGCTATTGTTGAAAAATTAAAACAAAAGCATGGAATTGCTAGCTGGTTGGAAGAATCAGGTGCAGAATATAAAATAGAAGCAGCTCTCTTAAAGGATAAAGTAACAATAACTTTAGATACATCTGGCGCCGGTTTACATAAGAGAGGATACCGTGTAGGGCAGGGTGATGCACCATTAAAAGAAACACTTGCTGCAGCATTAGTTCAATTAACCAACTGGCGAGTAGATGAGCCATTTTATGATTTGTTTTGTGGTTCAGGAACGATTCCTATTGAAGCTGCATTAATTGGACAAAATATCGCTCCTGGTTTTAATCGATCCTTTTCCGCAGAAGAGTGGCAGTTTATTAACTCGGCTATTTGGGACAAGGCTTTAGAGGAAGCGGAGGATTTAGCTAATTATGATCAGCCGCTTGCGATATACGGATCTGATCTTGACCCTAAAATGATCGACATTGCCCGGGAAAATGCGATGGAAGCAGGGCTTGCTGATTTAGTACAATGGAAACAAATGCAGGCTACGGACTTTCACTCTAATGAAAGCGGGGGGTATATTGTCAGTAACCCGCCATACGGTGAACGAATTGGAGATAAAAAAGAAGTTGAGGAGATGTATCAAAAGCTTGGGGTAGCGTTAAAAGATTATCCGACTTGGAGTATTTACATTCTCACTGCAAATGAAAAATTTGAAGCACTATTCGGTCAAAAAGCCTCTAAAAAACGAAAATTGTTTAATGCGTTTATAAAAACGGATTATTATCAGTATTTTGGGAAGAAAATAGGAAAGTAGAAAAGTATCCTAATTACTTCGATCGTAGTAATTTCTCATTTCTACAGAGGGAGTCTGCTGACAGTATTTTACTAATACTAAACCCGTTTCATATATTACATGAAACGGGTTTTTGATTGTTTATCCATTTTAATATAGTTTATCTTATCAAATTCTCAAAACCTTCTGAACCTGGTGGGGAATGCTGGATGATATCGATAAATGGTATCGTATAGGCGAATAGAATTAAGGCAATTGTGATACCAATCCACAATTTCCAGTTTTCTAAATATTGTGGTGTAGGCTCAGCCTCTTCAGAAACTTCTGCAATTGGAAAACTTGCTTCACCTTTAGGTGCTCCAAAAACCATATAGAAAAAAATATATACCATTAATACTATTCCGATAAATAGAATTGTCCCACCGATAGCCTGAGCTAGTTGATAGCCGATCCATGTATCCACTTGTTCAGCACCAGTATAGGTTGAATATGCAGATCTTCTTGGTGCCCCCAATAATCCGGCTATATGCATAGCTCCTGACATGATGAACATTCCTACGCTCCAAACAATCGTTTGAATGATCCCTAGCGTATTGATTTTCTTCGTTAACTTTCTTCCCGTAAGTGAAGGAATTAACCAGTAAGCAATTCCAAAGAAGGTGAGGATAACCGTCGTTCCAACAGTAAGATGAAAATGCCCTGTCACCCAAATCGTATTATGAATTACCTGGTTCATCTGATGAGAAGCATTAATAATCCCACCTGTGCCTGCGGGAATAAAAGCAAGCATCCCTACAACTGGCGCAAAGAATCGAACGTCCTTCCATGGTAATGCTCTAATCCATCCAAATAAGCTTGTAAAACCTTTACTTCTTCCAGCCATTTCAAATGTAGCAAACATGGAAAATGCTGTTAATAGAGATGGTATAATAACCATAAACGTTAACACTACTTGAATGAATTTCCATAATGGATCAATTCCTGGTTCTGTTAACTGATGGTGAAAACCAACGGGAATAGAGAACATTAAAAACAATACGAAAGAAAGTCTTGCTAGTGCATCACTATAAATTTTACCCCCAATAATTTTTGGAATAATGGCATACCACGCCATATATGCAGGCAACAACCAGAAATAAACTAATGGGTGACCAAAATACCAGAACAGTGTACGACTGACAAGAACATTTATAGAATCTACCATTCCAAGTGACCATGGTATAAATTGGATTAATACTGTTGCGGCAACGCCTAAAGTCGCAATAAACCACAACAACATATTGATAACAACCATAAATGCTAAGAGTGGTGATTTTCCACCTTTATGTGCTTTTTTCCAAACAGCTAATTGCCGGAAATTGGTAAAGCAAGCAATCCAGCTGCCAACTACTACTAAAGCCAAGCCAATATAAAAAGTTGGAAATGCCTTTAATGGTGCATAAAAAGTATAAAGTACATTTGCTTTACCGGTAAGAATCGTACCAGCAGTCAGCAGTGTACCAATCAGCATGGTCCAGAAACCAATCCATGCACTTAATCGCTGTTTGTCTGATATACCGACCGTCTTACTCATTAAGGCAAATTGAAATCCAATAATAAAAAATGTTGTTAAAACAAGTGCCAAAATGACACCATGTGCTGTTAAAATCTGATAATAACCAATACCGAACGGCAAATTAAATGTGCCTGATCTAACAAACGTCTGTAATAGACCCATTAAGCCACCAACCAATAAAGAGATGAAAGCTACATACATATGAGCCATTATCAGGCGGGCTTCTTTTGATGAAATCGATAAATGTTTTTCAATCATGGTTCAAACACCTCCACGGTTGCTGCCATATAATGGTGACCACTACCGCAATATTCATTACATAACAATGTATAAGTTCCCGGTTTTTGCATAACAGTTTCCAATGTACTGATATGCCCTGGTTCTACCATCATATTAACGTTCGTTCCGGCAATTTGAAATCCATGAACAACGTCTGTTGAAGTAGTTTGAAACAATACTTTCGCGCCTACTGGAATTCTGATTGTATTAACTGCTTTATCGTTTTCGTCTTTGCCTAAATCATAGTAAAAACCAGAGGACAGAACATTGACAATATATTCATTTTCACCAACTTGGCGTAATCCAAGATTTTCTTCTTTGAAACTTTCGTGTTCCTGTACATTTTTCGGATCAATCGTATCCATATGACTAGGCGGGTGTATCTCTTTATAGAATGCTCCAATTGCTAGAATTACTAAAAATAATATCAGGGAACCAACACCAAAAATTAACCACAGTTTTTCATACTTATGAATATGCATATCTCAAAACCTCCTCAACGACTAATAAATATTCCAAAAACAACAAACCAGCTAATGATAATAAAAGCCCCTAATAATAGAACGGAAATCAATGTTCCTTTTAATGTGTTATCTTGCTTTGGGTTGCTAAATGTTTCTCTTAATGTGTTATCTTGTTCTGGCTTCATATATGTTCCTCCTTCCAAAGAGACTTTCTATACTATTAATAATACTAAATAAATACGATGAAAACGTTGACATAACAGGTGTTTCACAAAATAGTCACGGATTGTGACAATTCAATTCAGGCATGTTTTATGAACAAATATGTTAAAAAAGTATGTGTCGATCGTGTGAATGAAATGGTATTTTTAGGAAAAAAGAAGGGGGGGTGATATACAGAAAGATGAAAAGAAAGAAAGGAGGTTTAGAAGCAGAAATTGAAACTTAGCTATCTATGATTTACTTGATACAAGTTAAAAGAACACTAGACTTCTATTCTAAAAAAATCTATACTAGCGATATAAACAATTTCGTATTCAAGATAAAAAGCTTGTACAAGAGTGAGGGATTTCTAGTGAAAGACAGTGAAATATTGGCTTATTTCTTAGAAAATTTATGGACAAAAGGATTTAAATTAACAGATGAAGAAGTTAACTTCATATATTTTGGGCAAAAATATACGAATACTTCCATAGAACATGTCAAGTTAGCGTTATCATTTACTTTGCAGCTGCAAATGTCATTTGACAGAAGTTTTTATATTAGTTTATTGGAGTTATTTAGTCGGCATGATATTCAAAATAAAAAAGAAGCCATCTTGCTTTTAAAACAAAATGGCTTAATGAAATAATTAGTTATTCAATTGAAGAGCTTTTCGCGCTAATTCATCCGCATGTTTATTCTGTTTCTCAGGAATCCATTTTATAAAAAAATAGGGAAAAGAACTTGATAATTGATTAATCTGATTTAAATAGGACTGAAATATATTATTTTTTACATATTTTTTTTCAATGGCATCTACAACAACTTTTGCATCAGATCTAAAAGAAATAATCTCATCTGGAAAGCGCTCATTGCATAACTCCAATGCTTTAATAACTGCTATAAATTCTGCTTCGTGGTTGGAGTAGTCCCCGATAAATAGATATTCTTCCATTTGCTGTTGTCCAGATTTTATATATATGCCAATGCCACTTGGACCTGGATTTCCTTGACTGGCAGCATCTGTATAGACTTCAATCATTATAATACCCCTAACATTTACCTTATTTATGTTCAATTTTAGGCTTTATTTTTTTGGCTATATATAAGAATGGTGTGTCTAATGCTGATACAACGAATTTAATAATATAAGTTGTAAATAAAATATTGAGCCATACGTCAAATTGATGTACATCATAAAATGCAATCGAACAGAAAATAAGTGTATCAATAAACTGACTGATCATCGTGCTACCGTTATTGCGGATCCATAAATACTTATTGGAAGGTAATAATTGTTTTATCTTACCATAGATCCAAACATCAATATATTGACTGACAACATATGCCAACATACTTCCGATGGAAATATTTGGAATCAACTCAAAGATAGTTTCTAATGACCCTTGTGCAAAATCATCTGCATGCGGTGTGAATCGTAACACAAATTGCATCACAATGGTCATAATAAGCAGGGAAGAGAATCCCATCCACACAGCTTTTTTCGCTTCTTTTTTACCGTGATTTTCGTTTAATATATCCGTAGCTAAGAATACTGTTCCATATGTAATATTCCCCAGCGTAGCTACTAAACCGAGCATTTCAACTGTTTTTAACACCTGAATATTAGCAATTACTGTAGACATACCTATCCACACAAATAATCCGGCTTTCCCAAACACACGGTACATAAATAATAATAACGCAAAATTTATAATTGCAAATATAATCCATAATAGTTCGTTTGACAATATTTGTTCCTACCTTTCTTCATCGCTTCATAATAATCTTTGCAGTCAATAAATAAAATTAACATATTTTCAGTATTTATGTAAATTTAAAGTGTTGTAAAGGTATTATAAAAGGCGATGACTGTATCATCGCCTTGTTCATTTTCATTTATTTTTTTTCTACATTAGCAGCTTGTGGTCCTCTTTCGCCTTCAACGATTTCAAATTTTACTTCTTGACCTTCTTCTAGTGTTTTGAAACCTTCTTGTTGAATAGCGGAGTAATGTACAAATACATCATTTCCTTCTTCCAATTGAATAAATCCATAGCCTTTCTCTGCGTTGAACCATTTTACTACACCGTTTTCCATGTTATCTTTCCTCCTAAAACCTTTCACGCAAAAACGTGTTAATACAAACAAGATGATGGGGGATAATGAAAAAGGTAGCAACCACAGAAGTATAGGATCACCATTCCATTTACTTCTATAGAAGCTACCTGATAATAATGAACCCAAAAACATCTTCTTTGCTTGTTACTACTATAGCTTATTTTACCAAAAACGTCAAGATATTCAAATGATATAAATCCTTTGTTTACAAGGATTAAAACCTTTTCATTATCAAAAAGACATGGTATCGTAATAATAGCATTTTTATTTTGAGGTGTTACGATTGACAATACTAATTGGGTTAACAGGGTGGGGAGACCATCCCACACTATATGAAAATACAAAGGATAGAAAATACAAATTATCTGCCTACAGTTCACACTTTCCGGTTGTTGAAGTTGACAGTTCTTTTTATGCTATCCAATCTACAGAAAATTACCAAAAGTGGGTGAGCGAAACACCAGATACGTTTTCTTTTGTTATTAAAGCGTATCAAAGCTTAACAGGTCATAACCGTAAACACTTAACCAATCGTGAGGCAAAGGAATTAGTCGACGCCTTTATCCATTCCATTCAACCAGTGATTCATGCCAACAAATTAAATACTGTATTATTTCAGTTTCCACCGTGGTTTGATATAAAACAACGGAATATACAGAAAATCAAAAAAATTAGACAATGGATGGGTGATATACCAATAGCCATTGAATTCAGAAATCGGTCTTGGTTTGAAGATCATCAGCAAGAAACATTGACTTTTCTAAAAGACCTTGGGATAACACACGTAATTTGTGATGAACCACAAGCAGGAGAAGGCTCTGTTCCAACCGTTTTAGAAACAACAAATGACCGTGTATTAATCCGATTCCATGGAAGAAATATTCATGGATGGAATAATCACGGTCAGGAAAATTGGAGAGAGGTTCGATTTTTATATCGTTATAATCAAACAGAATTACAGGAATGGGTGAAGCGTATTCATATGTTAGATCAACAAGCAAAAGAAATAACCATATTATTTAATAATAATTCAGGGGGGGATGCAGCTGATAATGCTAAACAATTATTAGAATTGCTTGACCTAACTTATCAAGGATTACATCCTAAACAGATCGATTTTTTTGACTTAATCTAGTATGACTCGTTTGGAACCTAAGTATCTTTCAGACCAATAACTTATATTTAATTCACTAATTTCTACACCATTTGATTCACCAGCGTGAATAAACTTACCATCGCCCAAATAAATACCAGCATGAGATGGACCTGGTTTATAGGTTTCAAAAAACACTAAATCCCCTATAGATGGTTGATCAACATGCTTGGTCGCATTCCATATTTCGCTTACAGTTCGTGGGAGATTTGCACCTAATTGATTAAATACATGCTGTAAATAACCACTACAATCAAATCCTGAAGTGGATGTGCCACCCCATAGATATGGTGTGCCTATATGATTTTTAGCACTGGAAATGATTTGACTTGCATTCACCGATGTTTCAAAAGATGATGTATTTTCTTCTTTTACTGAAGATTCTTTATTAGCTTCTGGCTCTTTGTTGGTTGTGTTATCTGATTGCTTATTTATGGACTCCTGTTCAGTTTGATCTACTACTTCTACATATGCTACTTGTGGTGTTTCAATGGTCTCCTCGTGAATTTCGGCTTCAATATGGTGAATTTCCATACCTTTATCCTGTTTATAAGCTTTCACTGCCTCGTTGGATTTTTCGCCATATATTCCATCGATATTATCACGATAGTAACCAAAGTAGAATAAAGCTTCTTGCACTTCTTTGACATCGTCACCACGATCACCAATTGAAAATGCTAGTTCATGTTCTAGTAATATATTTTCATAATAATCTTCTTCCTTATTTATAATGGCTTTTACCGTATTTTCATCTGCTTTTCCATTTTGATCTAATAAATGCTCTTCTTGGAATTTCTTTAATGCATATTCTGTCAAAACACCAAACTCTCCATCAATAGACGAATCATAGTACGATAATCTTTGTAATTTATGTTGCAGCACCCGAACCGATTCATGCTGCATACCGTATTGCAGCATGTTCGATTGCTCTAGTATCTCGTTTTGCATCATTGGATAGGCATCGACATAAAAAGAAAAAGGTTGGCTAAATGCAAAGCTATAAGCGACGGAGTGTTTTACTACTCGTGATATTTGATCTTGTAACATCATAAAACCACCCCTTCCGAAATTATTACTTACAGAAAAATTTATGTTAAAATAGGGGAAATATGATTTTAAGTTAACTTTGTTACGAATTTGTAATATAGCGTGACTTCCATCAGTGGATGTCAAAACCCCCACTGATGGTTAGCGCCGTGATAAATGCTGGTGAGGAAGGAAGATTAAAAATGTCAATTAGTGAACAAAACTACTTAGATTTATGCAAAAAAGTACTCGCAGAAGGAACAAAAAAAGATGATCGCACAAACACAGGTACTTTATCGATATTTGGTCATCAAATGCGCTTTGATTTACAGGAAGGATTCCCTTTACTAACAACTAAAAAAGTACCTTTTCGTTTAATTGTTAGTGAATTATTGTGGTTTATCAAAGGTGATACGAATATTCGTTACCTTTTAAAGCATAATAACAATATTTGGAATGAATGGGCTTTTAAGAACTGGGTGGAAAGCGACGAGTACAATGGACCTGATATGACAGATTTCGGTCATCGTTCACTACAGGATCCCGAGTTTAAAAAAGCATATAATCAGCAAATGGAAATATTTAAAGCTAACATTTTAGAAGACGACGCTTTTGCAAGCAAATTTGGTGATTTAGGCTCGGTATATGGAAAACAATGGCGTGCTTGGAAAACTTCACGAGGAGAAACAATTGATCAATTAAAAGATGTAATCGAGGCGATTAAACATAATCCATATTCGAGAAGACATATTGTTTCTGCATGGAATCCAGAAGATGTTCCAAGTATGGCACTACCGCCATGTCATACCCTTTTTCAATTTTATGTAGCAGATGGTAAATTAAGCTGTCAGTTATATCAGCGAAGCGGTGACATCTTTTTAGGTGTACCTTTTAATATTGCTAGTTATGCATTGCTAACACTATTGGTTGCTAATGAATGTGGTTTAGAGCCAGGGGAATTTATTCATACATTCGGTGATGCACATATTTATGCCAACCATCTTGAACAGGTGGAAACCCAATTAGAACGTGAGCAAAGACCGTTACCAACGGTTTCTATCAAAGAAGGTGTATCCATTTTTGATATCGAACTGGAAGACATTAAGTTGGACAATTATCAACCACATCCCGCAATAAAAGCACCAGTCGCAGTATAATCAGTGGGGATCTTACGGACGGTTAGCGTCGTGATAAAAGGAGGAGCAAAATGATATCATTATTATTTGCAATGGGAAAAAACCGAGTGATTGGAAAAGATAATACGTTACCATGGCATTTACCTAACGATCTTAAATTTTTCAAAGAATTAACCACGTCTCATGCTATCATTATGGGACGAAAAACCTTTGAGTCCATGAATGGACCTCTGCCGAATCGTGATAATATTGTTTTAACGACTAATAAAGAGTTTGAACACGAACAATGCAAAGTGATTCATTCTGTTGATGCAATTAAAGAAATGGACAAAGCCAATCCTGAAAAAGAATGGTTTGTGATCGGTGGCGAAGAAATTTTCAAGCAAGTGCTTGATTTTGCAGACCGAATTTATATGACCTATATTGATGAAGAGTTTGAAGGCGACACTTTTTTCCCTGTCTTTGATGGACATAAGTGGCCTATAACAAAGAAAGAAAAAGGCAAAAAGGACGAGAAAAATCGCTACGATTATTATTTTATACAATACGATCGGAAAAAGTAATCCTATTTTTACCGTTAACCAAGACAAGCACGTGAAATCATGGTAAGATAAAAGATGAGAATAATTTGATATACATAAAGGGGCGCATAAAAAAATGTTATCTTCTATTGGTATTCCTGGGCTGATTTTAATATTAGTTATTGCATTAGTGGTTTTTGGGCCGAAAAAATTGCCAGAAATCGGTAAGGCAACAGGGGAAACATTGCGTGAATTTAAAAAATCTGCACGTGAATTGACAGATGAAGAAAAAGAGCAAAAAGATAATAATTCGTAATTTTTTTGATCAATAAACGAGGTGAACGTCATGTTATCTAATATTGGCTTTCCAGGGTTAATTTTAATATTACTTATAGCATTGATTATTTTTGGTCCTTCTAAACTACCAGAGATCGGTAAAGCTGTTGGCCATTCTTTACGTGAGTTTAAGAAAGCTACCAATGATCTTATGAATGAAGAGAAAGATAACTCAGGCAAATAGAGAAAGTAAAGATGTAAAAGACATTCTTTTACATCTTTTTCTTGCATGTAACACTGGCTTATGACGAAGGGACGTTTAAAATGAAGCAAGACAAAACATTACCAAATGAGAAGGAAATGGGGTATTTAGACCATTTCGCCGAATTACGCAATCGTATGTTATGGACCGCACTAGTATTTATATTATCTTTTATTGGCGGTCTGTATTTTGTGGAAGATATTAGAGATTTCTTTTTAAATGATATAGATATCACATTAAATCTGATTTCTCCAGAAGAAATCATCTGGATCATCTTCATGATTGCCTTTGTCGTTGCCTTTGCTGCAACATTACCATTTCTATGTATGCAATTATGGTTATTTGTTAAACCAGGTCTAACGAAAAAAGAGCAACGCATTTCCTTGGTTTATATTCCAGTTATTTTTATTTTATTCGTATCTGGACTTGCCTTTGGCTATTTCATTTTTATTAAGCTGATTCTTCCATTTGTATTATCATTGAATGATGGAATGTTTGATACGATGTTCACAGTTGAAAACTATTTCCGCTTTATATTTAGAGTGACATTACCGTTTGCTGTATTCTTTGAAGTTCCGGTTATAACTATGTTTTTAACGAGTTTAGGGATGGTTACACCACAATTTTTAAGCAAAACGAGAAAGTACGGGTATTTTATCCTTATTATTATCGGAACCATGATTTCACCACCAGATTTTATATTGCAAATCGTGGTTGCCATTCCTTTAATTATACTTTATGAAATCAGTATTATATTATCGCGAATTGTTTATCGCAAAAAGCAAGAAAAACATCGTGAATTTATGAATAATTAAACACAAAGGATTGAGGAAAGCGTATGAAGTCTTTTTACCAATTTATGATGCGTTATCGTGGAAATAAACAATTAGATGATGCTCGAAGGTTAGCTGATTGGATGTTTTATGATCACGACTTTCCAAAGCATTCTCAAGATTATTATGAAATTAGTAGTTATATTGAATGGCACATTCCTTTTCCAGAAGCGATTGCAACATATGATCACCTATGGGATGAGTACATAGATGAAGTTAAGCCATGAGTGTCCCAGACCACTCATGGCTTTTACTACTCATTCAATAGTTCTTATAGCTACAATATTTTCAAATGGAACCTTCTGTTTCATAGTTGCTTCTTGAACGGTTATCTTTCTTTCTGTTGGTTGGATCTTAATAATATGTCCAATAACCGACTTAATAGAACCATTTTGATAATAACTTAGTTCTACCTTTTTCTTATCGTGAATCGCCTGTTGTAAGGTTAGTTCCATTTCATTGATATAATCTTCATTTAAAACTGGCTTTTCCTTAGGGGCTTCTTCGGAAAAGAAATCTTGAAGCATTTCAACATGTTCAGGCAGCATTAAAGAAGCCCATTTTATTTTACCTCGATCATGTACCAAACAAATCACCTCAACAACATCATACACGAACATTAGTTCTATATCAATAGACTTCGATCACTTGTTCGTGTATAATAATAGTGAAAATATGGAAGGGATGGTGAAGATGATATGAAGATTTTACATACAGCAGATTGGCATTTAGGAAAAATTGTTCATGGGTTGCATATGACAGAGGATCAAGAGGTGGTCCTACAGTATCTTATTAATATTATCCAAGATGAAAAACCAGATGTTATCATCATTGCAGGTGATCTTTATGATCGAGCGGTTCCACCAAGGGAAGCTGTTGAATTATTAAATTCATTTTTCACTACAGTATCAGTTGAAATGGAAATTCCAATTGTTGCTATTTCCGGTAATCATGATAGCCCTGATCGACTCGGATTTGGAGCAAGCTTGTTTCGATCCAAGCATTTATATTTAGCAACATCTATTGAGGATGTCTTTCAACCAATATATTTTAACGATGGACATAACGATGTCTACTTTCATTTAGTACCCTATATAGAACCAGAACAAGTGAGACATTATTTCCAAGAGGAAACAATCCAAACACACCAAGATGCGATGGAGCGGATAGTAAGGCAGATAGAAGAAGAAATGACGGAGCAAGCTCACCATATTTTAGTTGGACATGCCTTTATTGCGGGTGGAATGGAATCAGAGTCTGAAGAAAGACTTACGATGATTGGTGGTACTCCTTATATCGACGCTTCTATATTTAAGTCTTTTGATTACATTGCCTTAGGCCATCTTCATCAACCTCAGAAAATTAAAAGTGATTACATCCGTTATAGCGGATCTATCATGAAATATTCCTTTTCAGAAGCAAACCATAAAAAGACTGTTACCATCCTGGAATTAGACGGAAATGAGAAAACAGTAAGTACTCTTCCTTTAAAAGCACCAAAAGACTTACGAATTGTAGAGGGTTACTTTGAAGAATTATTAGAGGGAAGTGTTGTGGAAGAGACAGCTGACTATCTCCAAATTCGATTGTTGGATGATGGACAAATCCTGGATCCTGTCACAAAACTACGCAAGCTTTTTCCAAACATTTTACGCTTAGAACGAAAACACCAATTAGTACATCAATCACTTAAAGAAATCCAATCGATAAAGGAAAGACAGAAAATGACCCATGAACAACTTTTTTCATCTTTCTATAAAGAGATAAAAGGATCACAACTTTCTGAAAAACGGGCGAAATATGTACAAGATGTCATACAAAAAGTTATGGTAGAAGAGAGGGGGAAATAGTATGCGCGCTTTAACTCTTGAACTAACCGCATTTGGCCCCTATCGAGAGGAACAACGGATAGATTTTACCAATTTAGGAGATGAACCGATATTTTTGATCACCGGCCCAACTGGTGCTGGAAAAACAACCATTTTTGATGCGATTTGTTTCAGTTTATATGGAAAAGCCAGTGGTACTGACCGTGATCAAGATGGTTTTCGTAGTCATTTTGCTAATTTATCTGAACTAACTTCAGTCAGTTTCACCTTTGTATTGCATCAAAAAATGTATCGAGTCATACGTAGCCCAAAACAACAGAAGCCTAAAGCGCGAGGAGAAGGGTATACGGAAGAAGCGGCTAGCGCTAGTCTTTACGTTTATAATCACGATCAACAATGGGAATTAATTGTTTCAAAAATAAAAGATGTGAACGAAACGATTGAAGAAATGATTGGACTTGATTATGAACAATTTAAGAAGATGATTATGATTCCCCAAGGTGAGTTTCGAAAATTAATCTCTGAAAATAGTAAAGAGCGTGAAGAAGTATTACAAAAAATATTCAGGACTTATATCTATAAAGATATTACTGAAAAATTTAAAGAAGAAGCAAAATCTTTGAAAGAGCAACTGGAAAAGCTAGATTGGCAATATCAGCAAGAATTAGAAAAGCTGCCAGATGAAACTATCGATCCTGACTCTAATAAAAAGGTCAAAGTACAGCTTGAAGACCGTTACCACAAGCTAGAAGAGCAAAAAGTTTCACTAAATAAAGAATTAGAACAAATAAACAACCAATTAACCATGTTTCAAGAGCAATATTATCAGCAAAAAAAACTAGTAGACTATTTTCTTGAGTATGAACAATTGATAGAAAAACAAAAACAGTTACAGCTAAAACAAAAAGAAATAGATAGATTGCAAGAAAAACTCGAACTAGCAAAAACAGCTGAGAAAATAAAACCGGTAGAAGAATTAATGCAAACTAGGAAACAAGAATGGCACTCTCAACAACAAATATTTGAAAATATAGCCAAACAACAAAAAGAAATGCAGGTTTTATTTGAACAATCTAAAGTTAAATATGAAGAAGAAAAAAAGAAAGAAAAAGAACGTGAATCCTTACAATTTCAGTTGAAAGAGCAGCAGCAATTACTAGAGAAAATGGATGAATTTGAAGCAGCAGGAAAAGAACTAAATAAATTGAATGAAACAATCAAGAAAATGCAGGAAAAACAAACTTTGTTGGAAAACAAAATCAAAGAATTAGAAAAAATGAAAGAAACGAGCTACGAGATCAGAGATAAGATCCATGAATCAGACAGCATCTTACAACAACTGAAGCATGAACTTGAACAACAGCAACGTAAAGCATCAGATATGGAAGATTTAAAGAAAGAATATCGAGAATTGTTAGTGTTAAGAAAAGATTATCAGCAATATAAAAATGTAGTTGATAAGCTGCAATCAGAAGCAGACGTCCAGGCAAAGAGATGTGAGCAATTAGAAAAGGATAGAAAAAAACATTTTGCGAGTCATTTGGCAGCATCATTACAGGATGGAGATGCATGCCCAGTATGTGGCTCTATTCATCATCCAGACCTCGCCAAGATAGAAGATGCTAGCATATCAGATGAAATGATCGAAACAGAGACTAAATATTTTACTACATTACAAGAAGAATCAAAAGAAATGCAAATGACACTCCTCCAAATTAAAGAACAAGGAGAAGGGAAAAAACAAATTGTTAAGCGATTAATCCAATCGTTAGATATGGATATGGAACAGGTCACAAAAGAACAACTGCAACAAGTTGATGCATCTATACTTGGAAGCATTCAGAAGAATAAAAAAGAAACAAAAAAGCATTACAATAAGATGCAAGAATTACAAAATCAGTTCAAACAAATTCAAACAGCAATGCAAGAATATGACCGGTTAAAGCAAGAACAAGCACGAATACAAGAAACGCACCAGGAAAAAAGTAAAGATTATCATCAATTACATGCTAAATATGCACAACTTAAAGCTCAACTTCCTGCTGATGTGGAATCACCTGCAGCTTTCAAACAACAAGTTAATAGCTTGGAAAAAGAGTTGAATATGAAAATACAGCAATGGAAAGACATACAAGCACATTATGAAAAAGCGATCGAGGATAAGAACAAGGCGGAAACTAAATATCAGGAATCAAAACAATTTACAACTCAGTTGCAGCAAAAATATGAAGAACAAGAGGAGAAATTTAATCTAGCCCTTGTTAATTATCGATTTGCCTCGATTTCAGAATATAAACAGGCATTGCTACCTTTTGAAGAACAACAGGAAATAGAAAATCACATATCACAACATGGGGAGCAAAGAAATGTAGTAGAAAGTAGGTTAATTACCCTGACAGAGTTGGTAAAAGATGTTGAAAAACCAGATTTATCAAAACTGGAAGACAAGATGGCCAATGTAGAAAAGGATAAAGATGAAAAAAATAAACAGGTACAATCTATTGTATTTCATATTGATCAGTTGATTGCAACAATTAGGAAAACGAATGAATTAGAAGAAAAAATGAAGGAAATTAAAGATGATTATTTCCATATTGGAGAATTGGCTGATCTAGCTAGAGGTGACAATACTGCGAGACTTTCATTTGAGCGGTTTGTATTATCGACCTTTTTGGATGAGATATTGTTACAGGCAAATATGCGTCTTGATCAAATGACAGACCACCGCTATCAATTAATTCGAAGTGAAGAGTTGGCAAAACGGGGAGCCCAGAGTGGCCTCGACTTGGAGGTGCTTGATCATTACACCGGTAAGAAAAGATCAGTAAAAACACTTTCTGGCGGAGAAGGCTTCAAAGCAGCCCTTAGCTTGGCATTAGGGATGGCTGATATTGTTCAAGCTCATGCAGGTGGTGTGCAGTTAGATACGCTATTCATTGATGAAGGTTTTGGTACACTTGATGAAGTATCACTAGAGCAAGCAATTAAATGTTTAAAAGAATTACAGCAAGATCATAGAGTGATTGGTGTTATTTCCCACGTAGCACAATTAAAAGAAGAAATCAAAGCGAAATTAGTAGTAGAAGCATCGCATACTGGTTCTGTCGCAAAGTTCAAAATAGGCTAAAAATAATCAAAAAGATACAAAAAACAACACCAATCAGATGTATACTGTCAAAACATGCGCTTACCCAGGAAATATTATTTGTCATCAAATGTTCATTTCCAAATATAGAATCCTCCTTTTCTTCTTATATGATAGTAATAACAATAAAGGTACCGAGGAGGTACAATGATGTTATCAGCAGTACTTTTTGGCTTAATAATAAGTGGTTCCCTAGCAATAATTATTACAACAGATGTCATATCAGAATAAAAGAGATGTAGAACAAAGGTATACACTGCTTTATGAAGCGCGTGTATACCTTTTTAATACTTTAAGAAAGCATAAACAGAGATGTCTAGCTCCGAGCGCCTTTATACTTTTGGTGAAAGGTCATTGGCTCACAAGATTGCTGTGATTCCTTTATTTCAGTTGTAGAAATGATCGTCCTAGTATTCCAATTGGAGAATCCTTAATAATCTATGATTTTGTCTAGTTTCTTTTCAGCCTATACCATTCTAGACAAATGAACATATACTATATCAACGTGCTATACGGAAGGAGAATGTATATGTTTCGTCCACCAAACCAACCACCGATGTTCTCACAACATAACATGCCAACACAGGGATTATTTCCCCGAGGTCCTGTTCCAAATCAAATGACGAATCCGACAGGACTACAAGGATTACTGCAACGTTTCTTACCATCACAAGCTTCTAATATAACCCAAGCAACGAATGTGGCAACAGGTGGAGGGTCGAATCTAATGGGAACGTTAAATAATGTTCAACAAGTATTAAAAGTCGCACAACAAGCAACACCATTAATTAAAGAATACGGTCCGATGATTAAAAACGCTCCGAAATTAATCAATATGATGAAGGCATTAAACGAGATAAATGATGATGACGACGATGAAGAACAAAATGAAGTAGACGTAGAAGAAGAAGCAGAAGAAATGACTATTACAGAAAGTACACCGACATCAAACAAACAAGTAAGTAGAAGTTCTACTCCAATTCGAACGAGTGAATCTCAGCCGAAACTGTTTATTTAATTTTCTTTAAAAACAGACCACTTGCATTTTTTTTACACTAAGAGCACAATAAAAGTAATCATGTTTAGTAGGAGGCTTTTTCATGACAAAGCAATCTCTCGAGAAAGCAATTTTTGCAGGTGGCTGTTTTTGGTGTATGGTGGAACCATTTGATGAACAACCAGGTATCGAGCAAGTGGTATCTGGCTATACAGGGGGAGACAAGCCTAATCCCACATATGAAGAAGTGTGTACCAATACAACAGGACATCGTGAAGCGGTAGAAATCACGTTCAATCCAGCAGTTTTTTCATATCAAAAACTGTTAGAGATATTTTGGCAACAAATCGATCCTACTGATCCCGGAGGCCAATTTCATGATCGTGGTGAATCATACAAAACCGCTATATTTTATACAAATGATCAACAAAAAAAATTAGCTGAACAATCTAAACAAGAATTGGGAAAAAGTGGTAAGTTTGATAAACCGATCGTAACTGACATATTACCAGAAAAACCTTTTTATCCAGCAGAAGATCAACATCAAGGTTACTACAAAAAACAAAATTTTCATTATCAGATGTATAAAAAAGGTTCAGGTAGAGCGGATTTCATTAAAAGAAATTGGGGTGACAATTTTTCAAAAGAAGTGTTGAAAGAACGCTTAACGCCAATTCAGTATCATGTCACACAAGAAAATGGTACAGAAAGACCGTTTGATAATGAATATTGGAATAACCGGGGAGAAGGGATATATGTAGACATTGTTAGTGGCGAACCGTTATTTTCAACTACAGACCAATATGACGCAGGATGCGGATGGCCAAGTTTCACTAAACCTTTAAGCCGTAATAGACTTGCAGAAAATCTAGACACATCACATGGCATGCGAAGAATTGAAGTAAGAAGTGATGAGGCTGACTCTCATCTCGGTCATGTATTTGATGATGGTCCGGTTGAAGAAGGTGGAATGAGATATTGTATTAATTCCGCTGCCTTACGATTTATTCCAAAGCAAAAGCTGAAAGAGGAAGGTCTTGAGGAATACCTGGCATTATTCGAATAACTTCCCGTTGTTTTCGGGAAGTTTTTACATAAGGTGAGCTTCCATCAGTGAAGGGTTTTGATCCTAACTGACGGTTAGCACCGTGATAAAAGAGGGCGTGTATTATGGTTAAAAATATAAGTTATCTTTTGTTAATGTATACCGCTTCATTAATAATAACAGGAGTATTCCTTCTTTTACATTTCCCACTACCGTGGATATTAGGGCCGTTGATAACCGTATTCATATTAAATTGGTTAATAACCGAACCACTTGCACAAAACAAAACAATATTGCAAATTAGTTTTTTGCTTACAGGAGCACAAATTGGGTCTACTTTCACATCCAATACATTAAGTAAAGTGATTCCGTATTTTATTCCTTTTTTAATTATTACTTTAGTACTGATATATGTTTGTATGAAAAGCGGAGAAATGTTAGCTAAATATGCAAAAATAGAACCCTCAACTGGTGTGTTAGGTAGCATCCCGGGAGGATTATCAGTTATGGTAGCAATGAGTGATTCGATGAATGCTAACACAGGATTAGTAGCAATCTTTCACACTATTAGACTAATGGCTGTCCTGTTTCTTGTACCACTCATGGCATCATTTATGTTTATTCAGTCAGATCCGCAGCAAGCGCTTACCAATTCAGCTATCGAGTTGAATGTTTGGACAGTGTTGTTGTATTTTCTGCTTTTTGGAATGGCATATCTATTACGCTATAAAATTCCTGCCCCCTATGTACTCATCCCCATGCTGGTAATTGCAAGTTTAAAACTACTGTCTGTTCCAGTAAGTGATGTGCCGGTAAGTTTATACCATGTAGCGCAAGTATCGATCGGAATTCACTTAGGGTTATCGATAACGATGTCAGATTTAAAAAAAGCTGGTAACTTTTCCTGGGTTTTCTTTTTGTTTACTTGCTTTATCATTGTGATATCGACCGGGCTAGGATACATATTTGCTAAACTATCCGACCTCAGTTTCGCTACAGCAATGCTTAGCCTTGCACCAGGTGGATTGGTAGAAATGGCGATTACTGCTGGTGAAGTAGATGCAGATCCTTCCATTGTAGGATCCCTGCAATTGATAAGACTATTATTTATTATTATGGTATTGCCCTTTATCCTTAAAAAAATGACTAATCCTTTTAATGAACCATAATAATATTATGTTAACTTCAGAAAATTCCTTGTATAAAAGGGAATAAATGTTTATGATAGAAAGGAAGGAGGGACATAAATGATTCATCAAAATTGGGAAAACAACCATACTATAAAAAAAATAAAATGTGTCCACACTCATGCTAAAAAATATAAAGTAAATTCTGTTTTAACAGAAGGAAAAATATATGACGTAAAAAACGAAACAGATGAATTTTATTTTGTTATCGACAACACCGATCGAATAGCTGGTTTTAAAAAGGATTACTTCGAACTTGTTTAACTATGTTTATTAATAGTATGTATTGGGAAAATATAAATAATAGGGACTTTTATGTTTAATGCTAGACTTTTCAAAGATTCTCCATAGGAGCTGATAATATGAAAAGAATTCTTTTAATCCGTCATTGCCATGCTATAGGACAACACAGTGATTCTCCTTTATCAAAGAAAGGCATACAAAAAGCGTATGAATTAGCTAGACAACTTGAAAGACTTAGCTTTCAAATAGATCGTATCATTACAAGTCCTTATATGCGTGCGCAAGAAAGTATCAAGCCATTTGCATCTCGTCAAGGTATTCCAGTTGAAACGGACGAGAGGTTAAAGGAACGATTACTAAGCGAGCAGCCTGTAGATGATTGGATCGATATTTTAGAAGAATCTTTTCAAAATTTCCATTTTAAGCTACCAGGTGGGGAATCATCGAACGAAGCTTATAAACGTGCCGAGCAAGTTTTGGATGAATGTATGAAAGAAGAGCTAAATGAGAATATTATAATTGTAACACATGGCAACTTACTTGCTCTTATGTTGCAGAAATTTCATGTTGATTTTGGTTTTCATGAATGGAAAACTCTTACCAACCCCGATGTCTTTTTGATTCAACGTATTGGCGGTGAATATATTACGGAGAGAATTTGGGAAGATAATCAATCTCATTTTTACTAATATGATTTGAAAACTCTATGAAATAAGCTATAATGGTATTCGGGCTTTGAAAATTATGATAGAATGTGTATGTAAAGAGATACATAACGATTAATCGTTAAAGGAGGGGACCGTCTTGGCATTTGTAATTACTTCACCTTGTAAAGAAGAAAAAGCAGGTGAATGCGTAGAAGTTTGCCCTGTAGATTGTATAGAAGAAGGAAAAGATATGTTTTATATCGATCCTGATATTTGTATTGATTGTGGTGCTTGTG
Source organism: Gracilibacillus salitolerans (assembly GCF_009650095.1). Lineage (GTDB taxonomy): Bacteria > Bacillota > Bacilli > Bacillales > Amphibacillaceae > Gracilibacillus > Gracilibacillus salitolerans. Next base: position 2,581,010 of record NZ_CP045915.1, on the reverse strand, counting down.
AAGCTGTATGCCCTGTAGAGGCTATTTATATGGAAGATGAAGTACCAGATGATGAAAATGAATATATCTCATTAAACCGCAAGTTCTTTGAAGAAAGTTAAATCATACAAGTTGTAAAACCGCTATATGTAATAGCGGTTTTTTAATACTTAATTTCAAATTTTTGAAATGCGGTTTTTACATCTTCTTCTGTAATTTCAATATTCTTCACTTTTGCAAAGAAGGAGGGGCCTTTTTTAACTTGCATTAAAAATGTGTCAACTTTATTATCTTCACCTTGTGCTTCAATTTCAACGGAGCCATCATCTAGATTCTTCACCCATCCAACTATATCGTTCTGGATCGCTATTTGTTGCGTAAAGGAACGAAAACCTACACCTTGTACACGACCTGAAACGATCACATGAACTTGTCTCAATATAATCACCTCTTTCCTACGATAGTATCATTGAAAATTTCACAATTCAAAAGTTAAAGAAAGGAGATTAAAATGAAAACGCTTTACGTAGATCGAATAGATGATTTTAAACTAGGTCACAATCAAGATCATACTGCCTTAACTGGATGTACTGTAATTATTTGTGAAGAAGGCGCTGTAACTGGAGTAGATGTAAAAGGAGGATCACCAGGGAGTAGGGAAACTGATTTATTGGCTTCAGAGAACACGGTGGAGAAGGTTCATGCTACTTTTTTAGCAGGGGGTAGTGCTTATGGATTGGATGTCGGCAGTGGTGTAATGAAATTTCTTGAAGAAAAAGAAATTGGCTTTGACGTACAGACGACAAAAGTGCCAATTGTACCTGGGGCTATTCTTTTTGATCTTGGTATTGGGGATAATAAGATACGACCAGATCAAGATATGGGATATAAAGCTTGTGAGAATGCTTATCAAAATGAGAAGGTGTTTGGAAATATCGGCGCAGGTACAGGCGCAACCATTGGAAAAGCATTAGGTCCTGAATTCAGCATGAAAGCTGGAATTGGTTATGCTGGTTATCAATTAGGTCCATTACAAATTGCAGCTACTGTTGCCGTTAATGCAGTAGGAGATGTCATCGATCCGTATACAGGTAAACAAATAGCAGGAATATTCGACAGAAAAAAGAATCAATTATTATCTACATCAGACATATTATTATCAAAAGGAGAACAATCATTAAACCATCATGGTTATTATGGAAATACAACGATAGGAACAATTATGACAAATGCCAAATTAACGAAAGCACAAGCGAATAAAATGGCTACCATTGCGCAAGATGGAATTGCCAAGACAATCAATCCTTCGCATACATTGATGGATGGAGATACCTTATTTACCATGACATCTAACAGAATAGAAGTAGACCCTACTATCATAAGTATTTTAGCCACAAAGGTTGTAACGGAAGCCATTATTGATGGTGTTACAAAAGCAAAAACGGTCTTAGGGGTTCCTAGTGTACAAGATTTATCGTAATAACTGATTGGAGTGTGGCAAATGGATAAGAAAAAATACCTTATTTTACTAATACCATTTATCGTTTTGGGACTAGTACTTATTTATTTTCTTCCTAGGAGTCACAACCATTATGCATTACTCACCACTTTCGTTTTCTGGATCGTCTATTATGGATGGATTTACTATGAAAATAGGCGTAATAGTTCCTAACAGCATTTCTCATATGAGGAATGCTGTTTTGTTAATAAATAATACCTCTCTATGTCATTAAAATCACTATTTTTTCCCTACAGTAGTCAACATCTATTCTAAAAATAATTGATATATATGAAAGATCCAGCAAATTTCAGTATAGATAAAGACCTGAGTTTTATCGTTTTCAGCAAAAGATCGCACGAATGTTCGATGAAAACGGAAGTAGTATCCCAATGATGAAAGTAAAAGTGAAAGTGAACAAGCCTGTTACAAATTTTAATATGTTGCGTAAACAACGATAAAGTTGGGATATTCCTCTTTTTTTAGGTAATGCTAGAAATAGCATTTAAAAAAAGGGGATTTCTTATGCATCAATCGATTTGGTTAGATATAGATATCAGACGCTTTTCTGTTTTGAATGAAAGCCTTCAAACCGACGTGACCATTGTTGGTGGTGGAATTACCGGTGTTTTATCCGCATACCTTTTGTCTCAGAATGGGATTCGTGTAGTGTTATTAGAAAGAGGTAGGTTGCTTCACGGAACGACCGGCCATACAACAGCAAAAGTAACGGCACAACACGGTATAGTATATCATGAATTACTGGAACATTTTGGTTTAGAAAATACGCAAAAATATTACCAAAGTCAAGTTGAGGCAATGCAGTTTATTAAAGATACTACTGAGCATTATCATATACCATGTCAATTTGATCACCAAGACGCCATTTTATATACAAACAGTGAAAAAAATCAACAAAAATTAGAAGAGGAAGCAAATGCTTATCAAAAATTAAATATTAGTGGGGAGATAAAGAATCGCATACCTTTTTCCATCCCACTCAAGTCAGCATTAGTAATGTATGAGCAAGCGCAATTTCACCCTACTGATTTTCTAAAAGTTATGATCGATAAGATACTAGAAAATGGTGGTAAAATATATGAAGACACAACAGCAGTAGATATTGATTATCAAAACAAAGTGATCGTAAGAACAGCTCGTAATCATAACGTCTTGTCCGATCATGTTATTATTGCTACGCAGTTTCCGTTTTATGAAGGGCAAGCATTTTACAGCACCAGAATGTATCCTTCGAGATCATATGTTTTAGGCTTAACATCTAATCAGGCTTATCCTGGTGGAATGTATTTAGATATTGATCAACCAAAACGATCTATTCGTTATGTGAAACACGAAAATGAAACCGTTTGGTTATTAGGTGGCGAATCACATAAAACAGGCCAATATAAGAAAGAAAATACCAATCCATATCGTGACTTGCAAAGTTTTGGTTCACAATACTTGGACGTAAAAGATTGGCAATATCAATGGTCAACACAAGACTTTACTACGTTAGATAAAATTCCGTATGTCGGGTCATTAAACAGAAAACACCCCAATGTATACGTTGCAACTGGATTCCGCAAATGGGGTATGACCAATAGTGTTGTAGCAGCACATTTGCTAACAGATCTCATTATGGATAAGGATAATCCTTACAAAGAACTGTATCAGCCACAGCGTTTTCATGCCGATCCAGATGTAAAGAAATTCATCAGTTACAATTCCAATGTAACGAAAGAATTTGTAAAAGGAAAACTAGATGTCCAAAATGAACATGATAACCTAGAACCAGACACAGCTATAAAAAGGAAACGTAATGGACAAGTTGTAGGAATTTATAAAGACGAACAGAATCAAGTTCATGCCGTTGATACAACATGTACACATCTTGGATGTGAATGTAACTGGAATCAAGCTGAAAAAAGCTGGGATTGTCCATGTCACGGATCAAGATTTTCATACGACGGTACAATTATTGAAGGGCCAGCAACTAAACATTTAAACAAAATTGATCTTGAAAATTAAAACTTGTCTCAATATCTTAAGTATACTTTGTATATGAGATATTGAGTTCCTTTTTCTATATTACTTCCTATAATATATATTATGTAAACTAAATTCGAATGAGGTTTTTCACTGATAAGCCTATACTCGATTTCAGCTATTGTTTGCTTTTTTCGATTTGATTCAGGAACCTTGCTTTCACGTACGGAACAATCATCGGAAATTAATATAAACGTATCACGGTAATTCATAGATTCACCTCCATTAACCAAGAAAAAACGTTTCTTGTTCAGAGTTTGCATCTGATTCGCAAAGGGCGTTAATTAACGAAAAACGGGACTTCCTTTAAACCTACCATGCGTGTACATAAAAAGTTGACCTTTTCCATCGTCCTGCATTCAGGAAGGTCTGGGGATACAAATTCTTCAGACCTGTCCCAAATTAATTCCTCCCTTTCAGGTTTTCATCTAAATTTTATAAATCCCATTTCATAAAATTAATTCGTCACAGAATGCTTGGTTCCTCTTTTTTAAACTAATTTCACTTGGGATTTATTGTTAGGTTATTGGATGTTCCTTAAAAAAAGCACACCTTCTTATTCGAGAAGAGCCCTCGTTTATGGAAACCCTTATTTAGATTGACTGTCTTAGTTTTATTAGAATCCTCTTATTATCGGATAAAACAATGCACCCCTGCTTATGGAAGAATACTCCTATTTAATTATAAATAATTCTCGATGATCTGTTTTATTCCTTTCGACCCATTCCATGTCGGTAAATCATCTCATGATTAAAGGAAAAAAATAGTCCGGTGATGCATTGATTCTTGCTGGCAGAGACTTTTTGAAAATGGAAAGAAGACAGAAAGCTCCTCTCCCATGATTATTTTAGCTTGAAACAGCTTCTTTTTCGATGGCCGTATTGTCTTGTTTTGCAATGATGAAGACCGACAATCCGGATAGTGTTACAATAATCCCAAATGCAAGCAGGATTGCAAACATTGGAATATAGCTGATGATCATCGATCCAAACAGCGTGCCTAATGGGATGGAAATGGTCAAAAGTACGGTGACTATACTCAATACTCTGCCCATTTTCTGCTTTGGGACGATTGTTTGATATAGTGTAGTCAATCCGATACTTGCAAAACAGGTACCCATTCCAATAATAAATACGGCAGCAATCGTTACATAATAATCCATGAAGGAACCGATCAAAACCAGTCCGACGCCTTCCATAACCAGTCCTGCAATTGCGGTTTTGTATTTGTCCTTATAAAGATTGAACATGATCATTAATGAACCGATTAAAGCCCCGATTGCAAGCGATGAATTCAACATCCCGAGTCCGGCCGATCCGACATTAAAAATGCTGTCACTCATGATCGTAAAGTAAACGGATAGTGGTGCCAGGAAGAAATTGATGATCAATCCGCCGGAAATGATGAGCATCAGTAGTCTTTTATCTTCCAAAATGAATTGCAAACCTTCTTTTAGTTCCTGTATAAATTCAGTGTCAACTTGTTCTCCGTCGCTTGCGGAAGGCACCTTTATCCATATTTCTGTTATGGCCGAAATAATAAAGGCAATTCCGCCGGCAATCAATAACAACCCATATTCGTTATTGAATACCGCCAATAAAATTCCAGCAGCAGCCGGTCCAATGATATTGCTTCCTTGTGTACTGAATTGATTCAATGAGTTCGCCTGAGTCAAATATCTTTCCTCAATAAGAAGCGGTATACTGGCACTTGACGCAGGATTGAAAAATGCCGATACAATGGACATGCAAATTACCAAGATATACAGTAGCAGCATGGATAGATTTCCGGTTATTAACAATGCTGATAGGATAAACATGAAAGCTCCATTGCAAAAATCCATGATGACCATTATTTTCTTCTTGTCATATCGATCAGCCATCACACCGGCGATAGGTCCGAATAAAAGTGTCGGCAACGTTATGCAAATTACAGTAGCGCCCAACGCTAAAGCTGACCCTGTCTCCTGAATCACATACCACATAATCACCAAGTCAATAAATCGAATGCCAAACCTTGATACAGTTAAACCCACCCACAACAGCATGAAATTTTTGTTCGTAAAAATTGCTTTCATTTGAAATCCCTCCCAATTAATTTTAATCAAACTTCACATTAGATAATTATCAAATGTCGTGGCATAAATCACGGTGTTATTAGTATGGAGGCAGATCAAATATATATTTAGACAGTTATCTAATGTTAGATCATACTCTTTTTAAGCATTGTCTTACCTGATTCGGGTCAGGTAAGAAGATCGGTCATTTCTGCAAGAGACTGCTTTAATTTCTCCTTGCTGACTTCATAATATATCTTGTTTTCATATTTGGATGTGGTTACAAGGCCCAGTCGAAACAGGATATTCATGTGATGCGAAATAGTAGGACTTGATAAATTAAGTCGTTGTGCAAGTTCGAATCCGTAATATGGCGCCTTGTTTAATTCCCGGATAATAGTAATTCGCTTGCTGTCCGACAAGGCGCGAGCGAGCTCAATCACCTTTTCTTCTGTATTGGTCCCCTCCATTTTATCCTCAATCATTTGCATTCCGACTATGGAGATAGCGATATCGGCATTACTTGCGTATGAAAAAACCGAGTTATCCTGATGATAATAAGAAGGGAAAATAACAATGGTTTCAGGGAGCTTTTCATCTGAGTGAGAATCAAAACGGATAATTTCTTTTAACTGTTGACCGGACAGTCTTTTGATGTTCTCCAAGCCTTGCGTATGAATTGTTTCCAGCTGGTTTTTAATTGGTTTATATAATTGTTCATAACAGTGCTGAATGAGATTGACAAATCGCTCCTTCGTCTCTTCAGGATCAAAATAGAGATAAAATAATTTGGACTTTTCTGGCAGTGTCAATGTGCTATTTTTGATATGCTTATGCACTTCGGAAGGATTATCGATAATGGATTCATTTTCCAAAGAGTTATGACCAGTATTAAAGAAGAAGTAAATCATCTTTTTGGCATCCGCTGATTTTAGAAACTCCAGGCTTTCCTCAATGTCGCCATATTTGTTGAACTGGTAAACAACCTGAGTCATCGACAACCCAAAAAAGCTGTCCGGGTGGAAAAATACGTTTAATTCATCGAGAATATGTTCAGGGAGGGATTTTCGTTGTTCAGCAATCCACTGATTCATTTTTTCGATTTCAGGTTTGTGATACGTATCCTTTTCCGGATCCTTGTAATCTGAGACTTGAAGCATCAGTATAAACAACTCATAAACGGGCGAGCGATCAGCATAAAAGTTTCCATGCAGTTTTTCCATAGTTTTATAACATCCTAACTTATTATTTGATAACAATCTAATGTCGGCGCAAAAAAATTCTTACAATTATTATCATTAATCTAACAAAAAGTTTGATGAATGTCAAACATGTATTAAAAAAGTTTTCTAACGTATAAATTATCCATTAATATTCCGTTTGTCAACTGAAGATCAAAGAGTGAACACCGTTACAAGACTTATCAAAAACCAAAACTGCGCAAAACCCACCTTGAAATACACCCCTTATATATTAGCGCTATTCCTAATTAGGTAATAGTCCGTCCGTTAGCTAAGCATCATATAAGTTTAATACGCATAATCTTTCGAAATTAACCCATAAGTAGCTAATATAAGAACAATAACTGACAAAACAATATGAAATATTTTTAACAAATAATCTCCCCTTCTTCTATTGCACTCCCCTCTCTAATCAGTTAAAAAGTGTATAATTTAATATTTACATTAACATATATATCCAATTTTATGACTTTACATAGGGAGAATCTACTGTTTCGGAGTAAAATTAAGGAAGTCTAGGATTACTTATGGTATTCTAAAAGAAAATGGAAATTGTAAGGATGTTGTTATTGGATATAAGAAAACTGGAAGCTGAAATTAGTTCGTTACAGAGCCAATTGTATAATTTAGGAAGAGAAACAAATCACTACTCCATCGGGGAAATACTAAGGCTAAGTGAACTGTTGGATGAAAAGATTATACTTTATCAGAGGTTGAAGCTAAATACTAAAAAAAATTCTGATTGTAGAGATCTTGAATAATTTGGTAAAATACAATTATACTTTGTTTACTAGTATCTAGGAGGAATTCAATGAAAGATTTTGATACATACATACGTGCTTCTAAAAAAAATTGTGAAATGATCTTTAATATGACTCCTGATGAAGTCCCTTTTTTAAAAGTTGCACTTACTAAGAAAGAGTTACAATTTCGAAAGCAAAGATTTGTTAAAGAATTGAGTGTTGTTCAACACTTTATGGAAAAACTAACTCAATATATAGAAGGTATTCCAACGTTAATTATTACTACGGATAATCAGGGATATATATTAGATATTTACGGAGATCAGAGTATTAAAGAAATGGTAGATTCCCTTGGGATAACGCCAGGGTTTAGATTTGATGAAAAGGATGTTGGCACAAATTCGGTCTCGTTAGCCTTGAAACACCAAAAACCGATTGCAATAATTGGGAAAGAACATTTTCATCATTGCTTATCAGAGGCTGCATGCTATTCCTCCCCGTTTTGTTTTTCTTCTAATGGTAGTTTAGTTGGTACTGTTTCTATGATGACGACGGTTAACTTCGCTAGTAATTTCCATCTTGGACTATTGTCGTCTGCTGTTGATTCAATCGAACGGGAAATTCAGCTTCAAGAACAAAATCACACACTACATTTATTAAATCAAGTCTTAATTGATTCTACTCCTATGGGGATAGTGATGACAGACAATAATGGCAAACTACTAGAATTCAATTCCAGTGCTGAAGAAATAATTGGAATAGAAAGAGAAAAAATCATCACTAATGGGATAAATCAAACTGGTGAAATTGGAGAATATATAAATTATGTTCTAGAGACTGGGAAAAAAGTAGAAAATGCTGAATTTTCGTTTTCGCCTATAGAAAGCGATTACTCTAAAAGGCTTCTTCTCGATGTGTTACCTCTTTTTGATGAGGAACATATGATTGGGGCATTTGCTCAATATAGAGATATGACTCATTACCATGAATTACAACAGAAGTTAATAGAGTCTGAAAAATTATCTGCAATAGGAAAGTTAGGGGCAGGGTTAGCACATGAAATAAGAAATCCACTCACTTCAATTATCGGTCTCACCCATTTAATGAAAGAGAATAAACATAAAGATGAATATCTAGAGATCATTATTGCTGAATTAGAACGAATGAAAAACTTAGTGAATCAATTTGTCTCCTACGGAAAACCATCTTATATGGAACAAGTAGATTGTAATTTAAATGAACTTATTAAAGATACTGCTGAGTTAATGAACAGTAATGCCCGTCTTCATAATGTTAACATATACGTTGAACGTTCAGACATAAACACTGAAGTCTATATAGATAAATCTAAAATCAAACAAGTACTAATTAATTTTATAAAAAACGCCTTCGAGGCAATGCCCAATGGTGGTAATGTTTGTCTTCAAATAGAATCAGACTTAAAAAATAATGAGGTTCATATCTCTATCAAGGATGAAGGAGTTGGTATGACAAAGGAACAAGTGGACAACTTAGGTAAACCCTTTTTTACTACTAAAGAAAACGGACTTGGCATGGGATTACCTATTTGTTTTGATATCATACAGTCTCATAACGGAAGAATTAAATTTGATTCTGAGAAAGATAAAGGAACTGTAGTACATATAATTCTGCCTCAAAATAATTATCAGGAAAGGAAAAATACATTATGAAAAAAGTTTCGACAGTATTGGTAGAAAACCTCAAACGGTTAGGGATTTCCCATGTATTTGGAATACCAGGTAAAGCAATCGTACCATTATTAGTAGAATGTGAGGCTCATGATATACAATTCGTTCTTTCAAGACATGAATCAGGGGCAGGATTTGCTGCTGCCGGTTATGCGTTAAAAAAAGGGATTGGTGTAGCTTTAGGTACATCAGGTCCAGGAGGTACTAACCTTTTAACAGCTGCTGGCCAAGCGAAAGCTTATCACTCCCCTACTTTACTTATAACAGGACACCCTTCTGCGAGGGATACTGGTAAAGCTCAAGGACAAGACTCCTCTATATTTGGTACGGATCTTGTCAAAATGTTTGAAGCTGTAACATTATTTAGTGCACGGGTAGACAGAGGGGATCAACTAGAATTGTTGCTTAAGCATGCAGTTGAAAAAGCGACGACTGGAATAAAAGGACCGGTACATTTATCTATACCTATGGATGTTTTACAGGAAGAAATTACAGCATTTACAGTTGATATTCCAAATTCAAAGTCTTCTGTAGTTTCCAATCAAATTGAAGCTGTTGTCTCAAAGCTAAATGATGCAAAAAAACCTGTGTTATTTCTGGGTAAAGGTGTACATCTATCACAAGCGTATGAAGAAGTAAGATGGTTAGCAGAACACTGGCAAATTCCAGTCATGACTACTCCTGGTGGTAAAGGAACATTTCCTACTAATCACCCCCTATCTTTAGGTGCATTTGGCTTGGGAGGTAACGAAAAACCAACAAGATACCTAGAAAGTAAAGTAGATCAAATGATTGTAATTGGTAGCAAGCTAAGTGATATGTCCCTAGCAGGCTTTTCGGAAGCAATTTATCCGAAACACCTCATTCACTTTGACTTTGATCCTACATTTGTACAAAAGTCTCTACCAATTCCTACATTGTATATTCAAGGAGACGTTAAAGCCAACTTAGTTGAAGTACAGCTCAAATCTGAATTAGATAGGAAAGAAGTAAAAAGAGCTCCTCTTCATATCGAAGAAAATGATAATTTAACTGACATTCAAGAAAGCGATACATCTCTATCCGCGAAAGAAGCTATCAAAGAAGTTCGAAAGCATTTACCAAAAGATTCAATACTGTTTGGGGACGATGGAAGTCATACATTCTATGCAATTAAACATTATGAAATTTATGAACCAGGAACGTTTTACTTTGATGATGTGTTTGGGACCATGGGGCATGCGATTGGATATTCGATTGGTGCCAAATTGGCTTCTCCAGAAAAAACAGTTGTTTGCTTGACTGGTGATGGTTGTACGTTTATGCATGGTACTGAAATTGCAACTGCTGTAGACCAAAATCTCCCTGTTATTTATATTGTATTTAATAACATTGCTCTTGATATGGTTGATAAAGGAATGAGAAAAATGATAGGACACTCTATTGGCTCTACATATCAACACGCATTAGATGTTACATTGTTTGCGGAATCATTGGGGGCTACATCTTATCATTGCCGCAAAACCGAGGATATTAGAAAAGCGATTGATCAAGCATTAAAAAATGATAATGGTCCAACTGTTATGGAAGTGATGGTTGATCCAAATGAAACTCCTCCTATTTTAAATAGGGTTTAATCGAATAGTGTTTTCATTCTTGCAAATTTTTGGCAAGCTTCCGATTTGCAATAGATAAACGGTTTACAGTACTTTTTATATCAACCTACTATTCTTAATGTACTAAAAGTATAGCCAGTATCATGATATGCCGAGTTAATACCAATTTTTTCTCTTAAATCTTTTGGTACATATTTTGTTTTTAAAGTAATTTCAAATTCTGTTTTGAATGGAAATGGCGTTATCTTGATTTCACTCCTACTTTTCCACTCTGCATAGTAACGTTGATCATCTATCAATGTTCCAAACCCATTAACAAACCAAGGATGCTCTTCGTTCTTCGTCACTCCTGCTTGATTTAAACAAACATAAAGAGAAAGTTCATCTAAGAATCGTAATAATCGATAATGCTGTGTAACCACTTTATCGTTGAAATGAGGTAATTTCGATTTAATTTGTTGTTGTCTTTGAAGTTCATTTTTTATGTAGTCTATGCAATCCTTTTGATTAGATTGGCGGATATCTTGGAAAGAAGTGTAGTGAATACTACATAACAAAGCAGCATACTGATTCATATTTTCTACTTCATCGATACCTTTTTTGTACATAGTTATTTTCGGCAAAAGAGGATAATCCGTAAATGAAAATGGTATTTTTTGCTGATCATTCCAAATTGGAACTTGGTCCAATCTAATCCAGGCGCGATCATGTTCAGTTATGGAAAGTATGACAGTGTCTCTATAATTAGTGTTAATAAATAAGTTATCTTTTAACTGAGTTGCAAGTTCTCCAGAAAACCTCGCATGATCATGCTGTGTAGTCATTTTAAAAAATTCTCCTGTATCTAATATGATCATCATTCAACCTCCCTACATTTATACATTCCTAAAATGGATACTGATACATAATAAGAATCTGATTATTATGATTCCATGTTTCTAATAAATTCGAATGCCTTTGCGGGCGAATTATCTTCGAGTCTTTGGCGAATGAATTGAGCACACTCTTCAGGACGATGCAAAGAAGTATCCACTTCTATGTCATAAATACCAGGAACATGGACAAGTTGCTGCCATAAATCGATCGGCCTTGGTACCGTTCCGTCATTGTTGTAACCAACGTTCCATGTATTCATTCGTCTTTCCATGACAACCTCTATCGGACAACGGACACCTACAAACAAAACAGGAAAGCCTTCTAGTATCTTTGAACATCTGTGAAGAATTCGTAGAGGAACGGAATATCCTTCATGATGACCTACGTCCACCACAACATTTATTCCTAAACGGCTAAACGCTGCTATTGCTTCATACATAGCCTGATACATAGTATTGACAAGCGGCTCAAGATCCGGACGTTCACCACCTGGTCGTAAACCAATGCCAGGCTGAAATCGATTTGGAGTCATTTGCATAAACTGATCAACACCTAAGTTCATCCATACACCTTTAAAAGTATTCTGAATACTTAATGCAATGCTAGACTTACCAGATCTTGGAGTGCCGTTTAGAATAATTATTTTTCCGTATTCACTTTCTTTCAACAACTATTCATTCCTCCTTTTTTCCTTTATTGTTTCAACCAGTTAGTTCAATAAATTAATCGAATTTTAATCTTCCCATCATTAAAGTATTAGGCTTTTACTTCTTCTCCACAATAAAAAAGTCTTTTTTGACTGCATTTCCCCTTACACTATCTATAATGATAACAGAAAAAGATTTCTTCAACTATTCATATTAAACTCTCATGCAAAAGTACAAAAAGAAAAGACAATCCTAAAAACCAATTTATTTTTAAGGACCGCCTTTTCTCTAGGAGTTATCCTATAATCAAGCATCAATCTGCCCCCTTATAATGAATGTTGCTCTTCATTGCTTTCTTTCTCAAATTCACTATATGCTTGTTGGAAAAGATTCAAAGAAGTTATCGCTTTAGGAAAACCGACATAACCACTACAATGATTTATCAATTCTAGAATTTCTTCCTTTGATAAACCTACTCTAAGAGCGGCTTTGAAATGGAAAGTTAGCGTAGTTTCCTGATTACCTTGTGAAATAAGCGATGACAGAGTAATCAACGCACGTTGTCGTGAATCTAGTGTATCATCAGAATAAATATCTCCATATCCGAATTCTAAAGCCATGTTTGCTAATCTTGGAGAATAAGATTGCACCTCTTCCATCGCTTTAACCCCTTGTACACCAGCAATTTCCTTGATTTTGTTCCATCCTATTTGTCGTTTATCCATGTTTTTAATCCCTCCTATTAAATCTCAACAATATATACTAATTCTATGTTCATTTTAAAATTCCTTTTTTTAACTCATATTATTACTATTTTTTCCAATTTATCTGGTACCTCTCATTTGTTAAGAAACTTTAAAAGTCCAAAAACAGTGAAAAAAAGAGTGTGAAGAAAATTAATGAATAAGGTTCTCCACACTCTGTTCGTTCAAATGGTATATGAATATTTAGATGTAACTGAAGGGAACAGTTTCATTCCATCTTTTTGGAAAAAAGTTTATCTTTGAAGGTAACTCTGAAGAGGTTGGATATGTTTTACTACGATAAACCTAACACAAAATCGATTTTGTCTGCGTATTCTGGAAAATCAATTAGGGGATTTCTATTCTTTTGAATATGGTAGATTTCTTTATTTCGGTGTTTCTCGTAGACTGATATTTTAAAATCTCGATGCCAATTTAATAGCATTTCAATATCTTTAGCGCTGTAGTGGCTAATTTCTCCTGGATATCTTATCAAAAAGTACAATGTTGCTCTGGCAACTTCTCCTTTTCCGCTTTCGGGTTCAAACTTCTCTTTTTCATATTTCCCACATTGTGTTTTTATCGTTTCGATATCCATTTCAGGAGTGTATTCGACGAAATCAAAATAAGGATAATTGGATCTAGTGGAATTACATTTCTTCTCGCAAGTGAAAAGATGGTGTAAATCTCCTCTCATTGGATTATCTTGATCAAACCATGATTGGGGTACGACATGTTCACAATTAAACATGTTTTCACTTTCAATAATCGCTACAGCTTTGTTCCAAACATCATCATTTTTCGGTTTGTTATTTAACAACTTTTCATATTCTTCTTTTCTTTTTAGCGCTACTTCATGATCTTCTCTAATGGCTTGTTCAGGATCCTTGTGGCTTCCTGAATAAATACTTTTAAGGTTCCCGTCCATACGGAGATCAATTGTAGAATAAAGATAATCACGCGTTTCAGAATTATAAGGAAGTTGATTTTCATGTGATGTTGTAGTTAACTGATGTAGTTGTTCAAATAATTTAGATTTATTCGCTTCATCAAAATTAATATCATGATAATAATCTATGACAATACGGGAATCTTCTTCCTCATCATAATACTCTTTTGTATTTTTAATTTTCTTTTGATAATCCCTTAATTCCATCAATGCGGCCTTTAGATCTTTCCCTTCCAAATCGCCCATAATTTTTCCTCCTTCTGTTAGCCATAAAAATACAGAAAGGAGGAGTAAAACAACCTTCCTGCATTAATATTGAACGAGATAACCTCTAGATAGTTAGATACTGATTCTTTTTCATGCATATTTAGAAGATTAGTCAGTCTCCTCCAAATTAGGTGCATTGATCCTATCTAATTGGTCAACTAGGTTTAGCAAGAGAAAGCCATTCCCTTCCGCACTTTTTTGATAATCAAGTGGAAGTGTACGTCTGACAAGTTGCGCATAGATTTCTGGTTCAACAAGAGATCTATCAAACTCTTTTTCACTTAAATTAATTATTAAGGCTAAAGCACCTGCTACATGTGGAGCTGCCATAGAGGTTCCTGATAGTTTAGCAAATTTATTATCTATATATGTTGATAAAACATCTACACCGGGAGCTACAAGATCCACTTCGTTATTGGTATTTGAAAACGGAGCAAGTTGTAAATCCATATTTACAGCACCAACACAAATGACCTCAGTATAAGCTCCAGGGTAGGCATACTCAGGTGTATCCTCTTCTCCATCCCCTTCATTTCCCGCAGCAACAACGACAGATACATCTTGATTAACTGCATCTTGAATCGCTTCATGCATCTCAGGAACATCATTAGGACCACCAAGGGACATGCAAATTACTCGAGCTCGTTCATTGTCAGGACCACGCCATTCAACTGCATAGTTTATCGCATCTATGATCCATTCATATTCTCCAGAACCTTCCCCTGTCAACGCCTTTAGACTTAATATTTTAGCTTTTGGAGCAACACCTACAACACCATCTCCATCAAGGCTTGCTGCAATGGTTCCTGATACGTGTGTTCCATGACCGTTATTGTCTTCAAAGTTGTCTTGGTCTCCATTATAATCTGATGTGAAATTTCTTCCACCAATTATTCGATTCTTAAGATCTGGATGATCCGACTCTATACCAGTGTCTATAACCGCAATAACGATATCTTCCCCTTCGCTACTTTTCTCCCATATGGCAGGAGCCTGTACCAGTTGAACACCTTCCGGGGTCTCATTTTTGGAATCCTCAATTGACTGAATCGTATAAGGTATCAAATGAACCTTTTTTTGTGCCATATTTTATCTCCTCCTCTAAAATAATTTGTCTCTATATAATATATGTAATAGAAATGTGAAAGTTTACTAGTTTTACTATATTTAATATTTTTGTAATATTTGACATTTTATTTTTACACTATATCGACATTCATAGCCCAGGATTTAAATAAGGCCTTGTTATAGATATAACCTAATTAGTTTACTTATAAACAATTAAAAATAAGGGGGTTATAACCTCCCCCTTGTTCAGTTTAATATCTAGAGGCTTTACTAGTAACTTTAGTTGAGAAAGAAGTAAATCAATAAAGCAATAACAATGTTAGGTATTCCAATTAAAGCTGTATGTAAAGTTACGCTATTTCGATTACGCCTATCTTCAGCAGATTCTGTTGCAAAATTGGCTCTCATTCTATTTCCGTTTACCATTGAACCTGAAAAAATCATAGATATTCCAATGAACAGGATTCCAATACCACCAGTAATGACATAAGCTTTATCTATTCCCCACATAATTAAAGATATTAAAACCCCTATTACAGATAAAATAATTCCGATAAGAAAACATCTCAAGTTATCCCTCCTTGACATACTTATACGATTAAAAATTATATTGGTTTCACCTACTAATCTTAACTAATCCAATAGTTAATAATTCTGACTGCTAAACATATAGTGTAATATTTGACGAAATTTATTGCTGGAGGTGAATCATTATTGATCAATGTAACGCTTTTTTAACCGCATTCCGCTTTTGAACCAATTACAACAGGGCGGTTATATACTGTACGTAAGGCATGCTGAGGCTACAATTGGAGAAGACCTACCCAGTCTAAACTTCGAAAATTGCTCTACTCAAAGAAACTTATCTGAACTTGGTAGATGGCAAGCTTTTTCCTTGGGTTGATGTATATAATCTAAGCACTAATTTGACCATAGAACAGACTAAAAGAATTGTAAAGACATTCAATTCATACCTAGAAATTCAGTCGCCGTCGGGTCAAAATAAGGTTATTATCGCTCATAGTTTTCCTAAGGATATTAGTTTAGGACAAATTCCAGATATGGGAACTGTAATAATTGAACCACTTGGCCAAGGTAAAGGTTATAATCTTATTTCTCGAGTTACTTTACGTGAATGGAATGAAATACTTGAACGAATTCAAAGATATTAATTTTCATAAATAAAAAGGATTGTTCCCTATGTTAAGGGACAACCCTAAAAGTTCTAATCGGAGATAATTTCTATTCCTTCTTCAGCTAAATCTGACCCAATTTCAAGATTGGATACGTCTGTAGGCAATGCATCAAATCGTATTTCAAATTTATAGCCACCACTCCACTTACTGCCATAACTACTACCAAGAAGTTCAATTTGAACCCCGTCAGCTACAAGCTCTATCTGATCGAACGAGATTCGTTCTACCGTCTCTTTATTTGTGGTACCTTTGATCACTGTACCCGTTGGTGATGCTGTAATCGTCTGAAAATGCAGATCTCCATTATTCAATTGCATTCTTTTATCAATTTTCTGTTTTAAACTAGCTCCCATCGCTTTATTTGGATCATAGTCAAATGTAAGTGTTTTAGGTGATTGTTGAAAATGAAGTGTTAACTTTTTTGCTAATCCATTTGGTGGTTCAAAAAAATACGTTCCCTTTATTGAGCTTTCATCATCACTTAAAGTCCCTGCTCCACTGCTCATAGTTGAATTGGTAAGAAAGCCGGATATTTTTATCGGAACGAAATCTACCTCTGGGTTATCTAAATTATTGGTTTTACTTGTTGCAGTGTAATAAATGATCAACTGATTATCATCTACCATCACACCGTTAACTGTAAAGGTTACCCCATTTTCTAACGTGATACTTTTATTGACGGTTTGACCCATACCCGCCTCATTTAAGTTTTGTAATGTATTTGAAATAACATCAACGTTATCGAATCCCATAATTTTTTTACCATAATAAGCTAATCCTTGATAATTATAACCTATTAAAATCGAGAATATTATAATGGCTGCAACTGATTTCCAAAGAAAGTTTTTTCGCTCAGGATACCTTATTTGTTGACTGTTTATGGAGGTACGTAAACGATCTTCTAATTGATTCGGAGCTTGCATTGATTTCAATTGCTTCTTTTCTTTTTGCATCTGCTTCTTTAAATTACTCATTTCGATCACCTCGATACAAAGTATGTAACTTTTTTAAACCATAAAATACTCTCGACTTGATCGTTCCTACAGAATTACCAGTAATGTCAGCGATCGTTTGGAAATCAAGGTCGTTAAAATACCTCAGTCTTATCGCTTCCGCCTGCTTTTCGTTAAGATATGAAAGTAACTTATTAATATCTATCTGAGTTTCAATTCGATCAAAGTCATTTTGCTCATCTTTCAAAGTATTTTCTATTTCCTGTTCTCCTAATAGAATTGTTTTATTTCTATTGCGGTAAGCAGTATGACAACAATTAATTAAAATTTTATTACTCCAGCTGTAAAATGATTTATTATTTTTTAATAAGTGAATATTTTCATAAAGCTTAACAATCATATCTTCCATGACATCTAAAGCGTCTTCTTCTTTTCTCATATAAGAAAAGGCCAATCGATAATAATCATCTTTCCTGCTTAATATCAAGTTTAGTAATGCTTCTTTATTGCCCTTCTTTGCTTTCTTTACCATTCTTACATCCATTACTGCTATCCCCCTCATCTACATATAAGAGTAATGAATCATACAATAAGTTCATTATATTTGAAAATAAATAAAGGCGAAACTTTTGAAACAAGTTTCACCTTCTTTTTATTCATTATTTATTCTTTGTCTTTTTATGATTGATAGCGAGTATGATTCCCACACTTACCAGTAATAAACTGATTATCGTTACTTGAAAATACTGGTGATATAAATGCCAAAAGTCGATATAAAAATAGGCTTCTAGATGATCGGCAAAAGCGGGCATAAGAACCGCATCAAGTAAATAGAACAAACCTAGTAAAACTAATCCAATACCAATCCACTTCTGATAATTGGATAAATACTTTATAATCGGGACATCTTCCAGTACTTCATACTCAAAACGGTTAGCTAATTGTAATGCATCAAAGAAGCTGAAAAACCATATCAAAGGAATCAAGAATAAGAAAAGCGATAGATTTAATACATCTAAAATATAAATGGAAAATAAAAAGGATGCCATTAACTGAATCCCTCTTTTTTGCAAGCCTAAATATAAATGACCTGCTCCAGGAAAAATCGATAAGATAGTTGCGATCATCTTACTTTTTCTCTCATTATCTTGTGCTCGGTTAAAATCATCCATTATCGTTCTATCCTCTAATTCTTTCCCTGCTTGCTTTTGATTTAATAGTTGGATAATATCAAACATGCTATAAATCCAAATGATTGGCAGTGCTAATAGAAAAATTAAAAACACAGCACTCGTCAGAAAGCTAATAAAGAAAACCATGATTATCACACCGAAAAAGGCAGCAAGTATTGTTAACCCTCGATAAGACAATCCCAAATAAAAATGTCCCATTCCAGGTATAACTGACAACATCATGGTTGTAACCCGCTCGTTAGATGCTTCCGTAACGGCACTTTTTTCACTACTACCATTCCCCTCACCGATGTTCACTTTTGATATAAAAAGTGTAATAGTAATATCCAGCATGTTAATACCCCAGATAAAAAAAGCCAAAATAGCTATCGGAAAGATATCATAATACATATCAACTCCGAATATCACCATGAAAGAAGCTAACGCAAAAGTTCCCGCAAAAGCAAGTGTGTAAAAAACTCCACGAATTTTATGCCCCCAATATATATGTCCAAATCCAGGAATGAATCCTAAGAAAAATGCTGCTAATCCTGATTTATTCATTATGATGAACCCCCTTTATTTCTTTTAATACACCAGTTGTTTTTGTCATTAAGTGGTTAGTTATAGATCCGCCTTTTTGTTGTTGGATGTCTGATACATTTAATGCCCCTTGGAATACACCAGTTAATGTCAGTAAGATAGTTAATCCAGCTGCAACTAAGTAATGGACGAATACATTGCTGTGTTTCTTTTTCGGGGGAGCAGGTGATTTTTGTTCAATTTGGTGAAGTGTAACATCTGTAAAATCATCGGAAAGCACACCGTTCATCTCGACTTCCTCTACCATGGAAAAATATATATCAGTGCATGCTTCACATTCTAATAAATGATTTTCTATTTCTCGCTCTTGGTTAGACTCAGCTTTAATATAGGTAAGTAGAGCTTCTTTCGTAATATGCTTCATGTTAAAAATCCTCCTCCTTCCAATTTTCCTTCATCCATTTTTTTGCTCGATATAACCTCATCTTGACATTCGTTTCTTCAATACCTAAATTTTGTGCAATTTGTTTATAAGATAATTCCTGAAAATAATAAGCTTTCACTACCGTTTGAAATTTTTCCGGCATCAAATTAATTTGTTGTTGAACCTTATTTATTTTATCTTTACTTATGATTTGCTCATCCGGATGTATTTCCAAACTTACAGGTTGAAACTCTTCAAATGTTTCTAACTCTTCCTTCTGCCTTGATTTTTTCCGCTTATAATCGATCGCTTTATGTAGCGCAATACGACTAATCCATGTTTTGAAGCCTTTATGTTGATAGGAAGAAAGAGCATCAATCATTTTGATAAAAGTTTCTTGTGCTAGATCTTCTGCGGTTTTTTCATCATGTACCACACTATAGGTAACTTTAAATACATGATGTTTGTACCGCTCTATCAACAAGCGGATTGCATGTTGATTACCCGCTTTTATTTTTTTGATCAGTTGTTCATCTTGAATGATGCTCCCCCCTTCCCTTTTAAATGTCTCCATTCTAATTGACGTATAAAAAAAGAAAATGACTACAAAAATATCAAAAATTTTTTTCACTTATATTTATCGGGAATCATGATATAATGAAAGAATAGAATACCAAAGAAGTCAGGAGTGAGGATTTGCCCAAGTTAAGAACGATTGTTTTCTTCCTGTTAATAGGAGGATTAATTTGGTTTTTTTATGAAGATGATTATAAGCAAGGTGGATTAACTGGCGTTTGGTATGAGATGAAGGATGATTTTAGTAACTTGAAAGATAATGGCCAGATAAGCAGTACGATTAATAACCTTCGTTTCGAATTAGAAAATTTTTTCGACTCCGTTACAGACGATCAGTCCGATCTTCCGCCTTCTCCTAATATAGAATCACCAGATCTAACAAAACCTTCTGAGCAATCTTTTTCGATCCATAATATCGAAATAAACGATTCGAAGTCAGAGGTTGAAAATATCCTTAACGACTCGAAAAGAAGCTCATTAAATGAGTATGGGGTCGATTGGTTCACTTACCATGATCATTATCAGAATTTCGTCATGGTTGCCTATAACGATGATAATGAAGTCGCTGGGTTATACACCAATCAAGATCTTATCAGTTCGAACATTGATATAACATTGGAAAACGATAAGAATGATGTAAGAGAGGCATTGGGAGAACCGCTTGATTCGATCAAGAAGGGATTTGTTAAATATCGCATCAACGATAACGATGAACAGGACACATATTTAATCGATGACAACTATGTCACCTTTTTTTATGATATTCATCAAGAGGATACAGTATCGGCTATACAAATCATTGCAGAACGTCTAGAAAACCAAAAAGATGACTATTTTGCATCTCCTGGTAATACATTGGCAGAAGGATTGGAATATCAACTCTATGACCTTACTAATGCTGCAAGAGTTAAATTTGAAGAACCGATTTTGGAATGGCATGATGCATCTAAGGTTACCGCTCAAAATCATAGTGAAGATATGGCAGAGAATAATTATTTTGGGCATACTAATTTAGATGGCCAATCCCCGTTTGATCGATTAGAAGATGATGATATCACATTCCGTATGGCTGGAGAAAATTTAGCAGCTGGGCAACCCAGCAGCATATATGCACACCAGGGACTTATGAATTCGAAGGGTCATCGGGAGAATATTTTAAATTCTGATTTTAGGTTAATGTCTGTAGGCGTTGCTTTTCAAGAGGATGGGCAGCCATTTTATACCGAAACCTATTTAACGCAATAATGCTTACCTTCTGAAGGTAAGCATTATTTTTAATTATTCTTCTTTATCACATTGCATGTGATGTTTACGATCCCATTTTGGTATGAAATTATTTTCTTGGAGTTTTTCATATTTTTTCTCCATATGATCGATTATTTTTTGTCCTTTTTCTTCCGGAAACACACCGTATTCTATATACTTCTCAATGATTTGCTTTTCTTTTTCCATTACTTCCTGTTTCAACGTTTTGATCTCGTCTATCTGCCCGTCAGAAAGCTTCACTTCCTCCGTTTCAGCCTGAACAGATGACAGGAATAATCCTCCAATAGTGATCGTCAATAAACATGCAATAAAAAACTTTCGCATTTTCACCACACTCCTTTTTCCCTTAGTATTGCAAACTTTTGCTTGCGTATACGAAAATTCGGAGCGAACTAAAATAATTTCTAGCTAAAATCTTTCATCCAGTTTATTAACAAATCTTCCTGATACAAGTCATTCGGATATTCAATCTTTCCTGTATCCTCCTGCTCATATAAATACATTAATAATTCATTGATAGCTCCCATGTACTCTTGGTACAGAAATTCATAACTGATCGTCTCTTCGGGCATGACATTATCAGCGCAAACTGTGGGATCACTATAATTCACATATGTTCTGCATGGTAAAGGTCGTATCTCGTATGCCAGACATTGATTCGTTTCTGTGTCTAACATGACACAAGGTAATAGAGATTTTTTATAGTTATACTTTTTGTTCTGATCTGCTACATCCAAGTTGGAAAATTGGTCGACCTTCCCCTTATACTCTCGATAGTAATTGGCAAAATGTTTCTCCAATCTTTCTTTTCGTTCTTTTGGCATTTGTCTGATAGAGTTCTCGATTAACTTTGCTTCCATTTTATTGATTACAATTGGAAAATAGCAACAAAACGCACAACCCATTCGACAAGTTGGCTCCAGTTCCACAGCCTTTTCCATTTGCTCAATTTCTGTTGATACGGCTTCAAGTAGAAGCTGAAAACTATGGACTAATTTTTGATCTGGGGAAAGATTGCTATCTATTAATTGATCAACGATTTGATAAAAAACATCTTCGTTAATTTGATATTTTTCATTTAATTCATTACATTTCTCTATAATTTCTTTATGTGTTAAATAATGATTCATGTCTGATCTCCTACTAGTTTTCATTTCTTTGACTAGTATAACAGATTTTTGAACGCCATATTATTCATTTATATCGGGCATCCCCATTTATGTGTCACATTACTGCTAATTTGCATCTTTTTTAGGCAATATTTTGCACGTCCAATTTTAAAAAAATCAACTAGCTTCAAATAAGAAAATTACCTAAGTTTCTAAATATTTATATCTAATTGTATTCAGAACAATTAGAATCTGCCTGGTAAGGAGCGACTATACTTTGTATCCAAACCGCGCCCGTTTGAGAAACAGTCTTTTCCGATATTAGTTAGTATTGGGGAAAGCCATTTGAAAAGCAACAAATATTATAATTACACCAACAATCTTATATAATTAAACCAAGACGGCATTTATTAGGTTAGAACAGCAACACAATGAATCCAAACGAAAATACGGCGTAGATGGACAAATAGGCTAAGATGACCGGTGAGCGAGCATTCAAAGTAAATAATACTATTATACTTGAAGAACGTTTAAATTCTTTATTAATGTGTACCTATCTTCTTTTCTCCAAATAGATAAATAATCCAATAATGTTAAGAGATGGATTTAATTATTTTTATCATCGCTTTGAAAGCTGCGCTATGACCAAAACCGCTGCTTTGATTGATAGTACCTGTGAAGTATACATCTCGCTCAGGATTATAAAAGGCAAAGGCACCAGACTGACCCCAAAAACCTAGTATTTCCTTAATCGGTTTCAACGGTGAGACGATTCGCGGCACCCATAGTTTTTCTAATCCAATGCCATAATAGAATTGTCCAGGGAAATAGATTAAATTCCATTGTTTGAGTTCTTCCAGTTCCTCTTTTGGAAAAAAACGACCATTGAAAAAAGCTTTTAAAAATATCATCGTTTCTTTGGCGGTCGATACGATACCTCCTTCTGGGGCAACGGAAGACATATACACCGGGAGGTGCACAGCATTGGATTTATAGTATAAAGACACAGGTTTGGTATCATTTACATCTTCATATACATACGTTTTTGATAGATTCAGCTCATCAAATATCAACGTTTGAAACACTTCTGAAATGTTCAATCCAGTAATGTTTTCAATAATTCTTCCAAGAAGTTGATAGTTTGTATCTGAATAATTGACTTTTCCCCTTTCTCCCGGCTTAAATTTTGGTTTTAGCTTTTTTACTAAAACCAATGTTTTTTCTAGTGACCAATCCTGATCTTTGCCATTGAAGAGCTCTGAAGCAACCGTTTTACCATTGGACTGTTTATAGGCGAAATAATCCGGTATACCCGATGTATTGGAGATCAAATGTTTAATGGTAATGTCGTTGGAATAATCAACCCCATCCAAAACGTGAATGGAACGGACGATATCTTCAGATAAATAGTTTGCTATGTGATCTTCCAATTGCAATTGATTTTCCGATCTTAATTTCAAAACTACGGCTGTTACGTATAATTTAGTAACACTTGCAATAAAATATTGATCATCTTCTTCAACGTTACCCGCTGCACCGACCCAAGAAAAATCATTGTCCACTTGTTCGACACACAGCACAGCTCCGAAATTGTTTCTTTTTTTAATCATTTGCTTGACTGTATGATGGAGAAACGATTCATCCACTTTTTTGAGCATTAGTAAAACCTCCTGTTTGACGTAATGGATTCGACGACCATTACGGCTCTGCTTTCTCGTTTTTAATCCTTTTTATTACGTTGACGAGTAGCAGTTACAACATCTTCGGCAACACTGTCTAAAATCTCTTTCATTTTTTCTATATCAAATTTCTCTTGGAGCAAACCATTAGCAACCATTACAGATAGACCCATTTGAAAGGCTCTCATTTTAAATAAAATTATCTTGAGTTCCTGGTCTGTGAAACCTTTAAGTTTCGGATCTTTTTTCATATGGGCTGCAAGCTCATCACCCATTTCTTGATCATAATCCAACAAATAATCATTTGGTTTCATCACAAAATCTCTGAACAGAATAGGGTACTCCCTGGCAAACTGAAGACTGGCATAGCCTATATCGGCGAATGGGTTTCCGGTATTTTGTTCTTTTAACATACGCTGACTTACATCAACGACCTTTTTTACCACAGCCCGTTTCAGTTCTTCAACATCATTAAAATTAACGTAAATAGGTGCAATCGAACTTCCCAATTGGTTGGCCACTTTTCTTATGGTCATACTATCAATCCCATCTATATTGGCAATGTTAAAAGCAGCATCAACGATTTGCTCCTTGGAAAACTTATTTTTAGGTGGCATGACAGTCTCTCCTTTTATGATTACAATTTTTCTAAGTATGCATATAACTCAATATATATCAATTGTTATATATCATTAATTATACAAAGTGATTAGAATTTGTAAAGCCTTTTTTAATCAGTGAATAAAAAGTAAATTTTCTTGAAGGGTAAATTGAGAGAGCTCTACGATCAATAAAGAAAAAAAGAATAAACCATGTTTATTAAACAGGTTTATTCCTCAATCATGTATCTTTTCACCGCACATACTCAACTGGAAATACGACAAATTGATTACTGCAAACATACGAAATTATCAACCAAACTAGTAGGAAGAGAAAAAATAATAGATCTTTATTTGTATAACCTAAATGATAATAGAAGGTTCTCTTATTATTTTTCGAGAATTGTTTCGCCTCCATCGCTACGGCAATTCGATGTGCTCGCCGAATACTTTGGGCTAATAAAGGAATAGCATATAATTTTATCTTTTCGTACATCCCCTTAATTCCTTTAGAATATTGGACACCTCTCACTTTGAATGCTTGACGTAATGTTTGGAATTCTTCCACAATGATTGGTAACATTCGAATTGCCGCCATAAAACTATAAGCATACTTTGGTTTTAACTTTAATTGCTGCATCGTAGAGTAAAATAAATATACAGGTCTGGTCGTTAAGGCAAATAGTAAACTCAAAAGACCGAAAACTATACTTCTTAATCCTAAGTGAATGCCACGGTAAAAGCTCTCCTCTGTGATATGTATGAGGCCAAATTTAAACCATGTATGCTCCCCCTCCCCAAAAAAGATCATTGTTGTGGATGAAGAAAGGAAAATGATCGTTAATGGAATAGCTAATAACCCGATAACTTTCCAACTATGACCGGTACCAAAAAGATATAGCGCACTAGCACCAATAATCATATATAACAAAAAGTTAGGATTATGGATAAACAACATACCGATAAACAGAGCGGTTAGGGCTAATAATTTAAAACTAGGGTTTATACGATGTAACCATGTTGGTTGGTAACTAATACTAATAGACATACATATCATCCTTCAAGATATTTTCTTCCAGTCTGGAAAGGTCTAAGATTTCCATGAGTTCCCCATCTTTTATTCGCCATTCCTTCGTTGCATATAGTTCAACTATTTCAGGCTGGTGCGTAACCATAACGATGGTGATACCATTTTTCCGGCATTCTTCAAATAGTTCGAGCATTTGAAAAGTGTTTTTTGCATCCTGGCCAAAGGTCGGTTCATCTAATAATAGAATATCTACATCTGCAATTGTAGCGGTTGCTACACTTAATCGTTTCTTTTGACCTACCGATAATTGATACGGATGGTGATCTTTTACATGATATAAGTTATATGTTTTTAGATGTGCTTCTATCCTATCTTTAAACCGTTTAGGTGGAACATCACTATTTTTTAATGAATGTTCTAGTTCGGCATGAACACTATTAGTGATAAATTGTAGTTCAGGGTTTTGGAATACATAACCCATTTTCCGATAATCACATGTATTAATATCATCTGATAAAAAATAGCTAATTTCACCTGATGTTTTTATGAGTTTCATCATAGCAAGCATCAACGTACTTTTACCTGAACCATTCTCACCAGTTATCGCCAGCCAATCTCCTCGATGAATCACTGCATCATCTACATGCATTTTTTTTTGTTTTTGATAATAACCGTAAAAGGAATCCATGGTTATTATCGGTTGATGACTGTTATCATAATGGGAATAATCAGGAAGTTGACGTGCATAGTCATTCCAAATGTTTGGATACCATATTCCATATTGATACAGCTTGCTTCGGAATCGGCTGAAGATATCGTTTGGTTTTCCGTCAGCCACTATAGCACCCGTTTCATCCAAAATAATCACTCGATCAACTAAGGGTAAAACATGATCAATTTTATGTTCTACAATCACCACTGTCTTATCCTCTGAAACTTTTTTCAAAGTGTCCCAAACTTGTTTAGTGCCATTCTGATCCAGCATAGCAGTTGGTTCATCTAAGAATAGTACTTCAGGTTCCAAGGCTAACACCGATGCAATTGCTAGGCGCTGTTTCATTCCACCAGATAAATGTTGAATGGAAATGTGTTGATCATCCAATTGTAATCCAACCTTATCCAAGTAATGGACGATTAAATCAGTCATGTCTTGCTGTGGAGTTTTTTTGTTTTCTAAAACAAAAGCAATCTCTTCGTCTAGATAGGGCATACAAAACTGTGCATCAGGATCTTGAAACACCATTCCGTACGAATCTGATACATTAAGTTTTTCTGCTTTAATAGGCATCTCTATTACATCTGGAATTAATCCTGCCATAATTTGAAGCAATGTTGATTTGCCTGAACCTGATGGACCTACAAGCAGCACTTTCTCGCCTTTATTTATGGATAACGACAAATCTTTGAATAATAATGATGTTGAGATAGGGAACTTAGCTCGTAAATTTTTCACTTCTAACATTTTAATTTACCTCATCTTCAAGCATTTGATAATCATCTTGAGAAATTGGACGAAATGCTTTGGTTACGCCAGTTTTGTCCAATGCTTCCACTAAATAATAAGCAAAGACACCAGTAATTAATATCGCTCCAATTAATCTGTTCACTATTAATAACGTGAGGTTCCAAGCGGCTAATGAATCAATATATCCGTAAAAGACATCTAATAAAAGCGAGCCGATTGTTGCTCCTACTGCAGCCAAACATGTTACATACAATCGGTAACTTTTATATCGATACATAGCAAAAACTAATTCACAACCTACCCCCTGGACAAGACCATATAACAGCAAGGATATGCCCCATTGCCCACCAAACAAAAATTCTCCCTGAGCAGCCGCAAGTTCTGCTAATAAAGCAATACCCGGCTTGCGAATAATAAGAAAAGCTACCGTCGCAGCCATAAACCACATACCATAAATTAACTGGTCTACATGTAAACCAAACACTCCTACTAAACTGTATAATGGACCCCAAAGCTTATAGATCACACTAAAAATAAAGGCAATAACAATAGTAATTAAAATATCGGTTAATGTTAAAGATTTTTTCATGTACAAACATCTCCTTTTAGATTATGGATAAGTACTAGGATTACAAGTTCTACGCTCCCATCTGAATTGCGCCACAAACCTCCTTAAAACACAAAAAGCCACTATCCATACATACGTAGAGATAGTGGCTATACTTATCCATATAAAAGTATTGCTATATTAGATACTAGCCACTTCCCTACGCTGGTATTATCCAGATCAGGTTCTAAGGGTCTTAAAGTATTACTTTAATCTCAGTCTTTAGAAGACACCCCTAGTGGAATGTGTTTATAATATTTAATTCGACTTCATCATATCAAATATTTCCATATTGTCAAGAAAATTTTTTTGAAAATCAGATTGCACGAATCGATAATTTTTGATATAGTTGGTTACAACGTAAAACAATTAAATATTTTACTTCAATTTTTATTGAAGTGAGAATAGAGGTGCAAAAACCATTAGTACATTGTTGTAGGCTGATGTAGCCAGTGAAGATGATGGAAAGGGGAATTTGCCGAAGTAATCTAAGTATTCATCAACTTATATTACTGGTCCTTCATTGAATAAATGCTGGGCTGTCATATAGTGACGAACTATATGGAGGGCTATCTCACGCATCGAATCCAATGTGAATCCAAGATGCAACAATGAGGCCCTCATTGTTGCATCTTTTTTTAAATTCGCATTGGTGATGAGATACCCTCTATTCAATGGAATAGTCAAATTGTTTTAAATCTTTGAATAGAGGTGGACATATCATGAACTTTGGACGTGTATTAACAGCGATGGTAACTCCTTTTGATCAAAATGGAGAAATTGATTATGGCAAAACAGAACGATTAATAAACTACTTACTGCAAAATGGAACAGATGCATTAGTTGTAACTGGTACAACTGGTGAATCTCCAACTTTATCAAAAGAAGAAAAAATATCCCTTATTAAATTTACTGTTAAAACCGTTAATGGTCGAGTACCAGTTATTGCGGGAACCGGGTCAAACAACACGCGTGAATCTATCGAGTTGACGAAAAAAGCGGAGACAATTGGTGTAGATGGGATCATGCTTGTGGCACCATATTACAATAAACCTTCACAGGAAGGCTTATATCAACACTTTAGAGTCATTGCAGAAGCTACTACTCTACCTGTGATGTTATATAATATTCCAGGTAGAACGAGTGTTAATGTTAATCCTGAAACCATTATTGATCTTTCTAAAATTGATAATATCGTCTCAGTAAAAGAAGCTAGTGGTAATCTAGATGTAATGACTAAAATTATCCGGAAAACAGACCAGGACTTTTCTCTATATAGCGGTGATGATAACTTAACACTGCCAGCTGTTGCTATTGGAGCAAATGGAATTGTATCTGTCTCTTCACATGTAGTTGGAAACGAAATGAACGAAATGATTGCTGCTTGTCAAAATGGTGATATATTGCGAGCTCAGGAATTACACCAATTCTTGCTACCGATTATGCAATCTTTATTTATGGCACCAAGTCCAACACCGGTAAAAGCAGCTTTAGCTATGAACGGTATAGACGTTGGAGGAGTTCGTTTACCACTAGTACCATTAAATAACGAAGAGATGCAATTATTAAGGCATCAGTTACATTTTCTACAGGAAAATTATTATGCAGGCTAATTTAAAACGCATTTCACTTTTATCAGTGAAATGCGTTTTTTCAGTATCTGTACAAATTCGCCTATGATTTTGCTAATTCATCGATGACATGTGCTAGAAGAAGTGTTCGGGGGATGAATGAATCTAATTCGAGATATTCGCTTTCTCGATGTGCTCTGCCTCCTACCGGTCCTAGCCCATCTACTGTTGGTATGCCTAGTACAGAGGTAAATGAAGCATCAGATCCGCCACCAGTTTCTGTATCTTTAATAAAAATATCTAGGTCGTCCCCAACTCGTTTAATAATACGTAACAATTTTTCTGTTTGCTCGGTTTTTTCCATTGGAGGGCGATTGATATCTCCTTTCATGTTGACTTTGGTCCCGTCTACTTCGGTACTAGCCATAATTGTAGCGATTTGTTCCTTAATTTCTTCTGCTTGCTCTTGTGTTCGGAAGCGTACATCCACTTGAGCTGTTGCATGATCAGAAACTGTATTCACTGAAGTTCCACCTTCAATTAAGCCTACATTGACATGAATGCCCTCTTCCTCATCGGTAATATCATACAACTGTATAATTTTATACGCTAATTCTTCTATAGCACTTCTTCCTTTTTCAGGTTCGATACCTGAATGAGCTGCTTTCCCGATCACTTCCAATGTGTAAAGCCCTTTACCTCTTCTTGCTGAGACAATCGCACCGTTTTTGCGGGCTGGTTCCATTACTAATGCAAATTTTTTATTTCGAGCATGTTTTTCGATTAGCTCTCTAGAGGTTTGGGAACCTATTTCTTCATCACTCGTTAGTAATATTTCCACCTGTCCAACAGACTCTTTCTCATTTTCTAGTAATGCATTAATCGCATAATATACAGAAACAAGACTTGCTTTCATGTCGATGACACCTGGACCATATGCTCGATTCCCTTTTATACTAAAAGGTCTTTCTCTAGCTGTTCCCTTTTCAAACACAGTATCCATGTGTGTAAGAATTAAAATAGTTGGTTTAGATGGATCCACATTCTTTTTTCGAACAATCAAGTGATTGCCTGATTCCGCTTGTTTCACTTCCTCCACTTCAAAATCAATGTCTTGATAATATTGTTTCATGACGGCTCCAATTTTATCGACACCTTCTTTGTCGTATGAGCCACTATCAATATTGACTAACTGTTCTAACATTTTCAGCATTTGCTCCTGTTGTTCTTCTAAATAGCTTTTCATTTATTTCCCTTACTTTCTATTGATAGACTAAGAAAATCATACTATAATTTTGTCGATTTTGCTATACTATTCATACCTATTATTTTTGAGAAGGGAGCGAATATCATGAAAATATATGTCGATGCAGATGCTTGTCCGGTGACCGATATTATTATCGAAGAAGCCAAAACCTATCAGCTCAATGTAATAGTAGTAAAAAGTTACAGTCATTTTTCAATAAAAGAAACGCCTCAACATGTAACAGTAAAATATGTTGACGACGGGTCTGATGCAGTTGATTATCGAATCGTACAAATGGTGCAGCGTAATGATTTAGTAATCACCCAAGACTACGGACTTGCAGCACTTTGTTTAGAGAAAGGATGCCAAGTGATGCATCACGTTGGCTTCATTTATTCAAAAGAAAAAATCAACCGAATGTTACAAGAACGGCATGTGAATGCTAAAGCCAGAAAAGCTGGTGTACGAACAAAAGGACCGAAAAAATTCACCGACGACCAAAAAAATAGCTTCCGAATGAAATTACGAAAGCTATTGGAAGTACATTAATTTTGTTTTTCTTCTTCGATGATTTCAGCAATTCTGCTAATTTCCCAGCGTTTTGCTGTTTCATCATTGATTTCGTATATTTTACCTGCTCGCAGTAATTCTTTGTTATACGTGGATTGTACGAGCATTTTCACTTTTGCCATTAATCTTCCTCACTTTCTGTTATATAAGCGTTTAACCAACGTAAACAAGCATTTTTCCAGTCCATCGTATTGGGATGATCTTCAGCAAGCCCCAAACCATGTCTGCCATCTTGATAAATATGTAACTCATACGGAATCTGATACCGTTGTAATGATTCCGCATATTTTATACTATTAATTGATAATACCGATTGGTCATTTGCGGTCGACCAGATGAACGCAGGCGGGGTATCTTCATGTACAATTTTCTCACAAGAATATTGATCAATCAATGGCTGGTTTGGATTTTCACCAAGTAAATTCGCTTTACTGCCCTCATGTGTGAACTCTCCCATTGTAATTACTGGATAACAAAGGATTTGAAAATCAGGTCTTGAGGAGTAACCATCTGTCTCAATGTGATGATTACTGACCACAGCAGCTAGGTGCCCACCAGCTGAAAAACCTAACACGCCTACTTGATTATGATCGTTCAAACCCCAATCTTTTCTCTTCCTTTTGATTAATTGGACGGCCTGCTGTGCTTGTTCAATGGTTTCTTGTTCTGATATCGGTGCAACTTGGTATCTTAAAACACAGACATGTATTCCATTTTGATTGAGCCAATTTGCAACTGGCTCTCCTTCATGATATGCACGATGACCGTATCCGCCTCCTGGTATAACTAGTATAATAGGTGCTGTTTGATTATCTGGTATTAAATAAGGTGTAATACTTGGCACGTCTTGATGTAAAAACTGATCTTCCCAATTGACATTTTCCTTTTCCTTTATTTTCAATGAACAAACCACCTTTTATAATTATTTTTTCAAAAATAGGTAAATATCCTATCCCAATTTGTAATTGGTGCATAGGCTACTATCAAGTGATGAAAGTTTACTGAAGGAAGGGGAATGCTTTATGCATCATCAACACTATCAAATGGCACCTCAACAATTTCGCCATCCACAACAGCCACATCCAGACGAAAGATTTTTCGGACCTATAGGACCATTAGGGGCAGGATTGTTAGGTTTTGGGTTAGGTTATTTAGGAAGCGAAATCGCAGGCGGTCATCCAGGACCATACCCATACCCACCATATCCACCTTATTACGATTATCCACCTTATGGACCTCCATTTCCGCCAGGACCATATGGGCCTGGACCGTATTTTGGACCCTTTTAATTTTGGAGTTGTATAAGTGTTTAAATTAGACGGTTAGACACTTATTTCGTTAATATCGTTGGAGTAATAGAATACAATACCATCTTACAACAAAGAGATCAGTTTTTTACTGATCTCTTTGAGTATTTAGTGAGTTAAAATTATATACCCTTTTTAAAGTCACTACGGAAAGTGTACTTCCGAGAATCATATTTAAAACTTCTAGCATTAAAACAAATGCATACTTAAATATCGTTCTCCGGTATCTGGAGCAATACAGACTACTTTTTTACCTGAACCAAGTCTTATTGCTACTTGAATGGCAGCAAAAACCGCTGCTCCTGCAGATGGACCAACGAAAAGTCCTTCTTCTGCTGCTAAACGTTTAAATGTGTTAATCGCATCTTCATCACCAATTTGGATAATTTCATCGTAAATAGAAGTGTTTAAGATAGCTGGAACAAAACCAGGACTTGTACCAACTAGTTTGTGTTTACCTGGTTTACCACCAGATAATACAGGTGAACCTTTTGGCTCCACGACAGCTATATGTAGATCATGAAGTTGTTGTCTTAATGCTTCACCAGTACCTGTAATGGTCCCACCAGTTCCAGCAGTGGCGACAAAGCCATCCAACTCATGTTTCATCTGCTCTAATATTTCAAGAGCTGTTGTTTGACGATGAATATCTGGGTTTGCCTTATTTTCAAATTGTTGCGGCATAAAGCTATTTGGTATATTCTTGACTAATTCTTCTGCTTTTCTAATTGCTCCAGGCATTTTTTCTACACTTGGTGTCAGAACCACCTTTGCACCATAAGCTTTTAAAATATTGATACGTTCCTGTGTCATATTATCCGGCATTACCAAAATTGCATGATAGCCTTTTGCTGCGCAAGTCTGTGCAAGTCCGATACCGGTATTTCCACTTGTGGGCTCAATAATAGTGGAATCTTCTTTCAACAAACCTGCCTTTTCCGCTTCTACAATCATATTAGATGCAGCACGATCCTTCACACTCTTCGAAGGATTAAACATTTCTAACTTCACATAAATATCTGCAGCACCCTCAGGTACGATACGATTTAATTTAACTAAAGGAGTGTTTCCAATCAACTCCGTCATATTCTGATAAACATTCATTCTGCCTACCCCTTCCTGCAACATCTTACTCTATCATAGCAAGGAATCCCCGCTGAACACAACTAGGAAACCTAAATCAGGCTAGGGATACAAGCAAAAAACACTTATATCTTCTCTTTTCATCTGATTCGTAGTAGATATATACTGTGAACCAATGACGTTTTTTCTTGATGTAGCTTTCTTCCATTCTGTTTATAGTTGAGTGCTAACTCGACGCTGCGGAAAAAATACTCGCTTTCCGTGGGGAACACTTCAGCCTCCTCGGAAGCCAAGACCGCTTCCTGCGGGGTCTTTAGACTGTTCCTTTCCCACAGGAGTCTCGCATTTTTCCCGCAGCTTAGATTTGTGTTCTAATTAAATGACAGGAAATCCAATGAATATAGTTCCCTAAGTTCTATTCAACAATAATTAGCACACTAAAATTAGCGTAGGCAGAATACGGAGACTCCTGTGGGACAGCGAGAGCTGAAGATCCACTTTGCGAAGTGGTTTTCTTTGCAAAGTTAGCTGAAGCCGAGCCCACGGAAAGCGCAGTATTCTGCCGAAGCGGTCACATAACACCCTCTACAGAAAGAATGGAAGAAAGCAAATCTAAAACGTATAACTTCGCAGTTTATGGAATTAGTGCAGTATTTTTTTGTTTTTATAGGTCGTCTACTACGATATAGGCAGCGTGGATTGGTCCGTGTACACCGACTACAAGGTTCATTTCGATGTCGGCACTATTGCTAGGTCCGGTAATAAAATTGATACAAGATGCAATATCTACCCCTTTTTCTACTTGCGCATGTATATAGTCAGTGGCCTGAGTCATTCTTCTTACAATCGTGGACTTCGGAATAATTGCAATATAATTGGCCGGTAAAAGACTGACAGAACGTCCTTGCCCTTTATCATTTAATAGAACAACAGTTCCTGATTCTGCTAATGTGATATCACTAAATGTGATCCCCACATCTGCTTTTTCCGCTATCCTTATTGATCCTTCCCTGTCAGTACGATTCCACTTAAAAGCTTTTAAGTCTTTTAAATAATCTTCTATATCCGCATTTTCAAATCTAGAGTCATCTGAATAAACTATTGATTCTGAATCATATTCCTTCATCACATTGCTTATCACTTCGGATAAATCTTGCAATCTCGTTTGATAGAAATCAGTATGAATTTCTTTACACTGTTCTTTCAAAACACTGATTAATTGATCACGGTCATATCCTTCTAATACTTTTTTCTGTGGGGTAACCGTCCATTCAGGTTTTCTAACTGGCTTATCAGCAGCAATACCTCCGATTTTTTCTCGGATATTTGTTAAAAAGGAATCTCGATTGATAATATTACCTTTTGGCATTTTTATCACCTCGCTTCTCACGACTGTTAAACCAATCACGAAAACGTTCATTAGCAGGCTGAGGGAAATCCCTTGCATGTGTCCAATGTTTTAATGGTCCCGGGCCTTTAGTGATCAGCTGATTTTTAGCAAATGGTGTCGTCAAAAAAGGCGCCATTTTCGTTGCTGTCCGATAAAGGTTAGCTGAATTTACAAGCTGTTCAAACCCACGCATCACCACACGCTCTGATAGTGTTGTCTTTTTCTCATCCTCGACAATTTTTCTTCTGTGCATGATCAATTGCTCATGGAGCGGTATTTTTACTGGACAAACCTCTGTACATGCTCCGCATAAGGAGGAGGCATAAGGTAATTCTTTGTATTCATCATAGTCCGATAGTAAAGGAGAAAGCACCGCGCCGATTGGACCTGGATAAATCGATCCATATGCATGCCCACCAACATGACGATAAACTGGACATACATTAATACATGCTGCACAACGAATACAATGTAATGCTTCCTGAAATTCTGTACCCAATATTTTCGATCTCCCGTTATCAACAATAACTAAATGAAACTCTTCGGGGCCATCTGCTTCTTCTAACTGTTTAGGACCAGTTAATGCGGTAATATAACTGGTTAATTTTTGCCCAACGGCAGCTCTCGTTAATAAACTAACAACAATATCCAGCTCTTCCCATCCTGGGACAATTCTCTCCATTCCCATTACGGTAATCTGGGTTTTCGGCAGTGCTGAAACCATGCGAGCATTACCTTCATTGGTGACCAAAGCAAAAGAACCAGATTCTGCAACAGCAAAGTTACAGCCTGTAATACCTAAGTCAGCTGAAAGAAATTCTTCCCGTAATTTTTCACGGGCAAATAACGCCAGTTCTTCTGGTTTTTCTGATTTTAAGTAATCCAATTTTTCATGAAAGACATCACGAATTTGTTCTTTATTTTTATGAAGGGCTGGTGCCACAATATGAGACGGTGGATCATGATCATCAATTTGCAAAATATATTCGCCTAAATCTGTTTCAATTACTTCACAGCCAATATCTTCTAACGCTTCATTCATTGAAATTTCTTCTGTTACCATCGATTTCGATTTGGCTATTTTTTTTGCTTCTTTTTCTTTAGCTACTTTTTGAATATATTCATTTGCCTCTTCACCTGTTTCAGCAAAAAAGACATGCCCGCCTAATTCAGCTACTTTTTCACTTAATTGGTGTAAGTAAAAGTCTAAGTGTTCGATCGTATGACTACGAATTTCTGAACCAAGTGTGCGCCAATCTTCCCAGTCTCCTAATTCGTCAGCTGCTGTGGCACGTTTATCTTGTAATCTCCCTTGGGCAGAACGAACTGCCCCACGCATAAAGTCATCTTCTAATCCTTTTGTTACTCTTTTTTTAAAGTCTTTTTCTCCAATATGCATCGGCATTATACGTCACCTCTGCTATTCAAAATTTCGGCGACATGCTTAACCTCTACCGGACTTCCATTCCTCGACAAACGTCCTCCGATATTCATCAGACAGCTACCATCTGCTCCTAACAAAAGGTTCGCCTGTGTTTCCTCAATATGTTCAACTTTTTCATCGACCATTTGTTCTGAAATGTCACTCATCTTCACTGAAAATGTACCACCAAATCCACAGCAGTCATGACGATTCGGTAAATCAATCATTTGTAACCCTTTCACATTCTCCAATAATCGAAATGGCGCTTCTTTTACACCTAATAGTCGAGTCATATGACAAGATGTATGATAAGTAGCTACACCGTCATA